>JAWKQO010000002.1:627092-940639 GCA_041390105.1 Gemmatimonadota bacterium
GCCCCCGATTCGCTCGGAGGAGACGATCGCTGCGGCCTACGAGCGGACGATCGGGGAGCTCGGCGAGTGGCGGCCCGTCTTCCCACCCAGTGACCAAGGCTTCGGGAACGGCTGGCAGTTCCGCTACGGCGTCGGCGTGCTGCGCAGCGGGGGTGAGACCTACACCGCCTTGGTGGCCGTGGCGGGAAACGCTGGATGGGTGGCGCGCTTCTGGGCGATTGCCGACAGCGACGACACCTACAACCAGTATCAGGGCGCCATGATGACTGGCGTGTCCAGCGTCCAGGATCTCTCGGTCAGCGATGGCCCCCGCCAAGGCCCGGACGTGCCACTGATCGCCACCGACGCTCCCGCGCAGGAGCCCGGCGGCGCGACGCCCCCCGCGTCCGGACCGCGGACGACTCCGGGTCCGACCAGAACCACCGGACTGGTCCTGATCGCCCCCGGGTACGGGGAGTTCGGAAAGGGGATCACGGGTGCTTACCTCGGACTGGAGCGGGGGCTGCGCGCCAGCGCGGGGTCTGGAGGCATGGAGCTGTTGCTCGACCTGACCAACAACTTCCTCAGTGTGGGAGCCGACCCGGGTGCGCCGCAGCTTCAGACCAGCCTCGAAGACTACCCGGAGGTGGACCTCTTCCTGCCAGACCACCGCTACCGTCGCGGCCTGCCGATCCGTGGGCTGCGGTCGGATCTCGAGTGGGATCAGTCACAGCAGCCGTCGCGATGGGGGCGCTGGGATCTCGAAGGTGGACGGGTCGTCACTCGACGCGGCTCCTACGTCACCAGCTACGGAGTGGGGGAGGGCGTCCTGCTCTCCGAGCGGGATCGTCCCTGGCGCCGGATGCCACCAGAGGCTGAGTTGCGTTTGGAGGGGACGTTCGCGCGGGCCGACTTTCGTGACGCGGATGCACCCCGCTTGATCCTTCGCGAGGACGGGACGTACGAGGATCGCGGCGGCTTCCTGCGGATGGTGGGCTCGCCCTGGCATCTGGTGGTACCCGACGGTGACGCGATGATGGGGCAGTGGAGCGAAGCGGAGGCCGCACGCGCCCGAGGGCCGGGCAGGGGGACCTACGCGTTCAGCTACTTCACGCTCACCCTCCAGGACGTCGACGGCCGCGTGTGGCAGATCAACGCGTACGTGCCGCCGACGGAAACGCTCCCCCGGGCTCGCTATCTGGTGGTCAACGGACGGTTGCTCATGCGAGATTGATCCCGGCGCCAACCCGAAGGGGAGGGAACATGTCGCAGCGGTGGACACGCGCGTGGATCGTGCTGGCGGTTCTGGCCCTCCTCGCCGGGTGCGCGGTGCCCGATCCAGCGGACTGGGTGCTCGTGGGCGCGTCGGTGTTGACCGCTGATGAAGCGCTGCCAGAGGCGTCGGCCGTGGCCGTGCGCGACGGACGCATCGTGTTCGTGGGCTCGGACCGGGACGCCGAGCGCTGGATCGGCGCCGGGACCAAGGTCGACACGCTCGAGGGGCGATCGGTGGTGCCCGGCTTCATCGATGGACACGTCCACTTCAGCAGCGGATCGTCGCTGGTCCGAGGCGTGGACCTGACCGGCATCGTGGATCGGGCCGAGTGGGCACGGCGGATCCGTGCGCGTGCGGAAGAGCTGGGTCCGGGCGCCTGGATCGTCGGTGGCCGCTGGGATCATCTGCTCGAGCCCGGCGGGACCTGGCCGACGCGCGAGGAGCTGGACCGTATCGCTCCCGACAACCCCGTCGCGCTCTCGCACATCGACGGGCACTACCTCTGGACGAACACGCGGGCCTTGGAAATCGCGGGTGTCGATGCGCGCACACCCGATCCCGCGGGCGGTCAGATCCAGCGCGATCCCGTCAGCGGGCGGCCCACGGGGATCTTGCTGGAGACGGCCTCCGGGCTCGTCCAGCGCCATATCCCGCCACTGACGCCGGAAGAGGAAAGGGCGGTGCTGCGCGAAACCCTCGCGTACGCCAATTCGCTCGGGCTGACCGGTGGCCACGACATGGGTGGGACGGATCAGCTCCGGAGATACGCGGACCTCGCGCAGACCGGTGAGCTTCCGCTGCGAATCTGGTACGGCGCCATGGCAAGGGCGGGCGAGGGGGACGACCTCGAAGTGCTCCGCGATTCGTTGGACGAACAGATGGCTGCCCTCCATGCGGCGCAGGGTCCGATGGTGGCCCTGGGCTACGTGAAGCTCGTCGCCGATGGAGTCCTCTCTGCCTGGACCGCAGCCTTGCTTGCGCCGTACGCCGACAACCCAGAGGCACGGGGCCTGCCGCGCATGGAGGCCTCCGCCTTGGAAGACGCGGTGTTGCGCTACAACCAAGCAGGATTCCCCGTCGCGGTCCATGCCATCGGAGACGGTGCCGTTCGCATGTCCCTCGATGCGATGGAACGCGCTCGCAACACGGTGGGTCCGCTGTCTCGACCCAACCGCATCGAGCACATCGAGGTGGTGGACCCCGCGGACGTCCGGCGTTTCGCCGAGCTCGGCGTGTTGGCCTCGATGAACCCGCACCACTGCATCACCGGGATCGACGTCTACAACCATGCGCGTCTCGGAGACGAGCGCGTGGCCTGGGCCTTTGCCTGGGGACGGCTCCGTGACGCCGGGGCGTCCCTGGTGTTCGGGAGCGACTGGGCGACCGCCCCGCTCGATCCGCTACAGCAGCTGTACGCCGCTACGGTCCGTGAGAAGCCGTCGGGTGGACCGGCGGGAGGATGGCATCCCGACAACAAGGTCACCATGCCCGAGGCTTTGGCCGCCTACACTCTGGCCCCTGCCCGCGCGGCCGGTTGGGACGCCGAGATCGGCTCCGTCACCGTGGGCAAGTGGGCCGACCTGGTGGTCCTGGATGGCACGCTGCCTCGGTCCCCGGACCGCTCACTGCTGGAGCTGCGGGTGGCTCAGACCTACCTCGGGGGCAGCCTGGTCTACCAGCGCTGACCAGGGGCCCCCCGGTTTCCCGCGAGCCCCGCTTGGGTCTACGGCTCCTCCCAGGCCTCCGTTCGACGGGCTCCCAGGGGCTCTCCGTCCCCTTTGGGCACCCGGCGCCCTCGTGATCCTTGACGAATCTACCTATCGTTCAAATATTTAACAGTCGTTCAATTTCATGAGGACACCATGTCTTCTCCCGACGCGGCCACCCTGACGCCCCACGTCCGCGACAAGCGGGCCCGCAGGCGCGCGCAGATCCTGCACGCCGCGCTGGAGGCCGTGCGGGAGAAGGGGTACCACGCCACCACTCTCGAAGACATCGCCGAGCGCCTGGGCATTCGAAAGACGGCGCTCTACCACTACTTCCCGGACAAGGACAGCATCCTTTTCGCCTGCCATCAGGAGTCGCTTGCAGAACTGGATCGCCTGATCCGCGAGTCCCTCGCGTGCTGCCAGGGGCCGGCCGAGCGGCTGGCCTACCTGATCCGTGAGCACGTGCGCGTCATGACCGACACCCTCGAAGGCTCGCCCCTCGCCTTCGAGGTTCCCGCACTCTCGCCCGAGCTACGCGAAGAGATCATCGCCGGGCGCGACCGCTACGAGCACGTGTTGCGCGAGCTCGTCACTGAAGGAATCGAGCGCGGCGAGTTTCGTGAGGTCGACCCCAAGATCGCCGTCTTCGGCATCCTGGGGGCGATCAACTGGATTGCGCGTTGGTACCGTCCCGAGGGCGAGTTCCACGCGGCCGAGCTGGGTGAGCAGTTCTCCGACTATCTGTTGCACGGACTGACGTCCGGGTCGGCGTAGTCGGGGGGTCCGGGACGCACGCCCGGGCGTGCATGCCCCACGAAGGGATGGAAACGATGAAGGCCCTCCAATTGGTGACGCCTTCGGCGCCACTGGAGTTGCGCGACGTCCCCCGGCCGGTGCCGGGGCCGGACGATGTGCTGGTCAGGGTGGCGGGGTGTGGCGTGTGCCATACCGACATCGGTTTCTGGAGAGATGGCGTCCCTACGCGGGGCCCACTGCCCCTCACGCTTGGCCACGAGATCGCCGGAACCGTCGAAGAGGCGGGCAGCGCCTTCTCCCACCTCGTCGGTCGCGAGGTGATCGTGCCTGCCGTCATTCCCTGCCTCGAATGCGAGCTCTGTCGCTCGGGTCGCAGCAACGTCTGCCGTTCGCAGGTCATGCCCGGAAACGACATGGACGGCGGCTTCGCGGAGTTCGTGCGGGTGCCGGCCCGCGGTCTCTGTCTGGTCGAGGATCGAGCCGGGTTCGAGCTCGCCGAGCTGGCCGTCGTGGCCGACGCGGTCACCACCCCGTATCAAGCCATCGTCCGCAGCGGCCTCGGTGAAGGTGACCTGGCCATCATCGTCGGAGTGGGTGGGGTCGGTACCCACTGCGTACAGATCGCGCATGCCGTCGGCGCCCGCACCGTCGCGCTGGATGTCGACGCATCCCGCCTGGACGCCATTCGCGCCTTCGGCGCCGACGAGGTCCTGGATACCTCTGCGCTCGACTTCAAGACGCTGCGCCGCCGGGTCCGGGAGACGGCCTCCACGTGGGGAATTCCGGAGCACGGCTGGAAGGTCTTCGAGTGCTCGGGTCATCCCGCTGGACAGGAGACGGCGTACGGCCTGCTGACCTATGCGTCCACCTTGATGGTGGTGGGCTTCACGCTGGCCAAGATCGAGCTACGGCTCAGCAACCTCATGGCGTTCGACGCGGCGGTGCTGGGGACGTGGGGATGCCGGCCCGAGCTCTATCCCGAAGCACTGGCACTGGTGACGCAGGGTCGCATCGCGCTCCGGCCCTTCATCGAGACCCACGCGCTGGACCGAGGCTCCGCCATCCTCACCGACGCCGCAGAGCACCGATTGGCCCGTCGCGCGATCCTCGTTCCCGAGCGGGCACACTAGGAGGAGAAGCATGTCGCACGAGAGTCCCGTGGCGCTGGACATCGATCCTGGAAGCGCACCCTCGGCCCTCAAGAGTCACACGCTCGTTCCCGAAGGTGACTTCACCGCGATCCGCTATGAGTTGCGGCCCGCCCTCGATCCGCGTGGTCGCGTGGCGCCGGGGCTCTTCAACGCCTGGATCGTGCTCGACAACCCCAGCCAGTACAACAGCTACACGACGGACGCCATCAAGGAGATCATCCTGGCGTTCCGGCAGGCGTCCATGGATCGCCGAGTGGTGGCCGTCGTGTTCACTGCCGTGGGAGACAAGGCCTTCTGCACAGGCGGCAATACCCGGGAGTACGCCGAGTACTATTCGGGCAACCCGCAGGAGTACAAGCAGTACATGCGACTGTTCAACGACATGATCGACAGCATCCTGCGTTGCGACAAGCCGGTGGTCAATCGCGTCAACGGCATGCGGATCGGCGGAGGGCAGGAGATCGGCATGGCCTGCGACTTCAGCGTCGCCGTCGATACCGCCCGCTTCGGCCAGGCCGGTCCCAAGCACGGGTCGGCGCCCGACGGCGGCTCCACGGACTTCCTACCTCTCTATGTCGGCTTCTCCCGTGCGATGGAGAGCGGAGTGCTGTGCGAGACCTGGAGCGCCCACAAGGCTCTGTTCTACGGGCTGCTCAACGAGGTGGTGCCCTGCCTCAAGGTCGATGGCGAGTGGATCGCCAACCCCATGGTGGTGACCGACCGGATGGTGGGACCCCTCGGCACTCTGGTGTACGGCGATTTCAAATCCGGAGCCGAGCGGGACGCCGCCAAGCAGATCCTGGCGCGGGCCGAGACCGACTTCACCCGCCTCGACGAAGCAGTGGAGGCGCTGTGCACCAAGCTGCTCATGCTGATGCCGGATTGCACTTCCAAAACCGTGAACAGCCTGCGCAAGCACAAACAGCGTCACTGGGACCAGAACTCCATCACCAATCGTGAGTGGTTGGCCTTGAACATGATGACGGAGGCTCGCGCGGGCTTTCGTGCCTTCAACGAGGGTCCCAAGGACAACCGCGAGGTCGACTTCATCCGGCTGCGCCAGCTC
Organism: Gemmatimonadota bacterium; assembly: GCA_041390105.1. Lineage (NCBI taxonomy): Bacteria > Pseudomonadati > Gemmatimonadota > Gemmatimonadota bacterium. The sequence goes on from JAWKQO010000002.1 coordinate 633,030, forward strand.
CTGGCTCTAGGACATCCATGGGACGACGACCTGTACGAGGCGATCCGTCCGCGGACGCACGAGAACGGCTGAGACGGCGGCAGAGGCGTCATGGAGCTTGGACTCGGCGGACGGGTGGCGTTGGTAACCGGGGCGGCCAAGGGAATCGGTCGGTCCGTCGCTGAGCGCTTCGCCCAGGAAGGGTGCCAACTGGCGTTGGTGGACTCTGACGAGGTCGATCTCGCCCGGGCCGCCCGGGACCTGGAAGCCTCGGGCACCCATGTGATCGCGGCCGCTGCCGATGTGCGGGACCTGAACCGAGCAGCCACGATCGTGGGCGACGTGCTGGACGCGTTCGGCCGTATCGACGTTCTGGTCTGCAACGCCGGGATCACGCGCGACCGCGTGGTCTGGAAGATGGCCGAGTCGGACTGGGACGATGTGATCGACGTCAACCTCAAGGGTTGTTTCACCTACGCGCGGGCGGTGGCGCCAGTCCTTCGCGCCTCCGCGTGGGGTCGGATCGTGGCGATCTCGTCGATCAATGGGCTGCGAGGCAAGCTGGGGCAGTCGAACTACGCCGCGTCCAAAGCCGGCTTGATCGGGTTCTGCAAGAGCTTGGCGAGGGAGTTGGGGCGCTACGGAGTGACCGTCAACGTGGTGGCGCCCGGCATGGTGCACACGCCGCTCGTGGACGGACTCGCTCCCGACGTCGTCGAGCGCGCGCGCGGCGAGGCAGTGGACGGGCGCTTGGCGGAGCCGGACGAGATCGCGGACGCCGTCGCGTTTCTCAGCTCGGAGCGTGCCGCGCACATCACAGGCCAGACGCTCCAGGTGGACGGGGGCCAGTACATCTGAAGGCCGGCGCCCTGCGCCGGAAAAGGAGACAGCGGAATGCAGCTCCAGACCAGCGTTGCGGACGGAGTCGCAAGGGTCGTGCTGGACGCTCCGCCGCTCAACATCCTGACCCAGGCGTTGCTCGCCGAGTTGCGTAAAGTCCTCGCGGACCTGTCGACCGAAGCGACCCTGCGCGTGTTGGTCCTCAGCGCCACCGGGAAGCACTTCTCCGCGGGCGCGTCGGTGGAGGAGCACCTGCCTGAGCGGGCGGCCTCCATGATCCCGGAGTTCATGGATACCATCGAAGCCGTGCGTGCCTTTCCGCTCCCGGTCATCGCCGCGGTCCACGGTCGTTGCCTGGGAGGAGCGTTCGAGCTGGCGATGGCCGCCGACGTCGTGCTGGCGGCGGACGACTCCCTGCTCGGCGTGCCCGAGATCCAGCTCGGCGTATTCCCTCCAGCCGCGTGCCTGCAGTTGGGCCGCTGGGCTCCGCCGGGCCTGGCTGCGGAGCTGATCTTCTGCGGCTCGGCGGTCCGCGCAGGCGTGTTGGAGGCTGCGGGCCTGGTCCGGCGCGTGGTGCCCGGCGAGCAGCTCGCCGCGGAGGCCGCTGCGCTGGCCGCGAAGATGGCCGCGCACAGCAGCGCGGCACTGCGGGTCGCCAAGCGTGCGCTCCTCGTTGGCCGCGGGTGTGCCACTTCGGCGGAGCGGGACATCACCAGACTCTATCTCGATGACCTCATGGCGACCCACGACGCGGTGGAGGGTCTCCGCGCCTTCCTGGACAAGCGTCGCCCCGATTGGAGTCACTCATGACCGGTACCGTGCTGCACCGCGACCTGCAGTCGACTCCGCTCAACGAGATCCTGAGCGGATGCCGAGACCTGCTGGAAGACACCAGCTTCCCCACCGTGGCCGCCTGGAGGGAGGGGGGTGGAGCGGTGGTCGGACATTTCCAGGTGTACTTCCCCGAGGAGCTGGCCCATGCGGCGGGCGCCCTGCCTCTGCGGATGCGGGGTGCGCCGCTGGAGCCACAGCAAGCCGACTCGCACTTCGGGTCCTATCTCTGCTCCATCCTCAAGACCTCCCTGGAGGTCGTGCTGAGTGGCCGCGTGACCCTCGACCTCTTCGTCACGCATCCCATCTGTGACGCGGCTCGCAATCTGGCCGGCATCTTCGGCCGCAACTTCGAGTATCCCTGCCAGATCCTCTACCTCCCGCAGAATGCCAACTCGGCGTTCGCGGCAGAGTACCTCCGTGGAGAGTACGGCCGTCTGCTCCGCACCATCGAGGAGGTCACGGGAAGTTCGGTGTCCGCGGACGACCTGAAGGCGTCCATCGAGATCTACAATCGCAACCGGGCGCTCTTGCGCGAGTTGTACCGCATCAAACGCGAAAGCCCCTGGAAGATCGCCGCCGACGAGGCGTATGCCCTCATGGCGGTGGGCAGTGTCATGCGACGCGAGGAGCACAACCGCCTCCTGGAGGCGACCCTTCCGAAGGTGGAAGCACGGGAGGCACGGCGCCTGGACCGCGTCACCGTCGTCTTCGAAGGCGGCTTCTGCGAGCAGCCGCCCCTCGATCTGCTCGGTGTGATCGCCCGCTCCTGCTACGTGGTGGACGACGACCTGCTTATCGGGATGCGCTGGCTTCTGGATGACGTTCCCACCGATGGCGACCCATTGTTCAATCTGGCATACGCCTATCTGGAGCACTCCTCCTATTCGCCCGTGCAACACGACAATCGCAAACCGAAAGAGGAGATGCTGCTGAAGCGGGTGCGCGCGGCGGGAGCACAAGCGGCCATCGTCACCGCCGCCAAGATGTGTGAGCCAGGTCTCGAAGAGCAGGTGGCGTACACCAAGGGCTTGGACGCCGCCGGCGTGCCGTACTTCGTGAGCGAGTTCGAGGAGAACATGACCAGCTTCGATCATCTGGAGATCCAGCTGGAAACCTTCGTCGAGAACCTGATGTTCGACTGAGCCCGCGCGGGCCCGATGAGGGAGACGGGAAGGGCCATGAACGCGTGGGTGACCCGAGACCTCCTGGAGGTGGACGGATGAGGGAAGTGATCGCAGACGGGATCGTGGGCCGAGGGAACTCGGACGGTGCTCGGCTCTTCAAGGAGTGGTTCGCCGGCCTCACCCAGGCGGCGGAGGAGGGAAGGGGCGGCGCCTACGTCTTCGTGATGGGCAGCTTGGTGGAGCTGCTGCGGGTGTTCGATCTGCCGGTGGTGTTCCCCGAGATCAACTCGCTGCAGACTGCCGTCCGCCACGTGGCGCACGACTACCTCAACGAAGCCGAGGACTACGGCTACAGCCCCGACATCTGCGGCTACGTGAAGGCGGACGTGGCCACGCAGCTTCGTGGAGGAACGCTGCCGATGGGGCGCATCCCCAAGCCGGCCATCGCCGTCTACACGAATGCCTGCAACACGTACATCAAGTGGGCGGAGATCTGGGAGCGCATGTACGGCTGCCCCATCGTCACCATCGACGTTCCGGGGAGCAGGGCAGCCCACCTGCGTCCCGATCGCGGCGACCCGGACTTCGAGAACGACCTGCGATACGTGCTGGCCCAGCTGCACGAGCTCATTCCAGTGTTGGAGCGGATCACGGGAAAGCGCTTCGACATCGACCGACTGCGGGAGACCCTGGGACACGCCAATACGATGGCTGCGGGCTGGAAGGATGTGCTCGCCCTCAACCGCGCCCATCCGTCGGTGTTCAATGCACTGACCGACGGCACCATCTACCTGGGCGTGTCGAACTGCTTGCGCGGAACGCCCGAGGGAGCCGCCTACTTCGAGGAACTCGTCGAAGAGATGCGCTACAAGGCGGAAGAGGGCATTGGAACGCTGACGGAGGAGCTCTATCGGCTGCTCTTCGTGGGGGTTCCTTGTTATCCGATCTTCCGTCGTTTCGGTGAGATGTTCCAGGAGTGGGGCGGGACCTTCGTCAACTCCACCTACTTGTGGTTCGCTTCCGGTGGCGCCAACGAGGGACATCAATACGACCTCGAACGTCCGTTGGAGAGCCTTGCGGAGGGACTGCTGCGCGGGGTTCGGGATGCCATGGACAGCATGTTCTTCCAGACCGAGCCCCTGCTCCAGATGTTCAGGGAATTCGAAGCGGACGGAGTGGTCTACCACCCGATCAAGAGCTGTCGCACCGTCTCCACGGGCCTGGCGGACCAGCGCAGGGAGACGATGGCGCGCGAGGACGTTCCTTCCCTGTTCATCGAGTCCGACATGATGGACCGTCGGGTCGTGTCGGAGGCGCAGCTCAAGAATCGCATCGATGCCTTCTTCGAGGGACTGGCTGCGCGGCGGTTGCAGTCGGGAGCCCACCGGGCCTAGGGACCAGGAGACCGCAATGGCATACGCAGCGGGGGTCGACGTCGGCTCGACCCAGACCAAAGCAGTGATCGTCGACGAGGAAGGCCAGATCGTGGCCCGAGCCCTCACCGACACGGGGGCCAATGTCATCCAAGCTGCTCAGGAGGCCTTCACGCAGGCCCTCGACGCCAGCGGGCTGGAGGAGCGGGAGGTCGAATACGTGATCGGTACCGGCTACGGCCGCTACAAGGTGACATTCGGCAATGCCCAGGTGACCGAGATCAGCTGTCACGGACGTGGGGCGGTTCACATGTTCCCTTCGACACGGACCGTGGTGGACATGGGTGGCCAGGACACGAAGGCCATCCGTGTCAGCGAGAGCGGCGAGATCGTCGACTTCTGCATGAACGACAAGTGTGCGGCGGGCACCGGCCGCTTCCTGGGAGCCGCGTCGCGGGCGCTGGATATCCCGCTGAACGAGCTGGGCCCCACCGCGCTTCGCGGTGAGCGCCCGGTCAAGATCAGCACGACCTGCACGGTGTTCGCCGAATCCGAAGTGCTGTCGTGGCTCGGGAAGGGCAAGAAGATCGAGGACATCCTTCTGGGCGTGCACCACTCCATCGCCGGTCGCTCCGTGGGCCTGCTGCGACGCGTCGGCGTGGAAGACGAGGTGACCTTCACGGGGGGCGTGGCCAAGAACACCGCCATGATCTCCGCGTTGAACGAGCGGCTGGGCACCGCCGTCAACGTCAGCGACGAGTCCCACTACATGGGTGCGCTCGGCGCGGCGCTGTTCGCGCTCGACCAGGTGCGGGCGAGTCGACAGCCCGCGCAAGCCAAGGAGGTGCTGCCATGAGATACACGGCCGGAGTGGACATCGGGTCGACCTACACCAAGGCAGTGGTCCTCGACTCCAACCACGCCGTGGCCGGGCACGCCATGCGCCCCACCGGATTCCGTCTGGGGGAGGCGGGGACTGAGGCGCTGGCCGAGGCGCTGGCCGAGGGTGGGCTCGCCCGTTTCGACGTCGAGTACGTGGTGACCACCGGCTTCGGGCGGCACCAGATGGAAGAGGCTGACACGCATGTGACGGACCTCACGGCGGCAGCCCGCGGGGCCACGCTCCTCTTCCCCGGCACTCAGACCATCCTCGACGTCGGGGGCCAGACCATGAAGGCCACGCGACTGGACGAGGGCGCCAAGGTCAAGTCGTTCCGCTTGAACGACAAGTGCGCCGCGGGCACGGGTGCGTTCCTCGAGAAGACAGCCCGCTACATGGGATACGAGACGGAGGAGATCGGGGCGCTGGTGGAGACGTCCAAGAACCCGGTCCCGATCTCCGGTGTGTGTGCGGTCTTCGCCGAGTCGGAGGTGATCAACCAGCTGTCGCTGGGCGCCGCACCCGCGGACATCATGCACGGTGCGGTGGTCTCGCTGGTGTCCCGCTCGGTACAGCTCATGAAACGCGTCCGCATGGAGCCTGAGTACACGCTCATCGGCGGTATTCTGCGTTTCCACCGCATGGTGGACGTGATTCGGGGCGAGCTCCGCTCCGAGGTGAATGTGCCCGACGGAGACATGGTGCAGTTCACGTCCGCGCTGGGCGCCGCCTACCTGGGCCAGCGTCGCTTGGAGACGCTCGAGGCCGGGCCGGTCGGGGAGCGTCGATGACCGGACCGAAGCGCCGCTCGCTTCCGGTGGTGCGGGCGCCCGCCCCCGGAGGCCCAGGAGCGGACTCCGTGCGCGTCCTCGCTGGGCTGGTACGCAGCGAGGCGCATCGTACGGCGGGTGAGGCGGCGACGGACGACTCGGAACGCTTGGCGGCCGGCTGGGAAAGGCGGTTCATCGCCGAGGGTGAGCGGGCGGCCGAGATGATCCGGCTCTACGAAGAGCTGGGGTTCGAGGTCGAGACCGAGCCGGTACGGGGCCAGGACTTCTCAGAGGACTGCCTCGATTGTCAGGTGGTGGCCCAAGGTCGCTTCACGGTCATCTACACCCGTGTCGTGTCGTCTCGACCAGGAGTGAAATCATGAACGCTCGCACGTCGACCGGTGTGCTTCGGGCCGAGCATCAGCGGATCCTGCAGGTCGTCGCCGTTCTGGAGCCGCTGCTGGAGGCAGATCCCGGGTTGCTGGACCTGGCGACGATCGGCAAGTGCGTGCGCTTCTTCCGGCTGTTCGCGGACGCCTGTCACCATGGAAAGGAGGAAGGGCTGCTCTTTCCGGCGCTGGAGGCGCGGGGCATGCCACACGACGCCGGTCCCATCGCGGTGATGCTCCACGAGCATCGCCTGGGTCGCCACCACGTGGCCGCCATGGCGGCGGCGCTGGGAGAGGGCGAAGGTCACGCGGTCGATGCCGCCGGCCTGGTGCGGGCCGGGCGCGACTATATCGAGTTGATTCGCGGACACATCCTCAAGGAGGACCACGTCCTCTTCGAGATGGCCGATCAGATGGTGGTGGGTCCTCCCTGTGATCGGCTCTGCGCCGCCTACGCGTCGACGGCGGACGACCGCTACGAAGGGTGTACCCGGGTTCAGCTGGAAGCGCTGGGCGACGAGATCGTCGAAACCGCCTCTTGAGGACGGGTCCGGCGCCCGCGCCTGGGGCCTCGACGCCTTGCCTGCACCGGCACCGCGTGCTGCAGCGAACTGCTAGCGCTGGTCGGAGCCTTCCCCACCCGGCAGAGCGGCGGCGAGCGCCCGATGCAGGCGGGCGCGCACGGTATCTCCCGCCGGGGTCCCCACGAGATCGACAAGGCCCCCGGGGTCGTTCCGCAGGTCGTACACGCGTTCCCGCTCGTCGTCCTCCTGACGTCCCCAGAGGAACTGATAGCGTCCGTCGATCAGCGACTTGCGCTCGGCTTCCACCGTGTAGCCCAACGAGGGTGCCGTTCCCCCCGGCCCGCGGCTCATCTCGGAGAGGAAGACGGGGTCCTGCGGATCGGTGCTACCGTCCCAGAACCGTTGCAGCGACCTCCCCTCGAGCGGTGACGCCACGCCGGGCGTGGCGAGTGCAACGATGGTCGAAGGCACGTCGTGCAAGCTGGTGAAGGGAGAGACGCGTACCCCCGCGGGCAGCCCGCGCGGATAGCGGATCAGGAGAGGCACGTGGATGGTTTCCATGAGCAGGTGGCCGCCGTGCCCGCTGCCGCCGTGCTCTCCGAACTCCTCCCCATGATCGGCGGTCACGATGACGATGGTGTTGTCCAGGGCACCCCGGCGTTGCAGCTCGGCGAGGAGCGCACCGATCTGGTCGTCGAGATAGGCGATGGCCGCGTCATAGCGCCCCTGTTCAGCCCGGATGTCCTTGGGGAGGCCCTCCGGGGTCGGCTCATCGATGGCGAACCGGGTCGTGAAGGGCTCCGGGGACTCGTACGGCTGGTGCGCATCGAAGTAGTTCAGCATGGCGAAGAACGGTCGGCCCTCGACAGTCGCGCTCCAGTGCAGAAACGCCTCGTTGATCTCCGCTGCGGACCGGCGGTGCGCCTCACGCTTGTTGCCCCTCGATGGGCTGAACCGGAGTAGCGCGGAGAGAACGGCTTTGGGCGTGCGGGCGGCGGCCAACCGCTGCACGCCGACTGTGTTCCCGAGCCACGCGTGGATCAGGAGCGGCTCGTCCGTGCCCAGGTAGTCCTCGTAGTGGATGAAGCCCCGACTCAAGCCGGTTTCGGCACTGGTGTAATGCCGGTTCGCCACGATGCCCGCGGTCGCGTATCCGAGCGAGCGCAGGTGCTCGGCCAACGTGGGCTGCGTGCCGTCGAGGGGCTTGCGGTAGCCAGCCGTGGTTTCGTGCGGGTGGGTCCCCGTGAGCAGCGAGACATGGGAGGGGAGGGTCCAGTTCGACGGGGCGATCGTCCGGTCGAAGACCACCGACTCCGCGGCCAGGCGCTCGAGATGGGGCGTGGTGGGCCGTTCGTATCCGTAGAGTGAGAGGCTCTGCGCGCGCACCGTGTCGAGGATCAACAACAGCACGTTGGGTGCGCCCTCGCGGGCGGCGGGGAGGTTCTCGACGGCGTGCCGTTCCCGCGCTCCCTGACGAAGGCCCAGCGCGATGAGACCGATCCAGGCGATCCCGAGAAGCCCTGCGCCGCGGCGCACGGTGTCTCGCATCCGAGCAGGGTGGGCGCCCGCGAGCTGCGCAAGACGCACGGCCAGCCCCAACGCCAGCACCGCGAGCGCGAGGCGATGCACGCGGAAAAAGGAGAGCGACAGCGAGGCGGTCGCCAGCAAACCCAGCGCGAAGACCGCCACCTGCAGGGGCACCAGCTTCGGCTGCCAGGCGGCGATGAGCGCGAGGGTCAGTGCCGGGCCCGAGAAGAGCAGCAGGTACACGGCCGGTGTGAGCCAGGCTGCGTTCAGGTTCCAGAACGCGAGCTTCTGTGCCACGCGCTGCGTGTAGGCCACGCCCGACAACTCGCCGAGACCCACCAGCAGCGCCAGCGCGAAGGCGAGGACCAGGACGTCCATCGCTGCCCCGCCGCGGCTGTCGCGGACGGCAGCGGGGGAGCGGCTTCGCAAGAAGCCGTCCTTGCCGAAGCCGAGAGCTCCGATCACCAGGACCAGGACCGCGAGGAAGAGCCAACGCATCAGGGACGGTAGCCCGAGGCAGCAGGCGCGGCCAGGTAGGGCCGTGCGTCAGGGGTGGCAGCCACCGCGCGGCGTGGCCGGTGCGGCGTCGGACGCCCCGAAGTCCAGCGTCCAGTAGTGCCCATAGGTCGTGCTCGAGGCTTGAACGTACCCGATCCCCGCATGGGCCGCCCGCGTGGAGAGGATGTTGGCCCGGTGCGGGGGGCTGTCCATCCAGGCCGCGACCACGCCGGCGGGGCTGGTCTGGCCAGCGGCGATGTTCTCTGCCACGTAGTTCCAGTCGTATCCCGACTCGCGCACCCGTACGGAGGGAGTGGACCCGTCTGTGCCGGTGTGGCTGAACGTATCGTGCTCGGCCATGTCCCTGGAGTGCCGACGTGCGGCGTCGACGATGCGCGCGTCGACGATCAGCTCCGGCAGCCCGGCGTCGCTTCGGTGTTGGTTGACGAGGTCGAGCACCTGTTGACCCATGGAGTCCGTACAGGAGTCGCCGTCGGGGCCCGTGGCCGCGATGTCGCAGGTGGGTAGCGTGAGGCAGAGGGCGGCGATGACCCAGGAGCCCACCGAATGGGAACGGCGCCTCGGGTCTGGGTGCGGTGCCATTGGCGACTCGGGCTCGGGGGGCGTCGGGTGTGGGGCGTCGGCGCTCGTCGAGCGCAGCAACTCTCGGACCGGAACGCGCTCGATCCCCTTGTGTAGGGTCGATGCAGCACACCAGCAAGGAGGGGAGGCGGATGGACGGACGGGGGCAGTGGGGGTGGCTCGGGGTCGTCTGCTTCCTTGGCGCCTGCGCGCACACGGCGACATCCGGAGGTACCGGGCCCGGGGCACGTGGCGATGAGTGCCTGGTCGAGGCGCGCAACGAGACCGGAGTTTCCTTGAGCGTTTCCCACCGGGCCGGACAAGTCCAGATCGGTGAGCTTCCTCCCGGGGGGCGGGCTCGCTTCGGGGTGAGCTGTGAGGATGGCCCGGTCACGGTGGTGGGGTCGGCGCTTGCCGAGACCCGAGCTCCCAGCCCGACCGCTGGAGCTCCTGGTGCCACCTGCACCGTCACGGCACGCGTACGTCCCCAGTCCGGTCAGGTCGTGGTGGCGCGGCTGATCCCCGCGGGGGGTGCGCCCCTATCCCGAACTCCCTCGGGTTGCCGTCCCCGCTAGGCTGACCCGAGCGGGCAGCGTCCCTCTCGCGCGGAGCCTGCGTCGTCCTCTATCATGCCGAAGTCTTCCCGATCCCCGTGCCCGAGTCCGTCATGAAGCGCTCCAGCCCGATGCTCCTCGCGGTGCTTTCCCTGGTGCCCGCAGCGCTCGTCGCGCAACAGCAGGACCGCTACGACTACTGGGCCTTCAATCGGGAGTTGGTACAGCGTGGAGTCGAGGCCGTGCTGATGTGCAACGGGTTGTTCACGTCCCACCGCACGCTCGATCAGGTGTTCGACCAGGAGCTGCGCTACGTCCGGGAGCCGGTCGGTACCGCCGCGGGCGGCGACTACGTCGTCGACTGGGACCGCAAGGCGGTTGCGATCGGCGCAGAGGGCTACGTGCCTGTCATGCGCGCGGCATTTCGTGAGGGGATCGGCTGCGTGGTGCTGGCCCCGGATCAGACGTTCGACGACATCGCCTCGCTTCCAGAGCTGACGATGCCGCCCCTCTCGGGAGACGCTGCCACGCTTCCCTGGCCCAACGGCGATCTGGTGGCAGACCGCGGACTCCCTGCCAACGTCGATGGAGCCGCGCTGCAGGCTGCCTCCGATTGGGCGTTCAACCGGCCTACGCCTGAGCAGGTCACGCTGTCGCTCATGGTGGTCCAGAACGGACGCATCCTGCACGAGCGCTATGCACCCGGTGTGGATGCCTCCACGCGGACGCGCACTTGGTCGACGGCGAAGAGTATCGCCGTTACGCTGATCGGCATGCTGGTGGACCAGGGTCGCATGAGCCTGGATCAGGCGCTCGACTTCGAATGGCTCCCCAAGGCCGCGTCTCCAGAGCACGATCCCCGGCGGCGTATCACGCTGCGCAACGTGCTCAACATGTCCAGCGGGCTGGAGTCCATCGACAACCAGGCGCTGGAGTACGCCACCGGGTCGGGCTTGTCCTACTGGGCCGGCGCGAGCTCTACGGTGGGCGCGCGCAGCCGTGCCCTGGTACGGGATCCGGGCTCGGTGTGGGACTACGAGAACTACGACACCTTGCTGGCCGTGTATGCGCTGAAGCTGGCCCTGGGCAACGCGCAGACGTATCTGGAGTTTCCCCGGCGCGCGTTGTTGGACCGGATCGGTATGCGCAACACCCTGGTGAGCACCGACCGCTTTGGGGACTTCATTCTGAGCAGCCAGGTCTACACGAATGCCCGTGATCTGGCACGCTTCGGCATGCTGTATGAGCAGAACGGCGTCTGGGAGGGCCAGAGACTGCTGTCCCAGGAGTGGATCGATTTCGTGCGCACGCCAGCTCCTGCCACGGCCGAATCCGGAAACTTCTACGGTGGTCAGTTCTGGCTGGTCCCCGACGATCGAACGGACGTCCCCAAGGACGCCTACTCGACGGCGGGCAACCGGGGTCAGTTCGTGATCGTGGTCCCCTCGCACGACCTGGTGATCGTGCGGCGTGGCCTGGACTACGGGCGCCAGGGCTTCGATCGCTGGGACCTGACCCGCGAGGTGCTGAAGGCCGTCCGACCTCTGGCTTCGGAGAACTGAGGAGCGGATCCGCGCGCGCTTGGGGGAACTCCCTCAGCCGTTGGCGCGCAGCGCCCGGACCGGACTGACCCGCCCGGCCCGTCGGGCCGGAATCCAGGCCGCCAGGGCGGCCACTGCCGCCAGAAGGAGCGGGACCACCGCGAAGGCCACGGGATCGGTCACGCTCACGCCGTACAGGAGTCCGGACGCCAGCCGCGATCCCAGCAAGGCGAGCGCGAACCCCAGGACGAGCCCGATGCCCACGAGCCGCATCCCTCCCCGCATCAGCATGCGGATCACCTGGGCGGGCTCGGCACCCAGCGACAAGCGGATCCCGACTTCACGGCTGCGGGTGGCGACGGCGTAGCTGACCACGCCGTACAGCCCTAGTGTGGCGAGGAACAACGCCAGCACACCGAAGGCCGAGATGACCCAGGCACCCAGGCGGTGCCCCACCATCATGGTCTCGAGATGTCGCGCCATGGTCTTCTGCTCGAAGACGATGGCCTCGGGATCCATGGTTCGCAGGAGTTCCGACATGCTCAGGAGGGTGCGCTCGTCTCCGCCGTCGGTCCGGGCCACCACCGTGACGCCGGAGCGGTAGCTCTGCGAGTAGGGTTGGTAGATGAACGGCCGAGGATCTTCGCCCAGGGAGCGCACCTTCGCGTCACTCGCCACTCCGATGACGGTCGTCTCGGTGTCCCGGCCCCTCATGATCCTTCCGATCGGGTCTTGTCCCGGCCAGAACCGCTCTGCCATCGCTTGACTGACGATGGCCACGCGCGGGCCGCCCGCCTCATCGCTGAGGTCGAAGTTGCGGCCCCGCACGATTCGGACACCGGTGGCCGCGAAGAAGCCGGGGTCGACGATGGCGCGGTCGATGAGATGGTAGTCTTGGCCTGGAGGTGGCTCGACGCCGTCGATGCCCACTCCAGTCATCGAGTTGTTCAACGTGCTGAGGTGCAGATCGTCGGTCAGCCCTACCGCGCTCACGCCGGGCAGCGCCGCCACCCGGGCGACGTACTCCTGCATGAAGGCGCTTCCCTGCTCCTCGGAATACCGTTCCGGCGGGAGCTGCATGGTGAGGACGGCAGCGGGGTCGTATCCGAATCCCGGATCGACCGCCAGGCGAGCCTGCAGGCTGCGCAGGAAGAGACCGGCTCCCACGAGCAATGCCAGGGAAACGGCAACCTGAGAGATCACCAACATGCTGCGCAGGTTCACCCTCCGAGGTCGCCCTCCTCCGGTGCTCTCGTCTTTGAGCGTGGGTGCCACGTCGGGGCGGCTGCCCTGGAGCGCCGGGGCCAGCCCGAACATCACCGCGGCCACGACGCTGACCGCCAGTGTGAACAGGAGCACCCTTGCATCGGGCGCGAGATCGAGGGTGATCGGCAACGGCAGCGGCAGATCGGCCGCCTGCAGCGCCCGAAGAGACAGCACCGCCAGGCCGATCCCCAGCGCTCCTCCCGCAAGGCTCAGCAAGAGACTTTCCGTGAGGAGTTGGCGAACGAGTTGGCTACGCTGTGCGCCCATCGCCAGTCGGATGGCGATCTCCTTGCGGCGGTCCGCCGCTTGCGCCAGGAGGAAGCTCCCGAGGTTGGCGCAGGCGATCAGCAGCACGAGAGCCACCACCGTCAGCATCAGGATCGCTGCCGCCTGGATGAAGCGGTCCAGCATCGGGTTCATGATCACGTCGGACGTGGGAACCAGCGTGATCTCGTTGTCCGCTTGCCACTCGCCTGGATAGGTCTCCCGAAAGCCGGCTGCCCATCGAGTGGCCGCCCCCTGCGCCTGCGACACGCTCACACCGCTGGCCAAGCGGGCTTTGAGGAAGATGCTCTGGTTGCCCCGTGCCTCCAGCTCGTCCTGGTCCGCGGGCTGCAGGTGGCCGATCATCATCATCGGTGCGTAGAACGACGGGTTCAGCCCCCTCAGGTTGCCGCTGTAGGCTTTGGGTGCCACGCCGATGACTCGATAGTCGCGCCCGTACAGCGGAAGGTTCGCGCCCACCGCCTCCGGGTCACCACCGAAACGTCGCTGCCAGAACTCATATCCGAGCACAACCACCGGGTGCCCGCCTTTGGCCACGTCGTCGTCGGGCTGGATCATGCGGCCGTATTCGGCGGGAACGCCAAGCAGAGAGAACCAGTTCCCGGTCACCAGCTCGGCGGGAACCACCTCGATCTGCCCCTCCGCGTCGATCGGCACGAGTGCGAGACGGGAGGCGCCCACGTCGGTGAAGACCTCGGATGCGTCGGCCTTGAGATCGCGATAGTCGGGATAGGAGAAGGTCGCGTGCGAGAAGCCCGCCACGCTGCGATACACGTCGACCAACTCCTGGGGACGGTCCAGCGGGAGGTCGCGCAGGAGCACTGCGTTGACCAGTGTGAAGATCGCGGTGTTGGCGCCGATGCCGAGCGCCAGGGAGACGGCGGCGACCAACGTGAACACTGGCTTCTTGAGGAGTCGACGCAACGCGTAGCGAACGTCGAGGCCCAGGCGTTCCATGAGCGTCCTTCCGGGGGCGTGGGTGGCTTCGACGCCCTACGGACGACGTCTGCCCCCGGTTTCCGACGCTCTGCGAGCGTCGGCGTTCTTGACCTCGGCGGGTCGCCGGCAGGTGCTGCTCCCGGGTCGGATGGAGCACGGGGCGGCGGAAGGCGTATGAGAAGGCCATGGACGAGATGGCGCGACGTGGGCTGCTGGTGACCCGTTGGACGGGGTACCTGGTCGGGTGGGTCGCGGTGGGGCTCCTTGTGTTCGGTTCGGTCACCCTCGAGCCCTCGGCCCACCCTTCTCCGGGGGACCTGGGAGTCCGACTGGCCGTGCGGTTGTCTCCCTGGTGGTTCTTGCTCACGGCCATTGTCGTGAGCGCGCTCGTGCACCGAGGCCGGCGTGCGGGTTCCGCAGGACAGGTGTCGGTGGAGCCCAACACTCCGGCCCCCACTCACCTCGCGGCACCGCGCGGCTCCGGCGTGCGCCTGGTCCCTCGTGACCGCATCCGCGTCCTCGCGGCCGACGGGGACTATGTCCGGGTTGTGCACGACTCGGGCGAAGAACTCGTGCGCCGGCGCCTGCGTGATCTCGAGGATGAATTGGACCCGGCCCAATTCCAACGCGTCCACCGCTCGACCATCGTTCGCATCGAAGCCATCGTCGCCGTGCTGCGACCGGGGAGCCGGGAGCCGGCGGTGGAGCTCGACGACGGAACCGTCTGGCGCGTCAGCTCCAGCTACCGCGATGCCCTCGCCGCCCGCCTGGGGACGCCGGTCTAGTCGATCGTTCGCGGTACCCCGCGGCAGATCTGCCGCATCAGCAAGCGGTTTCACCGCAATCCCCCCTGAAAGCCGTCCCCCTGCCGGGCCGAATGCCCGTAGCTTCTGGCCACGCAGTGCAGTGGCGCCTGCGAGGGAGGGTGGAGATGGGTGCAGCCGTTCGGGCGGGCGCATGCCTCGCGATCGGGATCGCCGCGGCCTCGTGTGCGGCCGGTCCTGCCGATTGCTCGGGCCGCGAGCTCGCCGTGTGCATCGAGGAGGCGGGCTTCGAGGGGACGGCCTACCTCGAGCAAGGCTCGGAGGTCCTGCTCTGGCAGCGCTTCGGCGACTCCGTGGCGGTTCGCGCCGGGTCCGAGGCGCGCTACCGGATCGGATCGCTCACGAAGAGCTTCACGGCCGCGCTCGTGCTGCGACTCGAGGAGCAGGGGAAGCTGGGTCTGTCCGATCCGCTGTCTCGTTGGATTCCGGGCTTTGCCCAGGGTGATTCCATCCGCCTCCACCACCTGTTGCACCATCAGGCCGGAATCCGGCCGTTCACCAAGGACGACTTCGATTCGCTCCGGGCGCGTTCGCTCACTCTGGAAGAGGTTGTCGAGATCCTGCGGGGGAGGGCGCTCCGCTTCCGCCCTGGAACGGACGTGGAGTACAGCGACCCGGGGTACCTGGTGCTCGGGCGCGTCGTGGAGCTTGCGACGGGGCGTGCCTGGGAGGAGGTCCTGCGGTCGGAACTGACCGGCCCTCTGGGCCTTACGTCCGTCGCCTTCGCGGAATGGGATGCGGATGTGCCGGATCTTGCCCCAGGTCGGAACGCGGCCGGAAGTCCGGTCACGCCGGTTGACTACTCGTTCGTGCGCAGCTCCGGCGGACTGGTGGCCTCCGCGTCCGACGTCGCCCGTTGGACGCGCCTGCTTCTTGGGGGGGACGTGCTGGGCGAGACGGCAACGCACCAGTTGATGACCGCCGATCGGAACGAGTTCGGATACGGCTGGGTCGTGACGCAGCGGCTGGGTCGGCCGGTACTGTTCCACAACGGTCAGGTGTCCGGCTTCTTCGCGTTTACCGGGCACTTTCCCGACGACGCGGTGACCGTGGTGTTGTTGTCGAATCGGGAACGGCCGACCGGAGCGCTCGCCGCGGGGTTGGCGCGGGCGATGATGGGAGCGAAGCCATGAAGCGGACGCTGCTGATCTGGCTGCTGGGGGCGGCCGTGGGTGCACCCGCCGCACACGGCCAGGAGTCGAGTCGGGCCTGGGACGTCGAGGTCAACCTGACCGGGGCCTTCGTGCGAATGGCTGGTAATCTGCTCACGGACGCGACCGTGGACCGCCTCACGGTGGGTGGTTGGGGGTGGCCGGGCGCGACTGCGGGAACGCGCCTCTCGGGTCATGTCTGGGCCGGGTACTCGTTTCAACCGGGGCTGGACCTCCACCTCTTCGAAGCGTGGGGGTTCGGTGGTCCCCGGGATGGGCACATCGAGCTGGCTCACCGTACTGGGAGCGTGCACGCGGTGTCCCTGCGAGCTGGGCCGGAGCGGGTCGGCTTGTTCGGCTCCCTGGCCATTCAGCACGCGCGGCCGACGCGCTACCACATGTCCTATACGCGCTCGGGGCCGACCGTGGCCCTGGGAAACGGCTCCTATGCGACCGACCTCGAGGTTGTCTGGCGCACTCGGCCGTCCACGTCCCTCGCCCTCGGGTTGGGCTACCGTAAAGTGCATCGTTCCGGGGTGTCGTGGACGCTCGGGATTTCCTTCCCGTTGTCCACACCACGGGTAGAGACGCCGAGCTTCGAGCCGGTGGATCGATCGATCCTCATTGCGTCTTCCGACCTGGAGGCCGCTCGCGCCTCAGTGGCATCGGAGCTCTTCTACTTGCCCGTCCTCTTCCACGTGAGCGTGGGACGCACCTGGCGAAGTGTCGCTCGGGGGCGGTGACCCGGGATTCCGCGGTCAGTCGCTGCCGGCCGGCACCGCCACCCAGCGCTCCAAGACGCGACGCAGTTCTTCGGGACGGATGGGCTTCGGGATGTAGTCGTCCATGCCCGCCGCCAGACAACGCTCGCGATCGCCCGACATCACGTGGGCGGTCATGGCCACGATCGGCGTGGCGGCGCGGCCGCTTTCGGCACCTCGTAGCGCAGCGGTCGCTTCGTAGCCGTCCAGGCGTGGCATCTGACAATCCATGAACACGACCGCGAAAGAACGTTGGGTGGCCAACTCCACCGCCTGTTGCCCGTCCGTGGCCAGCGTGACACGGCAGCCAAGCTTCTCCAGCATGCTGCGGGCGACCGCCTGGTTGACGGGATTGTCTTCGGCCACCAGGACGTCGACAGAGGCATCATCCCCGAACAGCGGCTCCAGCCGGAAGGGCTCCCGCACCTCGGCCACCGTCTCTCGCGTGATCAGGCGGTCCGGCGCGGAGCCGGGTGCTTGGCTGACGGCGCCCATGACTGCGATCAGGTCGCTCGCCAGGACGGGTTTGACCAGGTACCCGGAGAAGCCGGTGCGGAGCAGCCGCTCCCGGTCTCCTGAGCGCTGGAACGACGTGAGCATGATCAACGGAGTGTCGGCGACCTCAGGGAGCTTCCGGAGCCGTTCGGCCACGTCCACACCGTCGAGGTCGGGCATCTGGTAGTCGAGCAGTACCATGCCGTAGGCGGCGCCCCGCGCGGCTGCGCGCTGGAGCATCTCGATGCCTTCCTCTCCGCGGGTCGTGACGTCGACGCGTTCCACGACGCCGCGGAGCTGCTCGGTGACCAGACGCAGGTTGACCAGACAGTCGTCGATGGCCAGGACCCGTAGGTGTCGAAGATCGACATTCCGTGGCGCGCCTGCCGGCAGCGCTGCGATCGTCAGGGGAAGCTCGAACCAGAAGACCGATCCCACGCCGACCCGGGAGCGAGCGCCAATCGTGCCCTCCATGAGCGCGACCAGGTTGCGGCAGATCGCCAGACCCAATCCGGTTCCGCTGTAGCGCCGTTTGGTCGATCCGTCCGCCTGCGTGAACTTCTCGAACAGGGTAGGGATGCGCTCGGGCTCGATGCCGATCCCGGTGTCCTTGACCTCGAAGCGGAAACGCGCTTTGCCGGGGCCGGTATCCACGGCCTGCACGCGCAGTGAGACCTGCCCATCGTGGGTGAACTTCAGCGCGTTGCCGATCAGGTTGACGAGCACCTGGCGGATGCGGGCCGGATCGCCCACCACATGACGCGCACAGTCACCCGCATAGAAGACCGAGAGTTCGTTGTTCTGCTCTCGGGCCCGGACCTCCAGCATCCCCATCACGTCCGCTACCGCCAACCTCAGATCGAACGGCTGTGGGTCGATGGTCAGCGCGCCCGCCTCGATCTTGGAGAAGTCGAGGATGTCGTTGATGACCGTGAGCAGTGACTCCGCGGAGCTGCGTATGGTCTCGGCGTAGTGCACCTGCTCGGATTGCAGGGGCGAGGCCAGCAGCAGGTCGGTCATGCCGATGACGCCGTTCATGGGCGTACGGATCTCGTGGCTCATGTTGGCCAGGAAATCACTCTTGGCCTGGTCGGCCCGCTCAGCCTGCCGCTTGGCGTCGCGGAGCGCGGCTTCGGTCTCGACCCGCTCGGTCACGATCGCGGAGAGGCTCAATGTGGATAGCCAGGTGGCGAGGCCAAAGACTCCCACCCAGATCAAGCTGGTCGCCATCTCGCCGCGGTACAGGGGGCCCATCCCCAGTCCGGTCCAGACCAGCGCGGACGTCACCAGGAACAGGTTGCAGATCGCCACCCAGAACGGCGTCAGTCGCAGCGCCGCCCAGATCAGGAAGGGATAGGTCAGGTACTCGATGGGGAAGCCCGTGAGGGCCTCCATCTCGGTGCTGAACGTCAGCTGCGCAGCCAACACCAGCGCCACGGTGGCGAAGAGGGATTCGACGATGCGTTGGTGGCGAGCGTCGCGGGGGCGGCTCCAGGCCAGGGCGAAGGGGGATCCCACGATCAGGATGCCCAGTCCATGTCCGGCTGCCCACATCCACCAGACCCGCGCGAGCGCGGCGGCGGGGCGGTCGGTGGACAGGGCCAGGCCGGTCGTACCGAAGCAGGCGCCCACGGCGCCCGCCGCGAAGGCGACCAGCACGAGCGTCGAAAGCGCGCGCAGGTCGAAGGTCCGGCGCTCGAAGCGGCGGCGGAGGAGCAGGCGACGGGCTACCTCCATTTCGGCCGCGGCGCCCAGCGCGGTGGCCAGGACGTGGGTGACCGATCCACCCGTCAGGTGCGTGACGGTGCCAGCGCCGAGGAGCGCGATGGGAAGCGCGGACCGGTCGAGCAGCACCAGGAACCCGAAGGCGATGCCACTGGGCGCGTAGACGAAGTACGCGGGCGGCACGTCCCAGGGCCCGGGACTGAGCACCGCCATTCCGATCGCGGCATAGACCGCCGCTCCGACGAGCACCAGTGCGGGGGCCCGCCACAGCCGGACCGGCTCGGCCGGCGGATCGTGTCGTCGGTTCTCGGCGTCGATCAGCGACATGTCGGAGTGCACGTGGCGGACGGGGGCCCGAAGCCACCGCAATGTGGCAAGAAACGGTCCTCCGCCCTTCTGGGGGGCCGCCACTGGGTCCCCGCGGACGGATCGCACGTCTCCACTTGAGTCTCGGCGGGCGACGCGATGGCCTTCAGGGACCCGCTGATCCCCGACCCGAGGTTCCTGCGCGTCGAGGGGGAGGTGTCTCCTCGGAGCGGAGCGGGGATGGTCGCAGTGGAGCAAACCGCCGGCAGCGTCCGGCGGCGGCGAGGTTGGCGGAATCTGGCCCTGGCGATGGGCCCGGCCCTGGGTCTTGTGCTCGGTGATCCTGCGCAGGCCTGGAGCCAGGAGGGGCAGGCCCTGGGCTACGCGGAGGCCCTGAGTCGGTCCCTCGCCTCGGCCGGCACCCTGCGGGCCGCGGAGCTGGACGCCGAGGCCAAGGGACTACAGGCGGATGCCCTGGGGCGCCTGGAAGGTCCGGCGCTCAGCCTCTCGGGCTTCTCGGGGCGGGTGGCTACGACGCTCAACCTGGATCTGGCGCGCGCGGCGGATGCGTTGGCCCCCGGGGTGGATGGACTAGACCGCCTGGCACCCGGTCTCGACCCCCTCGGGCTTCCGCGCGTGCTTTCCCGCGACCGCGTCTTCAACCTGGGGTCCGTGGGCCTGGGCGCGAACTGGCCCCTCTACACCGGAGGGCGGCTGGACGCACTTCACAAGCTGGCCGAAGGCCGCGCCGAAGAGGCGCGAGCCGAGCGAACCCGCCTGCGCTACGAGCTGTCGACGCAGGTGGCCGAGCGCTACTTCACGGTACAGTTGGCACGCCAAGCACTGGCGGTGCGGGCCGCGGCCGTCGACGCCATCGCGGGGCATCAGCGCAGCGCCGCTCGCCTGGAAGAGATCGGACTGATCGCACGGGCGGACCGCTTGCGTGCGGACGTGGCGCTCGACGAGGCGCAGCGCGACCGCTCCGCGGCAGAGAGCGATCTGCAGCTGGCGACGCTCGCCTTGCGGCGGCTCCTGAACCTCGGGGAGCCGGTGGCGCCGAGCACGCCACTCTTCGTGCACGCGGACCCGGTGGGGACCTTGGAGGACTTCCTCGAGGTGGGCATGCTGCGGCACCCTGCCTGGAGAACGTTGGCCAGCCTCGAGATGCAGGCCGAGCAAGTGGCCCGCGTGGGTGGCAGCGAGTTTGCGCCCACAGTGCTGGCCGTGGGGAACTACACGCTCAATCAGAGCACCGACGACACCATCCAACCCGACTGGGTGCTCGGCATCTACGTAGCCTACCCGCTATTCAGCCGCGTGGATCGATCGCGCACCCGTGAAGCCGCCCGCCTGCAACGGGAGCGCGTCTCCGCCCGTGCCGAGCAGGCTCGCCGCGACGTTCCCACGCTCATCGAGAGCCTATGGCGGTCGATGGAGAACGCGCGTACGGAGTTCCTGGCCACGCGCTCCGGGATCGAGTTGGCCCGCGAGAACGTTCACCTGCAGCGCGTCGCGTTCGAGCAGGCCCAGACAACATCGCAGGAGGTCACCGATGCTCGTCTGACCCAAGCGGCCGCCGAGATCGGACGGTCGCAAGCCGCCTATCGCTATGTGCTGGCGCTTGCGCGCTTGTTGGAAGCCACCGGTCAGCCGGAGCGGTTGGCGGAGCTGGCGGCGTCGGCGGAATACCGGCTGGAAGCGGAGGAATCTCGATGAGTCTCGCCATTCCCCGGCGTAGCGCGCTACCGGTGGCGGGCGTCGCGTTCCTCGTGCTGGTAGTCCTCGGTTTTCTGCGGGCCCTGGTTCCGACCCGACACCCCCTCCAGGGACAGATCGAGGCCCAGGAGATCCACGTTTCGTCGAAGGTCCCCGGACGGGTGGGACAGGTGCTCGTCCGACCCGGAGACCGCGTCCAGGCCGGCGCTCCCCTGTTCGTACTGGATAGTCCGGAAGTGGAAGCCAAGGTGGAACAGGCACGAGCCGGTCGAGAGGCCGCTGCGGCGGTCGCGGCCAAGGCCGTTGCCGGCGCTCGTCCCGAGGAGGTCGAGATGGCGCGCCTGACCTTCGAACGGGCCGCGACCGGCGCCGACATCGCGCGCACCACCTACGACCGGGTCCAGGCGATGTTCGACCAGGGCGTCGTGGCCAGGCAACGTCGTGACGAGGCGGAGGCGGCCTGGCAGGCCGCCGAACATCAAGCCCAGGCCGCGCGCGCCCAATACGAGATGGCCATGAGTGGAGCTCGCTCCGAAGATCGCCGCGCAGCGGAAGCGCAGGCCCGCCAGGTCGCGGCCGTGGTGCGGGAGGCGGAAGTCGCGCTCGCGGAAACGGAAATCCGTGCCCCCGCCGCAGGGGAGGTGGTGCGGGTCCAGATCCAGCCCGGCGAGCTGGCTCCCCAGGGGTTCCCGGTGGTGACGCTGGTCGACCTGGCCGACGTCTGGGCCGTACTCCATGTGCGGGAGGACGAGCTGGACGGATTCCAGCCAGGGCGGCGGCACCTCGCCACGGTCGTTGCCAGTGGTGCGGAGGTCGCCTTCGTGGTGCGGGCCGCCTCTGCGCTGCCGGACTTCGCCACCTGGCGCTCGGCCCGCCCCGGCGGAGTGGACCTGCGCACCTTCGAGATCCGGCTCGAACCCGTCACGCCCACCGAGGGGCTGCGCCCCGGGATGAGCGTGTTGTTCGAACGGCCCTGAGCCCATGACGCAACCCGGGCCTCTGTGGCACTGGTCCGTCGTGATTCGGCGGGAGCGAGCCCGGTTGGCCCAGGATCGATGGGACCTCGCGATGTTGACCTGGATCCCGCTCCTCGTCAGCGGGCTCACCTGGTGGATCTTCGCCGCGGGTGTGCCACGCGACCTGCCCGTCGCCGTGGTGGACGAGGACCGCAGTAGCGCGTCGCGCACGCTGGCGAGGATGGTCGCGGCAGCACCAGGGGTCGACGTGGCGGAGGTCGACCCCGCTCTGCCCGCGGCGATGGGAGCCCTACGCGAACGACGCGCCTACGGCGTGCTCATCTTTCCTTCGGGTCTGGAGCGCGACCTCGTCGGCGGACGATCCGCCACGGTGCATTGGATCTACAACGGTCAGTTCGCCACGCACGGGGGCCTCCTTTCGCGGGACCTGCGCACTGCGGTGGCGACTGCCTCGGCCGGGATCGAGCTGCTGGCGCGCGAGAAGCGGGGCGCCTCCGTTCCTGAAGCAGAAGCCCACTTCGAACCTGTCCGCCTCCGACTGGCCTCCCTCTTCAACGAGGGGGGAAACTACGAAGCGTTCCTGGGCCTGGCCCTGATTCCGGCCTTGCTGCAGATCTTCGTGACGCTCGCGGCGGTCTCTGCCATCGGACGGGAGCTCAAGGCTGGAACGGTTCCCGCGTGGCTGGCCGCAGGGGGGGGGCGCTGGAGCATCGCTTTGCTGGGCAAGCTTTCGGTCCCGGCCGTGGCGTTCGCGGCCCATGCAGCCATCTTCCTCTGCTTCTTCACCTGGGTGCGGGGGTGGAGGATCGAAGGAAGTCTGACCGGTGTTGCGGTGGGACTCACACTGCTCATCGTCGCGCACCTGGCGATCGGCGCCCTGCTGGTAGGGGCCACGCTCCACCTTCGCGTGGCCCTCGCGCTGGCCGCCTTCGTCACAGCGCCCGCGTTCGCATACTCCGGGCAGGGCTTCCCGCTGCTCTCCATGCCCCTCCTCGCTCGTGTCTGGGCGGAGGCCCTGCCGCTCACGCACTACCTTCAGGCGCAAGGACGCTATTGGCTGGCGGGGGCACCGCTGTGGTACGGATGGGGCCCCCTTTCCGCCCTGTCGGTGCAGGCCGGGGCCTTCGGGGTGTTGGGGTGGTGGCTTCTACGCAGGCGCGCCGCGACGCCCGACGCCTGGGGGCGGACGTGAGCGGGCCGTCTGTGACGGTCGCAACTCAGATCGCGCGGGGTTTCCGTACCACGTGGCGGGCGATCGCCTCCGACTTTGGTGCGCTTACACTGCTCTTCGGGGGCGGCCTGATCTACTCGTTCTTCTACCCCTTGCCCTACCGAGGGGAATCGGTGCGTGCCGTACCGGTGGCCGTGGTCGATCAGGACGGAAGTGGCCTCTCCCGCCAGATCACCCGGCTGGTCGATGCGCATCCGCTGGTGGAGGTGAGGAGCGTCACGGTGGATCCCATCGAGGCCCGGCAGTTGCTTTGGAAGGGCGCCATCGCAGGTTTCCTGACCCTACCCCGAGGGATGCAGGCCACGGTGCTGGCGGGTCGGTCCGTCGAGGTCGAGGTGGCCGGCAACGGGCTCTATATGCTGCTGAACAAGGCGGCCCTCACCGGAATGGCCGAGGCGGTGGGCGCGGTCTCGGCTGGCGTGGAGCTCAAACGCCTGGCGCGGTCGGCGCCGCTCCCCGCGCAGGCCCTGGCCGCTCGGGAGCCGCTCCACCTCAACACGGTCGCCGTCTACAACGTGCGCGAGGGCTACGGCTCCTACCTCGTCCCAGGCGTGGCCGTGCTCATCGTGCAGCAGACGCTCCTCATCGCCATCGCGCTGATGATCGGAACCTGGGTCGAGCGGGGCAGCGCTCCCTTCGAGCCCTCGACGGGAAGCTTTCTGGGCGTCCTGTTGGCATTCACCTCGGTCGGATTCCTGAACAGTCTCTACTTCGGCGGGTTCGTCATGTGGGCGCACGGGTACGGCCGCGGTGGGAACCCGGGGGGCCTCCTGGCCTTCGCCCTCTTGTACGCTCTCGCAGTCGCCTCCCTGGGCATGCTCATCGGGCTTCGCTTCCGAACGCGCGAGCGCAGTGTTCAGCTGCTGTTGGCCACCGCGATCCCCGCCCTCTTCCTGTCGGGGCTCCCATGGCCCGCCGAAGCGTTGCCGGCTCCCCTGCGACTCCTGCGCTGGGCCATTCCCTCGACGGCCGGCATCGAAGGGCAGATTGCCCTGAATCAGATGGGTGCAGGCCTGGCCGAGGTCGGGCCCGAGATCCTGGTGTTGTTCCTGATCCTGCTCGGCTCCTCGGCCCGCGGCTTGGCGCGCTGGAAGGAGCACCCCCTCACGCGGCAATCGGGGGCGTCGCGCTGAGCGACGGCGGAGGGGTGCACACCCAGGGCCAGGCGGTCGTGTAGACGCGCCCAGTTGAGCTGCCGTGCCTTCCACCAACCGGTCTTCCGAGCCATCATTCCCACTCGGACTCCTCCTCGGCAGCGGCTGCGGTACTCGTGATCTCCGTCTCCAACCTTTCCAAATCGTACGGCGAGCGAACCCTGTTTTCCGGGGCCTCCTTCCAACTGAACCCAGGCGAGCGCTACGGGCTGGTGGGGGCCAACGGGTCAGGGAAGACCACGTTGTTGTCCATCCTCGCCGGGGATCTGGAGGCGGACGGCGGCACAGTCTCGGTTCCCAAGCGCCTGCACCTGGGCGTGCTTCGGCAGGACCAGTTCCTGTACGAGGACGAGCAGATCCTGGAAGTGGCCATGATGGGCAACCCGGAGCTGTGGGACGCCATCGTGGAGAAGGAAGCTCTCCTGGCCCGCGCGCACGAGCACTTCGATGCGGAGCGCTTCTCGGAGCTGGAGGACGTGGTCCAGCGTCACGACGGGTATGCCGCCGAGGCGCGCGCCGCCGTGATTCTGGAGGGGCTGGGCTTCCCGACCGACGTGCACCGCAACCCGCTCTCCACATTGTCCGGTGGGTTCAAGCTACGCGTGCTGCTCGCTCAGGTTCTGGCCAGCAACCCGGACGTACTGCTCCTGGACGAGCCCACCAACCACTTGGACATCCTCTCCATCCGGTGGTTGGAAAAGTTCATGCGGGACTTCTCCGGACCCGTGGTGGTGATCTCCCACGATCACCGGTTCCTCGACGCGGTGTCCACTCACATCCTGGACGTGGACTACGAGACCATCACGCTCTATCCGGGGAACTACACCACCTTCCTCGCCGCCAAGCAGGAGGAGCGGGAGCGACGAGAGAAGGGCATCGCCAGTCGCGAGAAGGAGATCGCACACCACCAGGACTTCGTGGATCGGTTCCGCGCCAAAGCCAGCAAGGCGCGCCAGGCCCAGAGCAAGCTGAAGCTCATCGAGAAGCGGGCGGCCGCCCTCGAGGCGCTACCGGGCAGCTCCCGTCGCTACCCTGCCTTCGCCTTCGAGCAGGTGCGTCCGAGCGGCCGCGAGGTGCTGGAGGTTCGTGGCCTCCGCAAGGCATACGGAAGCAAGCAGGTCCTCGCCGGAGTGGATCTCCAGGTGAAGCGAGGAGATCGCCTGGCCATCATGGGGGCCAACGGCATCGGGAAGTCGACGCTGCTCAAGATCGTCATGGGTGAATTGGAGGCCGACGGGGGAAGCGTGACCTGGGGCTATGAGACCCACCCTGGCTACTTCGCTCAGGACCACCACGAACAGTTCGAGAATCCCACGCACACTGCCGAGGGTTGGATCTCGGGGTTCTGCCCGGGCAAGGACATCGGGTACGTGCGCGGGCAGTTGGGTCGGGTGCTGTTTTCGGGAGACGAGGTCAAGAAGAAGCTGGAAGCGCTGTCGGGCGGCGAGGCAGCGCGCCTCGTATTCTGCAGGCTGGCCATCCAGCGACCCAACGTGCTCGTGCTGGACGAGCCCACCAATCACCTCGATCTGGAGTCGATCGAGGCCCTGGTCGACGCCTTGGAGCGCTATGAAGGGACCGTGATCCTGGTCTCCCACGACCGCTGGTTCGTCAGCCGCATCGCGACACGCATCGTGGAGATCAAGCCTGGCGAGATCAGAGACTACAACGGCACCTACGAGGAGTACGTGCACGCCTGCGGCGACGATCACCTGGATGTCGATACGGTGGTTCTCAAGGCCAAGCGGGAGAAGAAGACCCAGGCCCGGAGCCGCACCCAACCGGAGCGCGCCCAGCCTTCGGCTGAGCGCCGGCCGGCGCGGCTGGTGACCGAGGAGCGGGACGCCGTGACCGGCCGCATCGAAGCGGCGGAGGCCCGCCTCAGCGAGATCGAGTCCACGTTCGCAGACCCGGAGACGTACGCGCGCCGCGCACCGGAAGAGGTGCGTCTGCTCGACGAAGAGCGCCAGGCCTTGAAACGGGACGTGGAACGCCTGTTGGCCCAGTGGGAGCTGCTGGAACGAGAGCTCACGGAGTCGTAGACGGCCCAGTCCTTGCAGCTAGGCTGCGCACAGGTGCATGTTCGCACCATGATCGCCCCGAGTCCCCCGCTGTGCGCGCCCACTGGAGTGTTCCGATGAAGGCCTTTGCCAGCCTGCTATTCCTGCTGGGAGTAGCGAACCCGCTCGTGGCCCAACAGGAGCCCGACGAGGAACCGCAGGTCACCGACGAAGCCGTCGAGGCGTGGATCCGTGAGTTCGAGTCCTCGCTCACCTACCAGACTGGCGCGGTCGTCATCGGGGGCGGAATCGCGACCCTCGACGTTCCCGAGGCATTCCGCTTCCTGGGCCCCGAAGATGCGCGCCGACTTCTGGTCGAGGGCTGGGGGAATCCTCCGATGGATCCGCCTCTCGGCGTCCTGGTGCCTGCCGATCAGAGCCCAATGTCCGACGAGGGTTGGGCCGTGATCGTGACCTATGACGAGGATGGCTACGTCGAGGACGACGATGCCGCTGGTCTGGATTACGGCGAGCTGCTGAGTGAGATGCAGCAGGACACCAAAGACGCCAATGGGGATCGGATCCGGGCCGGCTACGATCCCATCGAGCTGGTCGGATGGGCGGCTCCACCCCACTACGACGCCAGCGAGCACAAGATCTACTGGGCGAAAGAGCTCGCCTTCGGTGAATCCTCCGAGCACACACTCAACTACAATATCCGCGTCCTGGGACGTAGAGGTGTGTTGGTGATGAATGCGGTGGCTGGCATGTCGCAGCTGGAGTCCGTCGCGACCGACATGCAGTCCGTGATGGGCTTCGTGGCTTTCAACGACGGACATCGCTACTCCGACTTCGTCCCAGGTGCCGACAAAGTGGCGGCCTACGGCATCGGAGCGCTGGTGGCCGGCAAGGTGGCGGCCAAGGTCGGCCTCTTCAAGTTCATCGTGGCTGGTCTGGTAGCGGCGAAGAAGCTCGTCGTGGTGGCTTTTCTGGCGGTTGCCGCCTTCTTCAAGCGGCTCTTCGGGCGGAAGACGGGGGAGGGAGCCGCGGGGACCGCGTCCTGACGGTGGCGGGAGCGAGTCCGCAGCGGCTCGCTCCCGGCGGGACGGCGGACAGGCGCTCCAGAGCGCGGCGAGCGGGCCCCGGGGCCTGCTGCCCGGGGCCCGCAGTCGTTCAGAAGGCGACCAACCCGTTGGCGCCTGCGGGAAGCCCCGCCACACCGCCGGGGAACGTGGACAGGCTCCCTTGCGGTCCGACCCGGTGGCTGGTGATCTCGTGGCTGCCGCTGTTCAAGACATACAGGTAGCGGCCACCGCGGTTCAGAGCCATGTCGATGGGTCCGGCGCCCGTCAGCGCCGCTGCGGAGGCGTGCAGCTGCGCGGCCCCGCTGGGGGAGATCGCATACGAGGACACCGTGCCGGTTCCCGCGTTGGTGACGTATGCGAAACGGCTGTTGGGAGTCACCACGACCCAGCAAGCGGCCGTCTCTCCGGTAGGCACTGCGGCACTGACGACCTCGAGCGTCGCGGCCGAGACGACGCGGTAGGACGACAGGGTGCTGGCACCGGCTGCACCGCCAAAGGCCTCGGAGACGAAGAGGTTGCCGCGAGCGTCGAAGGCGAACCCGAACGGCGTCTGTCCGGGGCTGTCGATCACAGAGGCGCTGCCCAGCGTTCCGTCGGGGAGCACCGGAAAGCTCACCAGACGATTGGTCGCCTTTTCCGTGACCACCAACGTACGCCCGTCGGGTGAGAACGACACCTGCGCGGCACCGACCGACGGTGCGCTCAATGCGCGGGTCGACCCTGGAATGGGGGTGAGCCGTCCATCCTCGTCCAGCCGGAAGCCACTCACGTTCTCGGGGCTACCCGCGTTGAGTACGTACACCAGGGACCCGTGCTGCGTCACGCTCACGGGTCGCACGCCGCCAGAGGGCTCCAGGTCTGTGCGCGTGGGCTCGGCGCCGCGGAGATCGAAGGCGGAGACGTCATTGCTACCTGCATTGACGACCAGCAGGCGGCGGTGGTTCGCGGAGAGATGCATACCTCCCTGGTTTCCAAGCCCAGCGCCGGTGCCGAGACCGCCGGTCGCGAACGCGCCCTCGAAGGACAAGCCGCCATCGGATCCGACGGAATAGAGCCACAGCTCATTGCCGGCGGCCGCATTGCTGGCGGTCAGCACCGCTCCGCTCGCGATTGCGGCGCCTGGTCCTGCAGAGGCCGTCGTGAGGGGTAGGTCAGCGCCATCGGGGGCGGTCGGATCTGCCCCGCGATCGCAGGCCACCAACCCCAAGGCGGCCACGAGTCCGAACAGTGCACGAGATCGAGTCAACATTCCGCGTTCTCCAGAGGATGGAAGTGAGAGTTCGGGCCGCTCTGGAGCGCAACCGCGATGCCTGGAGCCGAAGCTGGGCGGACGCCCCCCGGAACTCCGCTCCGCGCCTGGGTTCTCGTCAGGTTGGTGGGCCAAGCCGGGGCACCGGCGCAGCGTTCCAGAGAACGTCCAGGACTCGACCCTCCCGTTCGCTGCAACAGGGCGGAGCGTGGCGTCTCGGCGCGCGCGGTCACACCGCGGCTGTGCTTGCCCTGGCGCGGGAAGTGAGTACCGCCGAAGATGGCCTGCACCCCGGGCCCCTTCGCGGGGACCTCGCCCACCGTCCGATACCGAACACGAGCGTGCCATGGACCACCGGCAAGCGATTCCACTGCTTCTCTGTCTACTCGCGCCTCTGGCTCACCGGAACGGGCTTGCGGCACAAGTCGCCGATCCCGCGGTCATCGCACGCCATGACTCCACTGCCAAGCGTTCGCTCCCGTTGGAGCAGGGCCGCACGGTGTCGATCGATCTCAGCGAAGGATCGTGGATGTCGGTGGACGTAAGCCCGGACGGGCGCCTCCTGGTGTTCGACTACCTCGGGGACCTCTTCACCCTTCCGATCGAAGGCGGCACGGCTACCCAGCTCACTGCGGGCATGGCCTTCGATGCCCAGCCGCGCTTCTCTCCCGACGGATCACGGATCGTGTTCACCTCCGACCGCGACGGGGGGCAGAACATCTGGGTCCAGTCGCTGGACGGACGGGACACCGTGCAGATCAGCAAGGGGAAGGCGAACCGGGCCGAGTCCCCCGAGTGGACACCCGACGGACGCTATGTGGTGGCCTCCGTCGGCGACTTCCGGGGCTCGCGCCAACCTACACTCAAGCTTTTCCATGTCGAGGGTGGCAGCGGGTCGTACCTCATCGAAGGTTCCAGCCCGCGCAAAGGGATTGGCGCGGCGTTCGGGCCGGACGGCCGCTGGGTCTGGTACGCCGAGCGGACGGGTGCGTCCGACTGGACCTACAATGCGCAGTTGCCGCAGTACCAATTGCGGGTCTACGACCGCGACACCGGGCATGTCTACACCCGCACCACCCGCTACGGCTCCGGCCTCAGGCCTACGCTGTCGCCGGATGGCCGCTGGCTGGTCTACGGAACCAGACACGAGGACCAGACCGGCCTGGTGCTCCGCGACCTCGGCAGCGGCGACGAGCGCTGGTTGGCCTATCCCGTCCAGCATGACGATCAGGAGTCGCGGGCCACGCTCGATCTGCTTCCGGGCATGACGTTCACGCCCGATTCCCGCGCGGTGATTGCCTCGTATAGTGGGAAGCTGTGGAGACTGCCCGTCGAGGATGGGGCAGCCACCGAGATCCCCTTTCGCGTGCGCTTCGACCTGGCGTTGGGGCCGGAGGTCGACTTCGACTACCCCATCGAGGACACGCCGACCTTCACCGTTCGCCAGATCCGTGATCTGGTGCCTTCCCCGGACGGGACCCGCTTGGCGTTCACCGCGCTCGATCAGCTCTGGGTGTCCAACGGAGACGGAAGCGCGCCGCGCAGAATCGCCCAGCAGAGCGTCTCCCAACATCAGCCCGTGTGGTCGCCAGACGGAAGCTGGATCGCCTACGTGACCTGGTCCGGTCAGGAGGGTCACATCATGCGTGCCCGGGCCGACGGTCGAGGTCAGCCCGAGCAGCTCACCCGCCAGGGTGGACTCTACTTGACGCCCGCCTGGTCCCCCGACGGGGCACGGATCGTGGCTCTGCGCGGAGCGGCGCGCTCGTTCCTGGAGTCATCCAGCCCCGGGGCCACCGGTGGCGCGGACGAGCTCGTCTGGATTCCGGCCGTAGGCGGTGACGCCTCGCTGATCGCGCCCGCCGAAGGCCGCTCGGATCCCCACTTCACCGCGGAGGGGGACCGCATCTGGTTGACCGGTCGTGGCGGCACCTTGCTGTCGCTGCGCTGGGACGGCACCGATGAGAAGGTACACCTGAAGGTCACGGGACCGACTCCCGCCGGATCGCGCAGCCCCATGGACGCGTCCACGCTGTGGAAGGCCCCCGTGGGGGACCAGGTGCTGGCTGACGTGAACGGGGAGCTCTACACGGTCGTGCTGCCACGCGTGGGGGCCGATACCCTGACCATCTCGGTCTCCGATCCGACGTCGGCGGCGTTCCCCGCCCGCCGGCTGACCGAGATGCGCGGGGAGTTCCCGCGCTGGAGCAGCGACGGCCGGGCGGTCCACTACTCCCTGGGCAACGCCCACTTCGTCTATGACCTGGAGGGTGCCCGGGCGTTCGACGACAGTGTGCGTGCCGCGGCGAGGAATGCTCCGGACTCCACACGCGCCGGCGGCGAGGCACGCTACGCGCCCCGTGAGCAGCGGATCGAGATCCAGGCCCAGCGGGACCTCCCCAGCGGCACCGCTGTGCTGCGGGGCGCACGGGTGATCACCATGCGCGGCGATGAGGTGATCGAGAGCGCCGACGTCGTGGTGCGCGGCAACCGCATCGCTGCCGTGGGCGCCCGCGGATCTGTGTCCGTACCGTCGGATGCGGAAGTGATCGACGTCAGCGGAAAGACGATCATTCCCGGACTGGTGGACGCCCACGCGCACATGTGGCCTACCTGGGGCGTGCACCGTACGGATCAGTGGATCTATGAAGCCAACCTGGCCTACGGCGTGACCACGACGCGGGACCCTCAGACCTCCACCAGCGACGTGTTGACCTACGCCGACCTGGTCCAAGTCGGGGCCGTGGTGGGGCCGCGCATCTACTCGACCGGTCCCGGCGTCTTCTGGCAGGAGAGCGTTCGTGACCTGGAGCACGCGCGGACGATCCTGCGGCGCTACAGTGACTACTACGACACCAAGACCATCAAGATGTACGTGGCGGGGAACCGGCAGCAGCGCCAGTGGATCATCATGGCCGCCCGCGAGCAGGGCCTCATGCCCACCACGGAAGGCTCCCTGAACATCAAGCAGAATCTGACCGAGACCATCGACGGCTATCCCGGTCTCGAACACTCACTTCCCATCTACCCTTTGTATGGCGATGTGGTGAAGCTCTTCGTAGAGTCGCGGCGTGTCTACACGCCTACGTTGCTGGTGTCCTACGGCGGCCCTTGGGCGGAGAACTTCTTCTACGAGACGGAAGAGGTGCACGACGATGCCAAGCTGAGGCACTTCACGCCGCACGAGGAGGTCGATCGGGTAGCATTGCGCAGACCGCAGTGGTTCCGGGAGGAGCAGCACGTGTTCGAGGATCACGCACGCTTCGTGGCCGACTTGGTGCACGCCGGGGGGCGTGCGGGAATCGGGAGCCACGGCCAGCTCCAGGGGCTGGGCTACCAGTGGGAGCTGTGGGCCATCCAGTCCGGGGGCCTCACGCAGCACGAGGCCCTGCGCGTGGCCACTCTGTTCGGGGCTCAGGCGATCGGCTTGGACGGAGACGTCGGGTCGATCGAGAGCGGGAAGCTTGCGGACCTGGTGATCCTGGACGCCAACCCGCTGGACGATATTCGCAACTCCAACACTGTGCATCGGGTCATGAAGAATGGCCGGCTCTATGACGGAGATACCCTCGACGAGGTGTATCCCCGGCAGCGGTCCCTGGCGCGGTCCTGGTGGATGGACCGCGAACCGGTGGGTGTGCCGGGGCTGACACGACGCTGAACCGACAGCAACTCCCTGGGAATCGGACGCACGCGCGCTATCGCGTTGGCCGTCTCGAGCGGTGGGGCGATGTGTCTGACAGCGTGCACCTCAACGAGGGAGAGTACGGTTCCAGTGAAGGACACCGTACTTCTGCAGGATGTCGAGCGTGGAGTCCAGCGGAAGCGCCTTGTAGACGTGCCCGCGGCCGCGCGTGGTGGATGCTTTGAGCATCGCGTTATAGATCGCTTCCTCGGTAGCCTCCACGACCGCGGCGAAGAGCGGCGACATCTGGGGGTTGGAAAGCGAGGGTGCGACGCGCAGGCTGGCCGCGTCCCGCTCGCGCCGAACACCGCTGGCCGTAGAGAATGCGACGACATAGTCGCCGGAGCTGTTGTGTGCGAAGGAACCAGTGCGCACGGCGCCGAACATGGCGCGCTCCGCCAGACGCTGAAGCGTGTTGGCGTCGAGCGGTGCATCCGTGGCCACCACCATCATCAACGAGCCTCCGTCCTCCGGCTGGGGCTCGGGCGCGTCGTTGGGTCGGGCCAACTCGCTTCGGTAGGTGAAGGCGCCGAGCTCTCGGCCCACTGGGGCGCCGTTCATGGTGAGCGCACCACCGAAGTTGGTCTGGACCAGCACACCCACGGTCCACCCTCCCAACGACTCCGGCAGCATCCGTGAGCTCGTCCCGATCCCACCCTTCCATCCGAAGGCGGTGGTGCCGGTTCCGGCGCCCACCGAGCCTTCGGCCACCACTCCCGACGAAGCGGAGGCGAGTGCTTCGCGGACGTGGGCTGCCGAGACAGGATCAGCCCACATGTCGCTCAGCCAACTGTCGTTGGTTTCGCCGACTACCGGGTTGATCGTGTGCTCGGGGGTGCTGTCTGCTTCCATCAGGGTCCACGCCAACGCCCGTGCGGCGGACCAGACACAGAGCGTGCACGTGAGCAGAATGGGAGTTTCGATCTCGCCGAACTCCCGCACCTGCGTCTCGCCGATGAGCTTGCCGTAGCCGTTGGCGCTGTAGATCCAGGCGGGCACCGGGCGAGCATACAGATCGCCCGGGGCCGGGATCACGGCGGTCACGCCGGTGCGGATGTCGTCTCCTTGACGGATGGTGGCGTGTCCGACCCGCACACCCTGCACATCTGTGATGGCATTGAGTGGGCCGGGTGGGAAAACGCCCACTATCAAACCAATGTCGCGGGCGCGCGGGCGCGCCGCGCCGTCGTCTCGGTAGTCGGGTCCGACCCCGCGCGCAGAAGGTGTGAGCGTCAGGTGGAGCGCCATCGCGCCAGAGGCGTCCACGCAATCTCCGCTGAGGACATCGCTTCCCAGCAACCGGCAGTGGATGTGGCTGGATGCGGAGGCGCCGGCGAAACGAAACGCCAGACCACCCGTTCGCTCGATGCCTTCGAGCACCGCGCCTGTACCGGCGGCAAAGAGGAGGTCGCCTTGGAGTCGGTCCTCTTCGACGCGAAGGTGCACGATCCACTGTTCTTCCTCGCCGTCGGAGAAGCGCGCGGTGCCACTCCATTGCAGGAGTGGCTCCTGCGCGGCCAGGGCCGGGGGGAGCGCGAGCGCCGCCCCTGCCAGGGCCACACACGACAGCAGGGACCTGCAGAGAGTCGAGGACATGGATCCGCTCCGGATCAGGGGCTCAGTCACCCAGATAGCGCGCTGGCTCGACACGGCGCTCTCCGGCGGGGCGCCAGCGGAAGCGACGGAGCCAGCGATTCTCTCGCGTCTCCACCGCGTCGGCGATCAGCTCTCCCAGGACAGGACCGAACTTGTAGGCGTGACCGCTTCCCCCGGTGGCCACGACCACGCCGGGCCGGTCGGGGTGGCGGTCGATGAAGAAATCGTTGTCGAAGGTCTCCGTGTAGACGCACAGTCGACGCGTCACGATCGGCGCATCCGCTACCTTCGGGAGGGCCCGCTCCAGGAACTGGCGCAACCGTGCTTCGTCGCGGCTCGAGACCACTCGCTCCGCGTCCGGGTGCAGCGGTGTACCGGGACCGTGGTTGGCCACCTTCAAGCGGCCGTCTGGCAACGCGGGGAATCCGTACCAGCCGCTACCCGCGATATCCGCTGCCCAGGGCAGAAAGGCTGGGGGCACCCACGCCTCGGGCTGCTCCACCAGAAGGTGGAAGACGGGTTGCCCCACGGCCCACACGCGGTCGGCGAGCTCGGGGAGCAGGGTGGGGGTCCAGCTGCCGGTGGCCACGACCACGACATCCGCTGGTCGCGGGGCGGATTCTCCAGCGAACCGAACCAGGGGCTCGTCGGCGCGCCGCTCGATGGCGACGGCTCGCCGCCCCACTCGGAGGGTCACTCCCATGCTCCGCGCGCGCAGCGCCAGCTCCTCGATCACCCTCCCGCTCGGGGACCAGCCGCCCCCCCGGTTCACGTATCCATCCGCGTAGGCGGCCTCCGACCAGCACGTGCCTCCGCTCCGCGCAGCGGCCGGGTCCAGGCGCTCCACAGCGTGCCCCCGCTGCACGGCGGTGACGAAGGATGCGTGCTCGAAGCTGCCTGGCTCCAGCGGTCCGGCGGCGAGCAGCAGGAAGCCCGTGCGCTGGAAGGCGTCCCACCCCCACTGCTGGTTCCAGCGCTCCCACCCCTCCAACGCCCGTTCGGCCAGCTCGGTATAGAAGACGTCGGTGCCGTAGTCGGTGCGGACGATCTTGCTGACATCGTTGGACGCAGCATCCGGATGCGGGAACGGTCCTGGCTCGTCGACTTCCACCGACCAGCCGCGCGCTGCCAGCTCGATCGCCGCCGTGAGGCCGAACACGCCAGCGCCCAGGACCAGGACGGAGCCGGGCGGCCTCACGCGGGAGACTCCGCTCCGCCCGCCGCTTCGATGCTCGACACCTGGAGCGCGAGCAGGCCTTCACAGCCCGGCTCCGCCGCCAGCGTGGCGACGACGCTCGCCTGCGTGCCCGGCGGCGGCCTCCTGGTGGGGACCCCCAGCAGCGCGAAGCGCTCAGCCTCTCCTACGTCGAGAACGAGGCAGCTCGAGGTGCCCCGCACGGTGCCACTGAGACGGACCGAGCCGTCTTCTGCGGTGGCGAGGAAGGGATCCGAGAAGCGCACTGGACGCTGGTCGGCGTACGCCACGTAGAAGAGGTAGGTCCGATCCGCCTCGACCCAGGACGGGATGGTCACCTGGAACTCGGCCAGGCCGTCGTCGTCGGTGACCTGTTCGCCCAGGATCTCGTGAGGGCTGCCGATCCCCCCGAATCCCAGGAGGATCGGGGTGCGGCCCGTGACGTCCAGCACGCGCACCTGCACACGGGTGCCCGCCGGCCCGCCGCGGGGAGCGAGCTCGAGAGCGATCTGGGGAGGGCTCATCCGGGGTCCGTTCGCGAGGGGCCAGGCCCATGATCCCAGCGCGACCGAGGGAGGGTCGGGCCAGGGGCCGAGCCCATGATCGTGGCCTGAGCGTTGCGGTTCAAGCGCCCACCGCTTCTCCCGGCGGGCACGAATGGCCCGTTCCGTGTATTTTAAGATTCAAGGGTATCCCCGATGGCCGGGCGCCCCCTTCCACGACCCCCGCTGAATAGGAGGCTGTCCATGAAACTCACTCGTTGGTTCTTCTCGCTCGCCTTGGCGGGTGTGGCTGCCTGTGGCGGTGGCGACAACGGCACCGGGCCCAACCCCCCGCCCAGCAACAACAACCCCACTCTGGCCACCATTCGGGTCGGGAGCGCGACCGTATCCCTGAACGCGGGCCAGACGGCCACGGTGACGCCCCAGGCGCTCGACGCCAACGGGAACGTGATCGCCAACGTGACGGGCTTCACGTTCGCGTCCTCCAACGCGGGCGTCGTGGAAGCCCAGGCGGGGGGCACGCTGTTGGGCATCGGCGCCGGCTCGGCAACGGTTACGGTGTCTCTCACGCGAGACGGTGTCACCGCGACGGCCACGGTCACCGTGACGGTGAGCGGAGCGCTTCCCACCGCTGCCGGCGTGACGGCGGGCAGCTCGGCCAACACCTTCACGCCACAGACCATCGTGGTGGCGCGCAACGCCGACGTGACCTTCACGTTCGGATCGTTGCTGCACAACGTGACCTTCCAGGCGACCGCCGGTGCGCCGGCCAACGTGCCCAACACACAGAACGCCGACGCGGTGCGCACCTTTACGGCCGCTGGTGATTTCCCGTACGACTGCACGCTACATTCAGGCATGTCGGGCACCGTGATCGTCCGCTGACGGTCGGAGCCGGCCCGAGGGTGCAACCCTCGATCCTGCGCGGGCGTCCCATGGGGCGCCCGCGCTTTTTTCTCCCGTTCCAGGAGACCCACATGTCTCGCGCCCTGCTCCTCGCCACGACGATGCTCAGTGTGGTCCTCCCGGCGCACGCACAGGAGGCGCCTGGCGGGACCGTGCTCGTCGCCAATATGAACGACGACTCGGTCTGGATGGTGGACGTGGAGACGGGTGAGCGCCGGGGCATGATCCGCACCCACATCGCACCGCACGAGATTGCGGTGTCCGCCGACGGACGTGTCGCGGCCGTGACCAACTACGGGGATCAGCGAGGTCCAGGGAACCTCGTCCAGATCGTGGACATTCCCACGGCCACCGTCACGGGGGAGTTCGAGGTTGCCGGGTACGAGCGGCTGCATGGCGCGGCGTGGCTTCCGGGTGATTCCGTGCTGGCACTGACCTCGGAGCGGACGGGCGAGATCCTGTTTGTGGATCCCCACAGCGGAGCGATCCTGGAGAAGCGCTCGACCGAAGGGCGGGCGTCGCACATGCTCTCGTTGGCGGGACCCTGGATCTACACGGCCAACATTGTCGACGGGACGGTGAGCCGGATCGCCCGGGATGGCTCGGAGCCCACACGTGCCTGGCCCGCCGGGACGCGCACGGAAGGCGTGGCGGCCACTCCCGATGGGCTGGAGGGATGGACGGGTAGCATGGAAGGCGGTGAGGTGGTGGGGGTGCGAGGCGCGACGGGAGAGGTTGTCGCGCGCGTCGAGGGCCTCGCCGTGCCCTACCGGCTGGCGGTGACCGCGGACGGGGGCACCGTGGTGGTGAGCGACCCGGAGTCCCACGTGCTCGGCCTCATCGATCGGGCCTCGGCCGAGTTGAGGCGGGTGGACGTCGGCGCTGCAGCCGCTGCCTCGGGCCTGGGGGATGAGCCGTCCCCGCAGGGGTTCGTACTTTCACCGGACGGCCGCTGGGCCTTCGTGTCCACGAAAGCGGTCGACCGGGTGGCGGTGATCGACGTCGCGCAGGGCCGGGTCGTCCGCTTTCTTCCGGCCGGAGCCGGACCGGACGGGATTGCCTTCAGCCCCGTACGGGTGCGCCCGGCGCCCTGACCCCTGGGGGGCCGGGTTTCCGCGTGTCCGGGGGAGACCCCGTGCCGCGGAACCCGCATCGGGAGCGCGGGGTCAGTGCCCGAATCGACCCCTCGACCCGAGTGCGCCATGCGTCCCCTCCGCTTGTCGTGCCTGCTCCTCTGCGGGCTCTCCTT
This sequence comes from Gemmatimonadota bacterium, assembly GCA_041390105.1. Taxonomy (NCBI): domain Bacteria; kingdom Pseudomonadati; phylum Gemmatimonadota; species Gemmatimonadota bacterium. The sequence continues at coordinate 670,743 of JAWKQO010000002.1, forward strand.
GAGCGCTGCCGCCCCGGCGGGCCTGCAAGGTCAGGCGACCCGCGAGGAGCAGATTCGCGCGATCGTCGAGCAGCAGCTCGACCCCCAGCTCCTTCGCTGGGACTCACTCTTTGCGGAGCGCGGCTATCGACGCCTTGCCGAGGCCGGCCAGGTGGGCGCGTCCAACGCCGGCGAGACTGCCGAGCTCTCCACCGACCTGCGAGCCGGCACGCGCTACGCCCTGGTGGCGGTGTGTGACAACGACTGTGCCGACCTCGACCTGGCGTTGCTCGGGCCGGACGGGAGCGATCTGGGTCAGGACGTGGAGACCGACTCGCAGCCCGTCGTCCTGCACACGGCTGCGGCCACCGGCCGCTATACGGTTCGCGTTGTGACCGTCACCTGCTCAGCGGAGCCCTGCTGGTATTCCTTCGCCGTGTATGCGGATGCGTCGGCGACCGCGGTCGAAGAAGGGCAGGAGCGCATCCTGGTCGACGAGGCCGGGACCTTGCGCGCTGGCGATGCGCGCCTGAACAGCGGCGAGTTCGTGGATCGTTTCGAGGTGGAAGTCGACGTGGGGCAGACGTTGGTCGTCGATGTGCGCTCCAGTGAGTTCGACACCTACGCGTACGTACGCTCCCCAAGCGGCGAGCAGACCGACAACGACGATTTCGAAGGCGACGCCTCCCATTCGCATGTGGAGATCCAGGTCCAGGAGGCTGGCACCTGGGTGGTGGCGGCGACGTCGTTCGAGCCCAAGGAGACGGGCGCGTATCGTATTCGCGTCGCAACCCGTGCGGGCACTCTCGCCGCAGCGGGCTCGGGGCCGCGGATCGAGTCCGGAAGCCTGGAAGAGGGCGACCGTCAGTTGGAGAGCGGGGAGTACTACGACTCCTTCGCGGTTCAGGGAGAGGCAGGCGAGTTGCTGGTGCTGGATCTGCGTTCTGAAGATCTGGATCCGTACCTGATGCTCATCGCGCCGAGCCGCGAGACCGTCCAGAACGACGACTTCGAAGGTGACGCGCATCGGTCGGTCATCTCACAGACTCTGACGGAGAGCGGTGAATATCAGGTCGCGGTCACCAGCTACGCGAAGGGCGAGACCGGGCGCTATACCCTCCGGATCCAGCACGGCGCTTCCACTGCGGAGGGCCCCCGTACGGAGCGAGGGACGCTACAGGAGGGAGACGAGCAGCTGCAGTCCGGCGAGTTCGCCGACGTCTACACCGTCCAGGGGACTCCCGGTCAACGGCTGCTGGCCACGGTTTCGTCGTCCGACTTCGACACCTATCTGATCGTGCGCGGACCCAGCCAGGACCGGGCCGAGAACGACGACCTGGAAGGCCGCCCCGGGGAGAGCGAGGTCGATCTGACCTTGACGGAGACGGGCGAGTACCGGGTCGTGGTGACTTCGTATGCCACCGGGGAGACGGGCAGCTATGAATTGCGCCTGCAGCAGTCGGTGCTGGAAGAAAGCACCCAAGCGCAACGCGACGTGGAGCAACTGAGCGTCGGTAGCTCGGTACGGGGTACGCTCGCCGAGGGGGACGGCACGCTGGAGGGAGGCGAGTACCGCGACCTGTTCGTCTTCGAGGGCCAGTCGGGGCAGGCCATCTCGGTTGAGTTGAGCTCCACCGAGTTCGACACCTATGTCGGTCTGATCACACCCTCGGGAGAGAATATCGACAACGACGATTGGGAGGGCAGCACCAGTCGCTCGCGCGTGGATCTGGTCCTACCCGAAGATGGCCGCTACCGGATCTTCGCCACTTCCTACCAAGCCGGAGAAGTGGGGAGCTACGAGTTGGCCCTCTCGCAGGGGGCGGCCACCGCGGCCAACACGGCCTCCGCAACGGACGCTCCCCAGCGGATCTACGGCGTGTTCGTGGGGATCAGCGACTACGGCGGGCGGGCCAACGACCTCGCCTACACGGCCGACGACGCGCGGACCGTCGCCCGCGCGCTGCAAACCGGCGGAGGCATGCGCGCGGAGGACGCCGTCATCCTCACCGATCGGGAAGCCACGCGTGCCAACGTGGAAGCGGCCGTGCGTCAGGTCGGCCAACGCGCCGGGCCCCAGGATCTGTTCGTGTTCTTCTATTCGGGGCACGGTGCCCGGGTGCGCAGGGACGGGCCCCAGTCCACCGACCCCGATGCGTTGGACGAGACGCTCGAGTTCTTCGACCGCGGCATCACGGATGACGAGTTCTCCGCGCTGCTCGGCGAGATCCAACCCGGCGTGTCCATGCTCGTGCTCGACGCCTGCTTCAGCGGAGGGTTCTCCAAGGACGTCATCTCCGTGCCCGGTCGGATCGGCTTCTTCTCCTCGGAGGAGGACGTCACCTCCTCGGTGGCAGCCAAGTTCCGGGCGGGGGGCTACCTGGCCCATTTCGTCGGCGACGCGGTGGGAGACCGGCTCGCGGATGCCGACGGGGACAACGCCGTCTCGGCCATCGAGCTCAGCCAATACCTCTACGAGCGCTACCGCACGGATGTGAAGTCCGGCAATCCGGACGACTACGTGCGCACGGGGGGTCCCCAGACCGGCTATCAGCACCTGGTCGTCGATCGCGGGAGCATCCCACCGGACCGCATCCTCTTCCGCTAGCCGGCGACTTGCCTCCCTCGCGGATCCGGCTGACCATACGGGGTCGCCGGAGACCCGAGAGCATCGAGGGGCACACGCCATGGAACGCAGGATGCAACGCGGACGCGAGGACCTGGGATGAGCGGTCCGGTCCTGGAACTGGAGCGGCTACGCTCCCCTGAAGTCCGAGCTCTGTTGGACCGGGGCATGCGAACCGCGGTCTTCGCGTGCGGAGCCGTCGAGCAGCATGGGCCTCACCTCCCCATGTTCATGGATGCCGAGCACGGCACGCACCTCGCGTTGGCCGTGGCGGAGCGCCTGGGCGACGCGCTGGTGGCACCAACCATCCGCGTAGGTTGCTCGGACCACCACCTTGCCTTCGCGGGATCGCTCAGCATCCGCAGCAGCACACTGGTGGCTCTGCTACACGACTACTGTCGCAGCCTCGCGCACCACGGGTTCGAGCGGGTCTGCATCATCCCCTCGCATGGGGGGAACTTCCGCATCATCGAAGAGGCGGTCCCGGGCCTCCGTGCCGAGTTCCCAGCGCTGACCATCGTCGCTTTCACCGACATCATGGCGTTGATGCGCCTTTGGACCGAGCTGGCCGAGGCGGAGTCAGGCCTGGGTGAGCGTGTGGGAGGACACGCCGACATTGCCGAGACGGCCATCATGCTGGCCATGCACCCGGATCTGGTTCGCCAGGATCTCGCTGCCGAGGGCTACCGGGGAGGAATCACTCCGGAGAAGCTGGAGCAGATGATCCGCGACGGGTTCGACACGGTCTCTCCCAACGGGATCCTCGGAGATGCCCGTGGGGCCAGCGCCGCGCTCGGCCAGCGGCTCATCCAGGGAGTGGCGGACGAGATCGTACGCCTGCTGGACACATCGCGCCCGGCGAGCGCCTGATGGCCGCGACCCGTAGGACCGCCTGGATGCGCACTCTCCTCTGGTGTGCCCTGGCCCCGGCGTTGAGTGCCCATCCGGCGGGGGCGCAGGACCTCGGCTTCATATCCGCGTTCTTCGAGAAGGCTCGCGGCGTGGCCATCGCCTTCCAGTTCGGACAGCTTCAAGGCGCGGGCCTGGAGTCGGATGACAGCTGCCCGTTGGGGGCGGTCTGCGGCGCGTCCGCGGAAGTCCTCATCGACCTTGCCGACTTCGGTGACGACTACGGGGTGGAGCTCGGCTTCTCGGCCTCGTACTGGCGTGGGTTTCGTTCCTCGCGCCCCGAGCTGGATCTGCGGGGCTCCACCCGCAACTTCCCCACGCTGGCCGCCTACATCTCGCGCAATCTGGACCCGTGGTCCCCCTACGTGGGGCTTTCCTTCGGCCTTTCCGACCTCTGGAACGCGCAGGCGTACGACGAAGACGGCGTGGTCTATCCTCTCGCCGCCCAGACCTTTGACTGGGGGCTGGTCGGTGGATTGGGCTACGGGCTGGGGCCGGCCTACCTGATCTCGGAGGTCCGCTATTCCTGGCGGACCTTCACGTCGCTGGACTGGACGTTGCCCGCGTCCACGGAGCGCCTACCCTCTGCCTTTCCGCGGTCCCTGGAGCTGAGCGGATTCAAGCTGAGCCTCGGGCTCCAGTTCCAATTCAAGGACGAGGGCGGGACCTAGCGGAGAGGTGCATGGCGTCTCGGCGTCGCATGCACGTGTCCGAGATTCGAACGATTCAAGTCCATACGATCTGCGTTTGCGCCGCCATGGGGGAGACATCCCTCACACCGATCGTTCTATTCCTGACAGAACGCCGCATCCGCATCGTGCTACTCATGGTCGAAGGGAAGTTCCACACTTCGATTCGGAGTCATGGCATGCGCTTGCTTCGGTTGTTCTCCATCCTGGGACTGCTCACGGCAGCAGCGATGCCGGCCGCGGCGCAGAGCGGGGATGGCCCGTGGATGATCCGTGTGCGAGGCCTCTATCTGCTGCCTGCCGATCAGTCCGACGCCATCCCGTCCCTGAACGTTCCCGCGGACGCGATCACGGTCAGCACCAAGGTGTTTCCCGAGTTGGACATCGTCCGCTTCTTCAATGCGAACATCGCCGCCGAGTTGGTCCTCACCTATCCACAACAGCATGACGTGGAGTTGAGCGGCACCAACATCGGCACGTTCAAGCATCTGCCCCCCACGCTGCTGCTCCAGTACCACCTCATGCCGGACGGTGTGGTTCGCCCCTACCTCGGCGCGGGTGTGAACCTCACGCTTCTTTCGTCGGTGGAGTTGAATGTGCCCGGCGTGGGTGCCCTGGACCTGGAAGACAGCTCGCTGGGGTGGGCCGCCCAGGTCGGCGCCGACATCCGGATCATGGAGGGCCGCTTCCTGAACCTGGATGTGAAGAAGGTGGCCATCGGCTCGGATGTCCTGGCGGGTGGAGACGCGGTATCGGCAGTCGGCGTGGATCCCTGGCTCTTCAGCGTGGGGCTGGGAGTGCGGTTCTGACGATTGTCGGCGGGACGTGCCGGGGGGCGCGGTTGCGAGGGGCCCCCCGGCGCTGTACCTGATGCGGGCGCCCCTTCGTCGTCAACCGCGTCACGCGAGATCGTGCCCAACGTCGTCACGGCCACCTACCGGGATCCTCTGCGCGCCGACGCCGCCCTGGGCGCATTGGAGGCGGCCGGAGTCCCCCGGGAACGGGTCGCGGTGGAGACCGCCCGGTTCGACCTCACACCCCCGACATCCCTGGCCAATGCCACGGGAGCACCGAACTTCGCGCTATTGGGAGCTGCGGTCGGCGGAGCCCTCGGGGGCATCGTCGGCCTGTCGGTATCGTTGGGATGGATCCCGGTTGCCAATCCGGGCCTGCTGGGGACGGTGTGGTTCGCCGCTCTGGCTCGCGGAATCATCGGTGGGGGGGGCCTGGGATTGATCGTGGGATTCGTTCTCGGTCTCGGGTTCTGGGGCGAAGAGGAGGACGCGTCCGACGGGCGTGCCGAGCTGACGACGGTGACACTCCTGACGGTGAGCGACCCCGCTTGGGTGGCGCGAGCGCGCAGGGTGCTGTGGAAGACGGGGGCGGATCAGATCTCGGGGTAGCGTGGCAGAGGAGGCATCCGATCGGCTCAGCTGTCCGCGCCGGCCAGGATCCGTGCCAGCGTACTCAGATCGATGTTCCCCCCGGAGACGACAGCAACCACTTTGCCCGTGCCCGCGCGCCCCGACAAAGCGCCGGCCACTGCGGCGGCACCGGCACCCTCCGCCACGACACGACTGCGCTCGACCAAAAGCCGAACCGCACGGGCGACGTCTGCGAGAGAAGAGACGATGGAGCCGGCCAGGACCTTGTTGGCAAGCGGCCACATCTCGGGGAGCACCCCCCGTGATCCGATTCCGTCCACGAAGCTCCGCACCCACTCGATGCTCTGAGGCGAGCCGGCTTCCAGCGAAGCTGCGAAGGGTGCGGCCGTATCCACTTCTGCCGCGTAGACGGGCGTGCCGGGCTTGAGCGCCTCGACGGCGCAGGCGATCCCGCAGCTGAGCGCGCCCCCACCGTACGCGACCACCACGGCATCCACGTCCGGGAGGTCCTCGACGATCTCCAGGCCGATGGTCGCGTTGCCGGCGAGGACCGCGGGGTCGCTGACCGGGTGGACGAAGAACCCCTCCATCTCCGGATGGCCGTGCTCGACCAGGACGTTCCACCACTCCGCGAACGGCTTGGGGACCGAGCGAGCGCCCAGGCGGGCGATCGCGTCGAGCTTGGTGCGGGGCGCGCCCTCGGGGACCACCACACTACAGGGCACCCCGAGTCTACGGGCATTCCAGGCGACCCCCTGGGCCATGTTCCCTGCAGAGGCAGTGTAGACGCCCCGACCCAAGCGGGACGGATCGGCCTGCGCGAGGGCATTGCTGGCCCCCCGGAGCTTGAACGACCCGATGGGCTGGAGGTTCTCGAGCTTGAGCCAGACCTCGGCAGGCCCGTCCACGTCGAGCCGCACCAACGGTGTGCGCACCGCGGACCCGGCAATGCGCCGGCGCGCGGCCTCGATCTCTTCGAGGGGAACAGGATCCAGGGGAAGCATTCCGCGAGTATGGATCGGCGTTCGCTCGGGTGTCAACGCGAATGGGGAGGCGGGCCGGAACCGCGGTGCGTAGGTTTGAGCGGTGACACGCGCGTCCCACGACGCCCCAATTCCACCAAACCAACGAGGCCATCATGCGCCCAGCCTCCCTCTCGTTGATCCTGATGGCCGCCACCGTCGGCGTCGCCGGCCCGCTCGCCGCTCAGAGTGAATCGCTTCCCTGGCCACCGGTCGCCACCTTTTCGATCGTCGGATTCGACCCGGAAACCGGAGAGGTGGGAGTCGCGGTCCAGTCTCGGGTCTTTTCCGTAGGGAACGGTGTGATCTGGGGAGAGGCCGGGGTCGGAGTGGTTGCGACCCAGGCGATCGTGGACGTCTCCTACGGTCCCCAGGCGCTGGAGCTGCTGCGCCAGGGAATGGCTCCCGAGGAGGTGGTGCGCACGATCTGGGAGCGAGATCCGGATCCCAGACCCGGGGATTGGACCAAGGAGGGCCGCCAGTTCTCGGTGATGAACGCCCGGGGAGAGGTGGCCACCTACACCGGTCCGAAGGCCAGCGAGTGGGCCGGCCACCGCATCGGGCACTTCTGCTCGGCGCAGGGCAACATCCTGGCTGGACCGGCGGTGGTGGACGAGATGGTGCGCGCCTTCGAGCAGACCGAGGGGCACCTCTCCTTCCGTTTGCTCGCCGCCCTGGAGGCGGGTCAGGTCGCCGGGGGCGACCGCCGGGGCATGCAGTCGGCTGCCATGCTCATCGTGGAGGAGGACGGCGGGGTATGGCTCAACAACGACGTCGTCCTCCGTCTGCAGGTGGATGATTCGCCCGAGCCGATTCGCGAGCTTCGCCGGCTGGTGGAAATGGCGGGGGAGCAACGAGACCGGATCCGAGGCGGTCGCCGCTGAGGAGATCGAAGGTGGCGGTCGAGTGGATCCTCAGGGGGGCAGTGGCCGACACTCGCAGTGAGGGGAGGTGAGCGGAGGGACGATGCAGGATCTCCAAACCGACGCCGAGGGCCTTCTTCGGCTCGTCTATGTCAGCACCGCTACCGTGCCCTTCGGCCGGGACGACCTGCTGGCCTTGGTACGACCCATCCGGGTGCGGAATCAGGTCAACGCGGTCACCGGACTCCTCGTGTACGATGAAGGGCGTTTCCTCCAACTGTTGGAGGGTCCCCAGGACGAGGTGGAAGCCACGTTCCAACGGATCCGCGTCGACCCGCGCCATCGGGACGTCACCGTGTTGTTCCGGGCGGCGGCGCGCTCGCGCATGTTCGGCGAATGGCAGATGGGTTTGGTCCGCCTGGACGATCTTCCCCCGGAGCGCCACCTGGGCCTGGTGGACTTCGTCCGCTTCCGACTCCTGCCGGGGAGCGAGGATTCGACCTCGGCGGAGGAGGCGTGGAGCTGGTTCGAGGAGTTCCGCGAGCGGGCGCTGAGCCGGGCGACCGACCGGTAGTCGACACCCGGAACTGGCACGTCTTTTGGGGTGCCGCAGCTACGCCGCAGGAGTTGTTGGATTCCTGCAAAAACGGCGCGTCCCAGCGACACCAAAACGCCAGGTTTTTTAGGTACTTCAGATGTTTATCCAGAATTGGCGCCAACGGTCTTGACCGGCATGCCAGGTGCCTCTAGCGTCATGGCTGGATTGACCCCCTGCAGGAGGTATCCATGAAGGCAATCCAATCGTACCAGGCCCCGAAACTGACGCAGTTCGGGACCATCCGTGACCTCACCAAGGCTGGTGGTGGCGCGTGCAGCGACCACCCCGTCGGTGATGCGACGGCCTGCCCGACCCGCAGCTAAGCGAGGGCAGAACTGATCCCCGTCTCCCGAGGCGAGGGTCAGCGCAGGTTGAAGGGCCTGGCACCTGTCGGGGGGAGCCGGGCCCTTCGTGCGTCCAGCCGCTTCACTCACGTGCCTCCAGCCAGAGCGCAAGGGTGAGCACGCGCCAAAAGCGCACCATGTCGTTGTACGACGCGCGACCCGCCAGCCAGTCGTCGTAGACCCGCCGGATCCACTCTCGCTGCACGTAGCGGGAGATCCCTCCCAGATCGGCACCCACGAACCGTTCCAGTGTGGGCATCTCGAAGGCCCGCAAGGAATGAAGGAACCCGTGGGCCAGATCGGCCTTGCCCACGCGCTGCGCGACAGCGTCTGGCAAGACACCCTGGAGCGCTCTCCGCGTGATGGAGCGTGTCCAGCCGTCCCGCACCTTCTGATCCGCAGGGAGCGAAAGGCAGAACTCCACCAGCCGTCGGTCCATGTACGGATAGCGTGGCTCCAGCTGAAAGGCGCCGTCCACTGCATCCAGGAGCTCGAGCGTGCGCGGTAGCACGGGTCGAACGAGCAGGCGGAAGTGGTGGTCCCGCTCGGAACGCACGGGGACGCGGAGGGGGGCGCGGTACGGCTCGAGGCACTCCGCGAAGGCCGGCGCGAGCATGCTGGCGTAGTCGGGGTCGCGCGAGAGGGGGAGCGGCCGAGGCGGACGGCCCCGCCTCCGCGCCCACCGGTAGAGTCGAGCGACCCCGGCAGCCTCCAGCGGCGTGCCCAGGGTCTGATACAGCAGCAGCTCGCGCAGCGTCGAGTGCCAGGAGCGATCGTTTCGCTCACCCCAGGCGCGCAGCTCCCTGAAGAGGCGCACCAATCTCCAGTGCCGTGCGTACTCCGCGAAGGCACCGAGTCCGTGCGAGACTACGGTGTCGCCGTCGAAGCCGTCCAGCAGGACACGGGCTCCGCGCGCGTGCGCGTGCGGGTAGAGTCCCCAACTCAAGTAGAGATTGGGGCCCGGATTGGGTTGCCCGAACAGCGCCATCGCCTGGCCGCCATCCGCGAGGGGGCTCATTCGGTCCGCCCGGAGGAAAGAGGCCTCGGCGGGCCAGCGGTCGAGCACCGCCTCGATGAACGGACGCTCGTCCGAAGCCTGCACTTCGTCATAGACGGCGGACAGCGTGATGAGCCGCTCCCCCTGAGGTCCGCGCAGCCGGCTGGCCACCGAGACGATCGACGAGGAGTCCAGCCCGCCGCTGAGCATGGCCGCCACGGGGCGGTGCGTGCGCAGGCGAACGCGTACCGCGTCTTCGAAGAGGGTGGCGAACGCCGTAGCGTATTCCTGGTCGGACGCCGGCGCGTGCTGCACAGTGGGGTCCAGCGACCACCATGCGCGCGTGACCGGTCCCTGCCGCGCGACCTCCAACGCATGTCCCGCAGGGAGCGCGCGAACGGCCTGCAGCAGCGTGGAAGCAGGGTCGTCGACGACGGGCAGGGTGAGGTGTAGTGCCACGCCCGCGCCGTCCAGCGCACGCCCGACGCGTGGAAGCGCGCAGAGAGCGGGGATCGCCGTCGCAAAGGCGAAGCCCCAGCCCGGGTCCCACGTCCAGAAGAGGGGCTTGACGCCCATCGGGTCGCGCGCTGCGAACAAACGGCCCTGCTCGCGGTCCCACACCACGAACGCGAAGTCCCCCAGCAGGCGGTGCGGGCAGTCCTCCCCCCAGCGCTGATAGGCTGCGAGCAACAGCCTGGCGTCCGGCAGGGTCTCGCTGGGGGACGCTCCCAGTCCCAACTCGGCGGCCAGCGACTCGCGGTTGTCCAGGCGCAGGTCCGCGGTCAGGACTACCGCTCCGGCTTCGGAGGAGAGCGGCTGGCGCTCGTTCGTCGACTCGGCGGTCGTCCGCAGCAACAGATGACCCAATCCCACCGACCCCTCGTGCCAGAGCGCACGACCGTCCGGCCCGCGATGCGCCAACACGTCGGCCATGCGCTCCAGGTCGGACGGATCGGCCGTGCGGCCGTCCGGGTGGTACACCCCGAGGATGGCGCTCATGTGGGGATGCGGTCCGCTGCCCGGCTCGAACCCGGGCAGCGGCCGGCTAGGCCGGCGTGACCCGTACCGGACAGACCTTCAGCTCCGCGGTGTGGGTGACGGGGTCGTATCCGCCTCCGGTCAGGTTGTTGACCGGGACGTCATTGAAGCTGAAGGAAGCGAAAACCGTGCCCCGGGGGGAGCGGTTGGTGGCCTTCACCTTGATGTTGACGCAGCCGCGGGGGCTGGTCAGCTCGGCCCAACCGCCGTCCTCGAGTCCCCAGTCGCGCACGTCGTCCGGGTGGACCTCCAGCACCTCTTCGGGCAGAAGGTAGTCGATCCCGCGGGCGCGGCCGGTCTGCGTGCGCGTATGGTAGGAGGCGAGCCGTCGGCCCGTCGTCAGCCACACCGGGTAATCCGCGGAGATGGTCTCGGCCGGGTCGCGGTAGCCCACCACCTTGAAGATCCCACGACCTCCCTCGATGGGGAACGAGTCCTCGTGTAGCCGAGGCGTGCCCGGGTGCCCCTTCTCCGGCACGGGCCACTGGTATTCCCCGTGCTCGATCCTGTCCCAGTCGAGGCCCGCGTAGATCGGGGAAAGCGCGCAGAGCTCGTTGAAGACCTCCTTGGCGGATTCAAAGCCGAAGCCCTGGAAGCCCATGCGTTGCGCAAGCTGGTCGATGATCCACCAATCGGGACGGGCCTCGCCCGGGGGTGGCACCGCTGCGCGCAAGCGCTGCACGCGGCGCTCCGTGTTCGTGCAAACGCCGTCGGTCTCGGCCCACCCGGTAGCAGGAAACACCACGTCGGCCAGCTCTGCGGTCTCCGTCATGAAGATGTCGATGACCACCAGGAAGTCGAGGCTCTCGAGCGCGTGCTCGCAGTGCTGCCGGTCGGGGTCGGAGACGACGGTGTTCTCGCCGTCGATCAGCATGGCTCGGATGCGATCCCCCGCCAACTCCAGCGCAGTGACCTTGGTCATGCCCTTCTCGAGATCCGTCGCGCGGCCGTAGACGTTCTCGAACTTCGCCTGATGGGCCGGGTCGGTGACGGACTGGAATCCGGGGTAGTTGTTGGGGAGCGCCCCGCAATCGCCGGCACCCTGGATGTTGTTCTGGCCCCGCATCGGATTCACGCCGGTTCCTTCACGCCCGATGTGACCGGTCATCAGTGCCAGGTTGCAGAGACTCTGGACGTTCTCGACGCCACAGACGTGCTCGGTGATACCCAGTGTGTAGTAGATGGCGCCGCGGTCCGCTCCCCCGTACCAGAGCGCGGCCTTCTCGATGTCGGCGGCCGGAACCTCGCAGATGGGGGCTGCCCACTCGGGCGGGAAGTCCTTCACGTGTTCGAGGAATGCTTCCGCTTCGCGGGTGCGCCCCTCCACGAAGCCGCGATCGATCAGCCCCTCGCGCGCGAGCACGTGCGCCATGGCCAACAGCAGGGCGGTGTCGGACCCCACCCGGATGGGCAGGTAGAGGTCCGAGAGCTCCGCCAACCCGATCCGCCGCGGATCGGCGACGATCAGCTTCGCCCCCCGTGCCAGCGCCCGCTTCAACCGGGTCGCTGCCACAGGGTGGCACTCGGTCATGTTGGTGCCGATGCAGAAGATGACATCGGGCTTCTCCATGTCGACCAGCGGGTTCGACATGGCCCCTCTCCCAATCGTGGCCGCCAGACCGGCGACTGTGGGAGCGTGTCAGGCACGGCTGCAATTGTCGATGTTGTTGGTCCCGAGCCCCGCCCGCATGAAGCGTTGCATCATGTAGGCAGCTTCGTGGGGCGCGCGGCCCGAGGCGATCCCGTAGAGCGCGTGGCGACCATGCTCGGCCACCACCGTGCCCAGGCCGGCGGCGGCCCGATCGAGCGCCTCGTCCCAGGTGGCGGGCCGGAGCTGGCCGGATTCGTCTCGCACGAAGGGTGTCTTCAGCCGATCGGGGTGCTGCACGAAATCGAAGGCGAACTGCCCTTTCACGCAGAGCGCACCGCGGTTGGCAGGCCCGTCCATCGCGGGGAGCACGCCCACCAGCACGTCGCCGCGCGTCTGCAGGTCAACGGAGCAGCCCACACCGCAATACGGGCAGATGGTACGCGTGCTCTTCGTCTCCCCGGGCACGTCCCGGTGCGCCAGCGCCTTGAGATCGCCCAGGGCACCGGTGGGGCAGGTCTGCACACACTGCCCGCAGAACGTGCAGGACGAGTCCTTGAGCCAGCCGGCGAACTCCGTGGTGATCTGCGTGTGGAAGCCACGGCCCTGGACGGAAATCGCGAAGTCGCCCTCCTGCTCCGCGCAGACCCGCACGCAGCGATAACAGGAGATGCAGTTGTCGTAGTCGCGCAGGATGAACGGGTTGGGATCGTCCGGTCGGCTGTGGCCGGAGCGCGCTCCCTGGAAGCGACCGGTGCGCGCCTCGTAGCGATCCAGCAGCGTGGACGCCTCCTGCGAGGCATACCCGGAGAGGGGATCGACCTCCAGATCCCGGTTCTCGGAGGCGACCATCTCCATCAGCACCCGCCGGTGCATCTCCAGGCTCGCTGAACGCGTGCGCACCACCATATTGGGCTCGGCTTTGGTGGTGCAGGAGGCGACGGGGTTGCGGGAGCCTTCTACCTCTACCACGCACAGGCGACAGGCGCCGAACGGCTCGAGGCGCGGGTCGTAGCAGAGCGTGGGAATCTCCTTGCGGTGTCGATCCGCCACCTCCAGAAGGGTCTCCCCTCGCTGGAACTCGACCTTCTCACCGTCGAGCGTCAGCGTGAACGTGGCGCCCCTCGGTCCATTCGCGCTCTGGATCATCGTCCCCTCTCGGGTGAAGCGTGACCCCCACCTACGTGGGCGGCCACCTGGTCCGGGAAATACTTGAGCAAGCTCTCGGTGATCAACGGTGCGGCTTGTCCCAGTCCGCACGCGCTCGTCCTCTTCATGGTCTCGTTGAGGTCGGCTACTTCGTCCACCCAGGCGTCCAGCGTGCCAGGACCTCCACCGGCCAGCCGTTCCAGCAGGCGTTGCGTCCCGATGCGACACGGGAAGCACTTGCCACAGGATTCCTCGGCAAAGAACTGCATGGCATCATGCGCAACCGAGACCATGTCGCGGGAATCGTCGAACACCATCACGCCGCCGGCGCCCAGGAAGCCTCCGCGGCTCCGGATGGACGGTTCGTCCAACGTGACCTCGTCGAGGTCGGCGCCGCCCAGAAAGCCACCAGACAGTCCGGCCATGGTCACCGCTTGAATACGGCGTCCGGGCAGCGGCCCTCCGGCCCAGTCGTGGAGCAACGTGCGCAACGGGAGTCCGATGGGGACCTCGTAGTTCCCCGGGCGCGCTACGTCTCCCGACAGGCTGATCAGCTTCGTGCCGGAGTGTTCGCCCAACCCGAGATCCTGGTACCAGTCCGCGCCGTGCACCAGGATCGGAGGCACCGAGGCCAGCGTCTCGACGTTGTTGACCGCTGTGGGTAGTCCCTCGAATCCGTGCGTAACCGGAAAAGGAGGGCGGTTCCGCGGGAAGGGATGCTTGCCTTCCAAGGAGTTGAGCAGGGAGGTCTCCTCCCCGCAGATGTAGGCCCCCGCACCCCGGCGCAGATGGATGCGGAAGGTGAAGCCCGAGCCCAGGATGTCCTCACCGAGCAGGCCGGCTCCCTCGGCCTCGGCGATGGCCCGCGCCAGCAGCTGCTCGGTCTCCGGATACTCGTAGCGCAGGTACAGGAACCCGCGCGGGGCGCCCGTCGCGTATCCAGCCAGCGCCATGCCTTCGAGCACCGCGAAGGGATCATGGTCGAGCAGAACGCGGTCCTTGAAGCAGCCGGGCTCTCCTTCGTCGGCGTTGCACACGATGCTCTTGGGAGCGCCCGCCGCCTCGGCCACCGCCCGCCATTTGCGCCCCGTCGGGAAGCCGGCTCCCCCGCGCCCGGCGAGGCGGGAACGGTCCACGACCTCGAGCACCTCAGCGGGAGAGCGCCGCCCCAGCGTGGTGCTCAAGGCCTCGAAGCCACCCGTGGCCCGATAGCCCGACAGCGTGCTGCGCCCCGGCGCGCGGATCTGCGCGAAGACGCACTCGCCCGTCCCGGCAGGAGACTCGGGGGGAAGAGGGGTCGGTTCCTGGACCCAGGCACCCCCGTTCCGCGCAATCTGGACCCGGTCACGGGTGAGCACCGGGACCGGCTGGTCGCAGCGACCCGGGCAGGGGATGGCCAGGGGCCGCTTCCCCTCACCCTGCAACGCGGCCACCAGCTCCGCGGCTCCGCGGCTCCGACAGACCGGCCCCACGCATACGCGCGGTCGGTCCAAGCCGCCGGGGTCGCGAGAGAAGTGGTGATAGAACGTGACCGTTCCGTAGAGGTCTGCGATGGGGATCCTGAGGGCACGGGCTACGAAGCGCAGCGCCTCCTCGGAGAGGTAGCCGTCGCGTTGGTGGAGCGCGTGCAGCACAGGGAGGAGGGGGGCCGGCTGGCTCCCCCACTCGGCCAGGATGGCCTCGTTGCTCTTTGGCGTCATACCGGACATAAGGCGGAGGCATTCCCCTCCACGCAACCGCTGGCCCCACAGCGAGATTGAGGGGTACGGGCCCAATGGATCACGGGACGATGGGGGTGGAGATGCAGTCCGAACATCTGACAAATGTCCACCCGGGTTGGGTGGTAGGCGGCTGGCTGGTCGCCATCGCGGTCACCTCGGCCATCTTCCTGGCCCTGGTGGGGATGGGGATGGTGGAGGGCGGCTCCGGGGGTGCGACCGGCTTCGTCCTGGCGGTCGGGCTCGGCTTCTTCGCCGGGGGGCTGTTCGTAGGCGTGCGTTGGTCCGAAGCACCCATCCTGCACGCTGTTGCGCTCACCCTGACCAGCCTCGTGGTCCTGTTGGTCGTGGACCTCTTCGGGGCCGGCCGAGGACTGCGCGCGACCGAGTCCGTTCCCCTGGCGCTGGGAACATTGCTGATCCAGTTCGTGGCCGGGGTGGTCGGGGGGACCGTGGGGCGGAGGATGGCCGGCGGGGGGGACGCATGATGCCCGCCCGTGTGAGGCGCCTGCTTCGCCCCCGCGCGTGGGGACCGGTGTTGGGAGGGCTCCTGCTGGGGCTCACGCTCGCTGGTCCGCTGCGTGCTCAGGTCTCGCGAGCCGATTCGGCCGCGGTTCTGCTCGAGTCCGCCCGTGTCTTCGAAGCGCGTGACCGGTGGGATATCGCGGAAGCCCTCTATCAGTTTCTCCTGGAGCGCTATCCGGAGACCGCGGCCGCTCTCTCCGCGCGCGAGCGCCTGAGCACGGCACCGGTGTCACGTCGGTCGACCGGTCGTACCGAGTTGGTGGTATGGACCACGCTCTACGGGCTTTGGTTGGGGACGGCCATTCCCACCATCTTCGACGCGGATGGCCCGGAGCCCTACGGGTTGGGGCTGCTTCTCGGCGGACCGGCGGGCTTCCTGGCCGGCCGCTCGCTGGCGCGCTCCCGACCACTCAGCAGCGGCCAGGCGCGGGCGATCACGCTGGGCGGCTCCTGGGGCACGTGGCAGGGGGCGGGTTGGGCCAACGTGGCGGAGCTGAACGATGGCTCGGATGTCGTGGCGGCTGCCGTGGCCGGCGGGTTGGTCGGCATTGCTGCGGGTACACTGCTGTCTCGTAAGACCATTTCGGACGGGCTGGCCACCACGGTCAACTTCGGGGCGCTGTGGAGTACCTGGTTCGGCTTCGCGCTGGGCTACATCGCGGGCATCGAGGACGACGGACTGCTGGCCACCACTCTCCTGGCGGGGGACGCGGGACTGCTGGTCACGTCGCTGTTGGGACCCCATTGGGATCTGTCGCGGAACCGGGCGCGTCTGATCAGCATCGCCGGCGTCATCGGAGGGCTGGGCGGTGCGGGGATCGACCTGTTGACGCAGCCGGACGACGACAAGGTCGCTCTGGCCATTCCGTTGGCGACCTCGATCGGTGGACTCATCATCGGTGTCGCCACCACGCGCGATCGCGACAGGAGCAATGGCGCGGATGGGCCGCTGGACTCCGACGGCGCGCTGATCCAGGTGAATGGGCGGCGCTGGGACGTGGGGCTGCCCACCGTCGTTCCCTGGTCCCGCACCTCTGCGCGCGCAGGGGGCCCCGTCGCCCTGTACGTGCCGCTGCTGCGGGCTCGCTTCTGAGCAAACGTGGATCTCTCTGCGCGTCACTCGGTATCAGCGGCCATGCGAATCCCTGGTCTGCTCCTCACCTACAGCATCGTCGCCGCGTCGGTCGCGCGGCCGGCGTGGGGGCAGGTGGCCGTGCCGGGCTGGGAAGTCCTGTCCGAGAGTCGACTCGAGGTCCTTACGCAGCGGGGCGGTCTCCTCTCGTTCTTCGGACACGACCACCTGGTCCGTGCCGAGCGCTTCGAAGGGACGCTGTCCTACTCGCCCGCCGACCCGTCCGCTGCGTCGGTGCGCCTGGTCGTCGACGCTGCCAGCGTGCGGGTGCTCACCTCCGCGGATTCAGCCGATCTCGGTACCATTCAGCGGGACATGGAGCTGAAGGTGCTGAAACCGTCGGAGTTTCCCACCATCGAGTTCACCTCCGACGAAGTCGAGGCTGACGGTGACCGGCTTCGTATCAAAGGCGTGCTTGCGCTCGTGGGCGTGGAGCGGCCCGTGGAGCTCGACGCCGTGCTCGCGGCCGAAGGAGACACGCTGGAGGCGTCCGGCGAGTTCGAGATCCGACTGCGCGATTTCGGCATCGAGCCACCCACGGCGGCTGCAGGCACCGTGAAGGTCAAGAACGAGGTCACCTTCCGGATCCATCTGCTGGCGCGCCGGCTGCCCGGGTAGCTCGGGCCGCTCCGGACGTATGCGATCGGGTCGAGGGGACGTCTACGAAGCCAGGGCGCGGCCGACGTCGCGCAGGCCTGCCGGCCGAGCGAACAGAAAGCCTTGGCCCAGATCGCACTCGAAGCTGCGGAGCGACTCGAGCTGCGCTTGCGTTTCTACTCCTTCGGCCACGACCTGTAGTCCCAGACCCCGACCCATGGCGATGATGGCGCGGACCAGCTCGGCCGCCTGGGGATCCTCGCTGATTCGTTGAACGAACGAGCGGTCGATCTTCAGCTGATCGATGGGGAGCACCTGCAGCACTCCCAGGGAGGAGTGACCGGTGCCGAAGTCGTCCATCATGATCTGGACACCCAGGGTCCGGAGTGACCGCAGGGTATCGGCAGCCAGCTCAGGCTGCTGCAGGATGGCGGTCTCCGTGATCTCCAGCTTGAGACGGCGCGGATCGAAGCCCACCTCCTGAAGGATGGCGGCGACTTCCTCGGCGAACGTGGGCCGCAGTTGGATGCGGGACACATTGACGCTGACGGAGGGAGCCGGGTCGGATCCTCCAGCGGGGAACGCGGTCATGATCTCCACGCAGGCGCTGCGGAGAACCCACTCGCCCAGCTCCACGATGAGGCCGGTTTCCTCCATGACTTCGATGAAGTGGTTGGGTCCGACCAGACCGCGCTCGGGGTGGTCCCAGCGGACCAGGGCCTCGTATCCGGTGATCTCTTCGGAGTCCACGTCCACGATGGGCTGATAGTGCACGACGAACTGCTCGCAGCGCAGGGCCAGGTGGAGCTCCCCCTCCAGACTCAGGCGTTCCGAAAGCCGCTCGCGCATCGCCACGTCGAAGACCGCCCAGGGCTGACCCCGCTGCTTGGCTTCGTACATGGCAGTGTCCGCGTCTCGCAGGACGTCCAGCGCGTCGTCGTAGCCCCGGGTATCCATGACGGCACCGATACTCGCCCCGAGGTGGAGCTCGCGTGCATCCACCTTCATGGGTACGGAGAGTTTGCTCTGGATGCGTTCGATGGTGACGAGTACGCCTTCGGGTACATCCACGCGCTCGAGGACGATCACGAACTCGTCGCCACCGAGTCGCGCGACCGTGTCGGTGGCGCGCACGCAACTCTGGATGCGGGCGGCGGCCTCGATCAGGAGCGCGTCTCCGGCCGAGTGGCCGAGGCTGTCGTTCACGAGCTTGAAGCGGTCGAGATCGACGAACAGCACAGAGAAGTCACTGTCGTCGCGGCCGCGGGCAGCGAGGGCGCGCTCCAGACGCTCGATGAGTAGCCGGCGGTTGGGGAGGCCCGTGAGCGGGTCGAACAGGCCGCGTGTGGAGAGGTCGGTGAGCGAGCCTGCCATGCGGATGGCGGTGCCGTCCGGCGCGCGTTGCGACACGCCCCTGGCGAGGACCCAGCGGTACTCCCCGTCGGCCTGTCGCAGGCGATGCTCCTCTTCGAATTGCGCGGTGGCGCCGGACCAGTGTCGCTCGAGGCTCTCACGGACCCGGGAGGCGTCGTCCGGGTGGATGCGGCCCAGCCACTCCGCCGGGTCGGAGTCGAGGGGCTGGCCTTCGCCCAGCAGACTCTGCCAGCGGTTGGAGAAGAAGACCGATTGGGTCCGCAGGTTCCAGTCGTAGAGCCCATCGGACGAGCCCTCGGCGGCCAAGCGATACCGTTCGTCGCTCTCCTCCCGGGCCTGCCGCTCCTCCTCGGCCGCCCTACGGAGGTCCGTGAGTCGCCGTACGCTGCGGACATGGAATCGCTGGACGATGAATGCTGTGACGGTCGCCGCGAGAAGGCTGAGCATCGCGTTGTCTTCCAGCCCCACTCCCGGGATCAGGAGGGCGCCGCCGACCAGCCCGCCGACCACCAGTCCACTCAATGCTGCCAGCCAGCGTGCGGACAGGAGGACCATGCTGCCACCCAGGAGCACGACCGATAGCCGGGGCCCGGGTGACGCCAATGGGTCGCGGAGCATCCACAGCAGTGTATGCGCCATGACCACCACGCCGGCCAGGAACGCAGTGCGGTGGCTCCCGAGCCGCCGGCCCAGGGGGGTCCCGAGGGAACGCGCCATGCCCAGTAGGAGAAGCGCCGCTCCGAGTGCGGACAGCACCGGAGGGATGCGACTGGCGGACGACCAGACCAGCAACCCCTCCCCCGCGAGGTAGAGGTAGAAGGCGACCAGGCCCAGCAGGGCCGGTCGCAGATTGCGGTGGAGGTTGGAATCCGCCATGGAGCCGAGGGTCCGGAAGGCCGCGCTCGCTGGAAAACGGGGCGGAGGGCGTTTCTAGCAAGGACCGGGCCCTGGCGGCGCGCTGGAAGCCGGAGGTCCCTGTCTCCTGAGCCCGCTCGAGAGGGCCGCGGTTGGGTCGCGGGCCGTTTCAGCTTCGTGACCGGAGGGTGACCGGAGGCCACTTTCATGCGATCGTGGGAGGGAGGAGCTTCGCCGGGTGAGCCACCCCTCGAACCTCCGAGCTGCCATGAGCCCGAACGCACCTGTGCAGGCCGCCCCCCCATCGGCCGCTGCATTGGACGAAGTCTATCTTCGCGCACTCGGCCAGGACTTGATCGCGCTGCGCGAAGCGGCCGAAGCGTTGGAAGGGGCACATGGACGGGAGGTGGCAGCCGCCGCCCCCGACAATCAGGCCTCCGCGCGTAACCTGTTGCACTACTTGGCGCTACGCGGCCGCGACATCCGGGGTCTGCAGGATCGGCTTTCGCGGGCGGGGCTGTCTTCCCTGGGGCGGGCAGAATCCCATGTTCTCGTCAGCCTGGATCGCGTACTGGGGATGATCCGCCTGGCGCTGGGCTTGCCACCACTGGCGTCCGAGGCCGCACCCGTGGGCTTCCGCGAGGGACCGGCCCTGTTGGCCACCCACGCAGCGGCGTTGCTGGGGCCCTCTCCTACAGAGCGGTCCACGCGGATCATGGTCACCCTCCCCACGCAGGCCGGCTCCGACGTGGAGCTGGTTCGGGATATGGTGGGTGCGGGGATGGACGTGGCGCGCATCAACCTGGCCCACGACGACGAGCCGGTTTGGACCGGAATGGTCGAGGCAGTGCGGAGTGTTGGGGGACGTGGCGGGCTTCCCACGCGCATCGTCATGGATCTGGCCGGGCCGAAGCTCCGCACGGGCGACGTGGTCGGCCCGGTCGATTCCCCGCGTGTCAAGCGAGGCGAGCGCTTCCTGGTCGTATCCGATGGCGTGGGCGACGCGGCTGCCAGCACACTGCTGCACCAGCATGACTGTGTCGCCGCTGTCCGCTGTGGCGTAGCGGAGGTGTTCCTGGATGTTCGAGCCGGCGACCCGCTGGCGCTGGACGACGGGAAGGTTGCGGGGCGCGTCGTGGAATCGACTTCAAACTGGATCGTGGTCGATGTCACCCGAGCCAAGCGTTCCGGCGTGAAGCTGAAGCCGGGGCGGGGGATCAACCTGCCGGAGACGGGGCTCACCCTTCCGGCACTGAGCGCGGAGGATCGGAAACATCTCGACTTCGTGGTGGAGCATGCGGATGCTGTGTCTCTCTCCTTCGTCCGGACTGAACAGGATGTGCGCGACGTCCTGGCGGAGCTCAAGCAGCGCGGTGGCCGGCACCTGGGGTTGATCCTGAAGATCGAGACGGTCGCGGCCTTCCGGCGCCTACCGGGCATCCTGTTGGCCGCGCTCTCCTGGCCGCGAGTCGGCATCATGATCGCACGGGGCGACCTCGCCGTCGAGGCAGGCTTCGAGCGTCTGGCCGAAGTGCAGGAGGAGCTTCTGTGGATCGCAGAGGCGGCGCATCTACCGACAGTGTGGGCGACTCAGGTGCTGGAGTCTCTGGCCAAGTCGGGGCTCCCATCCCGGGCCGAGATCACCGATGCCGCCATGAGCGGGCGGGCCGAGTGCGTGATGCTGAACAAGGGGCCATACATCGTCGAGGCGATCCAGGCGCTCGACGACATCCTGTCTCGCATGGGCGCCCATCAACAGAAGAAGCGCACACTCCTGCGCAGCCTGCAGGTCAGCGAGCGCATCTGACGGTCAACGGGGCGCCGTCGCGCCTCACGACACCGGCTTCTTCGCCTCCACGGTAGGCCGCACCCAGGGCGTCCAGTCTTCACCCAGGACGTGCTTCTGCATCCAGCGGACCTCTTCCACGTCCCGGATGCGCTGGTGCCGCGGTTCCCGGAAGCCGTGGGGTTCGCGGGGGAACCGCACGTAGCGGACCGGAGCTTTGCCGATGTCGCGCAGGGCAACGAAGAGCATCATGCTCTGCTGTTCGGTATCAGTGGTGTCTTCCTCGCCATGCAGCAGCAGCGTCGGCGTGGTGACGTTCGTGACATGCGTGATCGCCGACTGGCGGCGCCAGCCCTCGGGGTTGTCCCAGGGTGTCCCCCCGATGTGCCACAAGCGCATGTCGTGGTTGAAGCCCGGTCCGTACTCCGCGCTCCAGTCGTAGACCCCCGCGCCGATGGAGGCCGCCTTGAAGCGGCCGGTCTGTGTGATGGTCCATCCGCCCAGGATGCCGCCGTAGCTCCAGCCCCGCAGCGCCAGTCGCTCGGGATCGGCCACGCCGCGCTCGATCATTGCGTCGACGCCGGTCTGGAGATCTTGATAGTCCCCCATCCCGATGCCGTCCTCCTCCTGGACGGTGTTCCCTTCGCGCAGGGCATCCGTGTAGCCGCTCGATCCCCGTACGTTGGGGGAGAGCGACGCGTAGCCCAGGCCGGCGTAGATGTGGTAGCGCGCCGACCACCTGTTGGCGAAGACGCCTGCCGGACCTCCGTGGATGTTCAACATGAGGGGCACGGCCTCCCCCGAAGGCCGGCCCGCTGGCAGGTGCAGCAGCCCCTCGATCTCGGTGCCGTCCGTCGACCGCCAGCGCACCACGTCCATGTCGGCGAGCAGAAGGCCCTTCACCTGCGGGTTGGCGTCCGTGATCCGGGTGAGCTCACCCCCCGCGACCTGGCCTACCCAGAGATCGGGAGGCGTGCGGTAGTCGGAGAAGGTGTAGAGCACACGGGCGCGATCCCGCGAGAAGGACTCTGCCCACAGGGTGCCCTCTCGGTTCGTGAGCCGCTCCAGGCCACCGGAGCGCAGATCGAGGCGGAAGAGGTTGGTGGCCGTACCCTGTTGTCCGCTGAACAGGAGATAGCGGCCGTCCGGCGTGAAGACGGCACCACTCGGCGTCCCCTCGAAGCCGGCGGATACCAGTCGGTGGCTGCCGTCATCGACGTCCAGTAGCCACAGCTTCGTGTTGCGGTTCTTCCACTCGCGGTCGTCGGCTGCGGTGAAGAGCAAGGAGCGGCCGTCCGGCGCCCAGGCGAGCCCCCCCTCCGGCGCTTCGTTGTTCGTCAAGCGGCGTATCTCGCCGGTCGCCACCTCGAGGACGTGGATCTCGCGGAGGTAGTCGTCGTTTTCGCGGTTGGAGCGCGAGGCGACGAAGGCGAGGCGGTCGCCCTGGGGTGATACGTCGAAGCTGTTGATAAGCAGTGAATCGGTGGTGAGGCGGCGTTCCGTCTGATTCTCGAGCTCGAACGCCCAAAGACCCTGCCAGCTGGACAGTGTCTTTCCGTTGGGACCCTCGTCCACGAACACTGCGTCGGCGCCGTTCTTGATCTCCTTCTCGACGCTGTCCGGACGCGCGTCCTCGGCGGTGAAGAAGAGGTGGCGGCCGTCCTGGCTCCATTGAAAGGAGCGGACCGAGGTCGCGTGCTTGGTGAGTTGGATCGCCTCTCCGCCCGCCGTCCTCATGCTGAAGACCTGCTGTTTGCCTTCCACGGCGCGCTTGAACGAGAAGAACCGACCATCGGGGGAGAACTGGAAGTCGCTGCCTCCGCCCTCCCCGAGATAGCGAAAGCTCTCGCCGCCACCGGCGGGAGCCAGGTGGTAGGTCTTCTCGTACTTGTTCTCGGCCCAGTCCAGGCGCTGCTCGGAGTAGAACACCCAGGCACCGTCGGGCGAGAGCAGCGCGTCACCCACCTGGACCATGTCCAGCTCGTCGTCGACCGTCATGGGTCGGACCTGCGCCGAGAGCAGCGTGGGGGTCAGGAGCAGTGCCAGAAGGGCGAGGAGTCGGCGAGCGCTCGCGACCACGGGGCCTCCAGGAAGTCGGCGGATGGTGGACGGTCCGGGGCAGTAGGCTCCGGCCAGGCAGTGGGGTCTCACCCTGGGGAAGCGACCTCGACGGGGCCGGCGCTGTCAAGCGCCGAGGCCGCCGGCCCCGTCAAGCTCCGCCTCCGCTGGCCCGTCCCCGGAGGGGCTCGAAAGGCCTCCAGGCCCCTCGCACAGTACATGCACTTGTGCATATATAGCAATATATCTATGTTATCGGCCATGACGAAACGGGGGATGGTCCGCACCGCGGACCCGGACATCCTGCAGCGCGCCGCCGAGATCATCCGCATGCTCGGCCATCCCGAGCGCCTGAAGATCGTGGAGGTGCTGGAGCGTGGTGAGGCCACGGTCTCCGAGATCCAGGAGGCCCTGGAACTCCCACAGGCGACCGTATCCCAACACCTCGCTCGCATGAGAGGGTGCGACATCGTGGCCTCCCGGCGGCAGGGGGTGCACGTCCACTATCGCCTGACCGAGCCTAAGGTGCCGCACATCCTGAACTGCATTCGCACGTGTGACCTGTGATCTCCCACCCCATCTCACGAACCATCGGGCACAACGACATTCCATGACCGGACTACTCCTCGTGGCGGCTGCGCTCACGGTGCAAGCCGACACCACTCGACTCACGTTGGAGGGCGCGCTGGAGCGGGCCCGCTCGGCCAGCCCGAGCGTGTTGGCGGCCAAGGCGCAGAGCGCCGCCGCTGACGCACGCGTGTGGAACGCCACACGCGCGTTCCTGCCCTCGACCCGGGTCGAGCTGCAGAGCATGCGTACGACCGACCCGGTCGGCGTCTTCGGGCTGAAGCTCAGACAAGAGCGCTTCGCAGCCGAGGACCTGAGTCTGGACGCGTTGAATCGGCCGGATGCCATCGGGGGTCACTCCACCACGCTCGGCGTGGAGTTGCCGCTGATGGCCCCCGAGGGCTGGTTCGGCTTCCAGGCGGCCCGGAGTGCTGCGGACGCCCAGCGGGCCGGCACCCGCCGCACCGCCAGCGCCGTGGCGTTCGGGGTCACGCAACTGTATTGGGGAGCGCAGTGGGCGGCTCACGCCGTAGCGGCATTGGACACGGCGCTCACCGCGGCCCGTGCCCACGCGGCGCAGGCCGAGGCCATGGAGCGGCAAGGACTGACCACCGGTCTGGACGCTCGTCTCGCGCGCATTGCCAGCCGCGAGATCGAGATCCGGTTGGCGCAAGCCGAGGTGGAACGGGACGTGGCACTCAGCACCTTGGCCACCCAACTGGGGCTACCGGCCGATGCCGCGCTCGCCTTGTCCGATCCCCTCACCGCCGGGACGCCGGGCCTCTGCACCGAGGACGCGTCCTGTGATCTGGAGGGACGCGGGGATCTACAGGCCATGCGCGCCGGGGCCGATGCCGCGCGCCTGGCCGAGCGCAGCGCCTGGTGGGCCCAACTGCCTCAGGTGATGGGGTTCGCGCAGCTCGCCCACCACTCGGGGGATGCACCCTGGGCCGGTGGCTCCGGCGACTGGACCGTGGGTCTGGGGCTCCGTTGGAACGTCTTCCCCGGTCTTTCCGGCGTCGGC
Organism: Gemmatimonadota bacterium; assembly: GCA_041390105.1. Lineage (NCBI taxonomy): Bacteria > Pseudomonadati > Gemmatimonadota > Gemmatimonadota bacterium. The sequence goes on from JAWKQO010000002.1 coordinate 695,566, forward strand.
GCGGTGCGGGAAGCGAATGCGCAGCGGCGAGCGGTCGATGCCCAACTCGAACAAGCCCAGCTCGCTGCCGAGACCGAGGTGCGCGCCGCGGCCCAACGCCTCGCCCTGGCCGAGCGCGCGCTCGACCTGGCGACCGAGGCCGAGGCCGAGGCCCGCACGGCGCTCGATCAGGCGCGCCTGCGCTACCGCACGGGCGTGGCCCCGATCACCGAGCTACTCGACGTGCAGGCAACAGCTACCGAGACCTCCCTTTCTCTCTGGACCGCTCGACGGGATCTGCTCGTCGCGCGTGCAGCCCTGGACTTCGCGTACGGAGTACACGACCGATGAAGATGTCTGCACTGACGGTGTCGCTCACGCTCATCCTGGGCGCCTGTGGAGCGGAGGAGCCGGCGATGGCCGAGCGGTCGACCGGCGCGGCCGAGGGTGTCGCCGTCCATGCCGAGACACTGCCGACCACCGTGCGCGTGACCGGGGATGTACGTCCCACGGCGCGGGCGGAGTTGGCGACCCGGGTGATGGCGCGGGTCACCGCCATCAACACCGAGCTGGGCGCGCGGGTGACCAGTGGCCAGACGCTGATTCGCCTCGGCGTCGAAGACATCGCAGCCGCCCGCCAGCGGGCGAGCGCGGCCGCCAGGTTGGCGGAGGCAGCGCACGCCGAGGCCGTTCGCAACGCAGCGCGCATGGACACCCTGGTTCAGCAGGACGCGGTCTCGCGCGTCCAGCGTGACCAGGCCCACCTCGGACTCGCCAAGGCGGACGCGGACCTGGCCATGGCTCGCGCGGCGGTCGACGAAGTGGAGGCAGCGGCAGCCTACGCCGAGATCCGCGCGCCCTTCGCTGGCGTGGTGGTCGCGCGCAGCGTGGACGTCGGCGACCTGGCGGCCCCCGGCATGCCCCTGCTGGTTGTGGAGCGCAGCGGGCCCCGCGAGGCGGTTCTCTTCGCTCCCACGGAGGTGTCCGTGCACGTGCGTGCCGGCGACACCCTACAGGTGGAGTCCGCCGACGGCCGCCGTGGAACGGCTGCGGTCACGGCGGTTGCCGGCGGCGCGGACCCGATGACGCGCACCGTGGAGATCAAAGCCCAGTTGCCCGCGGACTGGGCCACGGGGCTCGCTCTAACGGCGTGGCTTCCGACGGGCCAACACGAAGGGATCGCGGTCCCGGAGGCCGCCATCGTTCGTCGTGGTCAGCTGACCGGCGTCGAGGTGGTCGAGGAGGGACGGGTGGTGACCCGCTGGATTCGGCTCGGTCGTGAGCTGCCGGATGGACGGGTCGAAGTACTGTCGGGCCTCGAGGCCGGGGAGAGGATCGTCCGATGAAGACGGGTCCCTCCGGAGGAATCGCGCAGCGCTTCCTCCACTCGAAGCTCACGCCCCTTCTGATCGGCGCGTCGATGGCGGCCGGCGTGGGCGGGCTGCTGACCACGCCCCGCGAAGAAGAGCCGCAGATCCGCGTCCCGATGATCGACGTGGCTGTCGGCCTGCCCGGAGCGGGACCGCGCGAAGTGGAGCGGCGCATCGTGGAGCCGCTGGAGAGGGCGCTGTGGGAGGTGCCCGGAATCGAATACCTCTACTCGGCTTCGCAGAGTGACGGGGCGCTGGTGACTGCGCGCTTCGAAGTCGGCACCGAGCCGGAGACCGCGCTCACGAGGCTCTATGGGAAGCTCCTGGCCAATGCGGCCAGCGCCCCTCCGGGAGCGACGCCTCCGTTGGTCACGCTGCACGGGATCAACGAGGTGCCGATCCTGACGCTGACCTTCTCCTCCGCCACGGACGCAACGGGCGGCTACCTGCTGCGCCAGCAGGCCGCCGAACTCGCGGCGGAGATCAAGAGAATCCCCGATGTGGCAGAGACCTGGGTGGTCGGAGGCGCCCCGCGCGAGGTCTCGGTGACACTGGACCCGGCGGCGCTCGCGGCACGGGGACTGTCCGCCGCAGTGGTGCTGCACGCCCTCGGCACGTCGAACGTGGAGCTGCCCGCCGGGTCGCTGGTCGCCGCCAACCGGGTGGTGCCCGTCCGAATCGGTCACCTTCTGCGCCGCCCCGATCAGGTGGCCGAGGTCGTCGTCGGAACCTACCAGGGCAGGGCCGTGCGCCTGGGCGACGTGGCCCAGGTGGAGGACGGCCCCGCGGAGCCGGACCAGTACGTCGCCCACTTGGACGGCGAACCGGATGCCCGCTTCGAGTCGGCCGTCACGTTGGCCATTGCCAAGCGCGAAGGTACCAACGCCGCCGACATTGCCGAGCACGTGCTCGAGCGGGTCGAGGATCTGCGGGGAGCCGTGCTGGCCGAGGATGTACGGGTCACGGAGACGCGCAACTACGGGGAGACCGCCACCGAGAAGTCCCGTGAGCTGCTCCAGCACATCCTGATCGCGACCCTGGGCGTCGCGCTACTGGTCTGGTTCGCGTTGGGGTGGCGTGAAGCCGTGGTGGTGCTGGTGGCGGTGCCGGTCACGCTGGCGCTTACGTTGCTGGTGTATCGGCTCTACGGCTACACGCTCAATCGCATCACCTTGTTTGCACTGGTCTTCGCGATCGGCATTCTGGTGGACGACGCCATCGTCGTCGTCGAGAACATCGCCCGTCATCTGGGCATGGGCCGTCGCCACGCGGACGAGGCCGCGGTCATCGCCGTGGACGAGGTGGGCAATCCCACCATCCTGGCCACGCTGACCGTGATCGCGGCCATCTTGCCGATGGCATTCGTTTCCGGTCTGATGGGGCCCTACATGCGCCCCATTCCAGTGGGCGCCTCCGTGGCGATGGTCTTCTCACTGGTGGTCGCCTTCGCCATCACGCCCTATCTCGCGGTGCGTTTGCTGAAGGGTCACGCCGCCGAGCATCCGACCGGTGGCGGCTCGGAGGAGGAGCCGCTTCCGCAGGGTCGGGTGGCCCAGAGCTACCGTAGGGCCCTGGAGGGATGGATTGCGTCGGACCGCAAGCGCTGGAGCGCCTATGGGGTGATGGTGGCGCTGCTGCTGCTCTCGATGCTGCTGGTGCCGCTCAAGCTGGTGAAGGTCAAGATGCTGCCCTTCGACAACAAGAGCGAATTCCAGCTCATCGTGGACATGCCCGAGGGCACCACGCTGGAGCGCACCAACGAGGTGGCTCAGGCGTTGGCCCTGGCGGTTGCGGACGACCCCGATGTCCGGGACGTGCAGACGTACGCGGGCATCGGTGCCCCGTTCAACTTCAACGGCCTGGTGCGGCACTACTTCTTGCGCCGCGGGCCCACGGTGGCCGATGTCCAGGTCAACCTGGTGGACAGGCACGAGCGGGACGACCAGAGCCACGCCATCGCGCTGCGACTCCGTCCACGGGTCGACTCGGTGGCCCGGGCCTACGGCGCCTCGGTCAAGCTGGCCGAGATCCCGCCGGGCCCGCCCGTGCTGGCCACCCTGACCGCCGAGGTCTACGGCCCCGACTACGAGCAGCAGATCGAGAGCGCGCGTCGCGTGAAGGAGGTCTTCGAGCGCACCGAAGGCGTGGTGGACGTGGATTGGACGGTCGAGGCCGAGCACCGCCAGGTGCGTGCGGCCATCGCCCAGGCGGAGGCGCTGCGCGCGGGGGTCACTCCGGAGGACCTGGCGCGCACCGTGGCCGCGGCCAGCGGCGGAGCCGTGGGCGGCTTGCTGCACGACGAGCACGCGGCGGAGCCGGTGCCGGTGCGCGTACGCCTGGCGCCCGCCGATCGGGCCGTGGTCGGGGATCTGGCATCGCTACCGATCGCCACGCCAACCGGCGTACGCCGGCTGGGAACGCTCGCGTCCTTCGACAGCGTGCCAGCGCCGGTCACGCTGCACCGCAAGAACCTCCGACCGGTGGTCTACGTCACCGCTGACGTGGCGGGTGCGCTGGAGAGTCCGGCGTACGCCATGCTTGCCATGCGCCACGATCTCGCGGACGGGCCCGAAGGGGTGGACGTCTACTACGCCGCCTCGCCCACCCTGACCGAGAAGCCGTTCCTGGTATGGGACGGCGAATGGAAGATCACGGTCGATGTATTCCGGGACCTGGGGATCGCGTTCGCAGCAGTGCTGGTGCTGATCTACGTGCTCGTGGTGGCCTGGTTCCAGTCCTTCACGATTCCGCTGGTCATCATGGCGCCGATCCCGCTCACGCTGATCGGGATCCTCCCCGCGCACGCCCTGAGCGGCGCCTTCTTCACGGCCACGTCCATGATCGGCATGATCGCCCTCGCGGGGATCATCGTGCGCAACTCCATCCTGCTCGTCGACTTCGTCCGCTTGGAGCTGGAGCGGGGTCGTCCCCTGGGCGAGGCCGTGGTGGCCTCTGGCCTGATCCGCTCGCGGCCCATCGTGCTCACGGCGCTGGCCGTGGTCATCGGCGGGCTCGTGATGGTCACCGACCCGATCTTCCAGGGGTTGGGCATCGCGTTGATCAGCGGGGCGCTGGTAGCCACGCTGCTCACGCTCGTCGCCATCCCACTTCTCTACTACGAGATGAACCGATGAAGATGCTACTGATCTTCGTGGACGCCGATCACGCCGAAGACGTCGGCACGCTCCTCGACGGCTCGGGTGTGGCGGGGTGGAGCGAGATCCCGACGGTGTTGGGGCGCGGCTCCACCGGACGCAAGCTGGGGACGCGTGCGTTCCCGGGATCGTCCACACTGTTCTTCGCTGCTGTCGCCGCCGCGGACGCAGAGCGGGTGATCGGCGATCTTCGTCGACTGGCGGCGGACCGGGGCCCCGAGGAGGGCATCCGAGTCTACGCTCTGGACACCCAGGAGGTCTTGTGAGGATGCAGTACTTGATTCGTCGGATCGCCGGTCTGTTCGTGCTGGGCTCATTGGCCCTGGGCTGGTGGGTGCATCCGGCGTGGTTCCTGTTCACCGCCTTCGTGGGGCTGAACCTGTTCCAGTCCAGCGTCACGCACTGGTGCCCGATGGAGAGGATCCTGGCGCGGGCCGGCGTGCACGACTGACGAGAAAGCCACGCCTACCCCCGGAAGGCTGATCTCTCCCCCGTCGGTGCGCTGGAACGGACGCGGTGATCCCGCGCCTGCGGCCCGTCTCAGCGCGAGAACGTGTCGCAGGCGTCCGGATCCCCCTGCTGGAGCCCGACGCGCAGCCATTGTAGCCGCTGTTCCGAGGAGCCGTGCGTGAACGCCTCCGGAACGACACGGCCCTGGGTCTGTTGTTGGATGCGGTCGTCTCCGATGGCGGCCGCAGCGCGCAGTCCTTCCTCGGCGTCGCCGGTCTGCAGCATTCCCCGGCGCGCTGCCGAGTTGCCCCAGACGCCCGCGAGACAATCGGCCTGCAGCTCGAGTCGCACGGAAAGCTCGTTGGCCTGACTGGGCCGCGCCTGTTGCAGGCGGGTCACCTCGGCCGAGATGCCGAGTACCTTCTGGACATGGTGGCCGATCTCGTGCGCCAGCACATAGGCTTGGGCGAAGTCGCCGGGCGCTCCGAAGCGGCGGGCCAATTCGTCGTAGAACACCAGGTCGAGATACACCTTCTCGTCCTGCGGACAGTAGAAGGGGCCCATGGCGGATTGCCCCATGCCACAGGCGGACGGGGTGGCGTCCCGAAACAGGACCAGGCTGGTTTCGCGGTAGGCGGTGCCCTGGGAAGGCAGCAGCTGCTGCCACACCCCCTGCATGTCGTCCAACAGGAACGACACGAAGTCGACCAGCTCCTCCTCGGCGGCGGTCGTCTGCAGGGGGCCTTCCGAGGTTTGCGTGCCTCCGCTGTTTGCGACCACCGGTCCCAGGATCTGCAGCACCTCCGGTCCGAAGAAGAAGCTCAGGATGAGCAGGAGCACGGTGCCGCCGATTCCGACGCCGGCACGGCTCACCCGCTGTGCGCGCCGGTCCTCCAGGTTACGGCTCCGACCTCGCTTCTCCCACTGCACCATCCGCGCTGCCTCCTCAAACGTCCCCGGGCCTGGCTTGCGGCCCCATGCAATAGGCTACCGCTCCGCGGCCAGCCGCGCGACCGGTGCTCCAGGCCCACTGGAAGTTGTGGCCTCCGATGGGGCCAAACGCATCCAGGACCTCGCCGCAGAAGAAGAGGCCCGGAGTGCGGTGGCTCTGGAGCGTATGGGGATCCACCTCGGACAAGGCCACCCCACCCCCAGTCACCTCCGCCTTCTTGTAGCCCTCGTCTCCGGTCCAGGGGAGCGGGTAGTCGCAGAGGAGCTCCAGCAAGGCCATCCGTTCGTTGCGCCGAAGCTGCGCCAGCGCTCTCTCGGCCGGCACGGCTGACTCGGCACAGAGTTGCTGGGCGAGGCGTTCGGGAAGGTGAGCGGCGAGCACCCTGGCTACGGAGCCACTGCCCGTGCGCAGGTCGGCCTCCCAATCGTCCCGGCTCCGCGGACTCCAGCGCACCAGAAGTCGACCCGCCGCCGGAGCTTCCGCGCCGATGCCCAGACGAGCGCGGGTGGCGAGGTGCGACGCGTCCAACACGGCCGGTCCGCTCCAGCCGCGGTGGGTGAACAGGAAGCCGCCGCGCGTCTGGAAGCGGGGGCGTGCGGACGGAGCGCGCACCTCCGCCACGAGGGAGACGCCGGCAAGATGGACGTGCGGCGACGGCTCGGCGGTCAGCGGCGTGAGCGCCGGATAGGTCGGATGCACGACGTGGCCAAGGCGAGCCGCCAGGTCCAGCCCGAACCCGTCACTTCCGGTGGCGGGCACGGACAGGCCGCCCGTGGCCACCACCACCGCGCCAGCTTCCAGTGGGGGGGCTCCGTCGAGATGGAGCGTCCACCCGCCCGGATCCGGTCGCACGTCGGTCACACGTGCGCCGAACCACAGCCGTGCCCCGCTGGCCCGCACCGCGCCCACCAGCGCGTCCCGGACGTCGCGAGCCTTGCCGCTGGTCGGAAACAGCTTCGCCGACTCCGCCTCGAGTGTCAGTGGGAGCCGCAGCTCCGACTCGAAGAAGCTCCGCTGCTCCGCCAGCGGCCAACCTCGCAGCAGGCGATGCAGCAACCGTGGCGGCGAGTCGGTGACGAAGGCGCCGGCACGTTCTTCGGCTGGAAGCACGTTGCAGCGGCCGCCGCCGCTGATGAGGATCTTGCGGCCTCCGTCGACGGTGCGTTCGAGAAGCACAACGGAGGCCCCTGCTCTCGCGGCGTGCCACGCCGCCATGAGGCCGGCCGCGCCTGCACCAACGACCGCGACCGGCCTGGGTGCGGGGGGCGCGGTCACAGGGCAGGGGAAGGGAGTCGCACGGGGATCACGACCGCTCAGCCTTCTGCTCGCAGTGCTTCATTCGGTTGGATGGCCAGGACCCTGCGGGTAGGCACGTAGCAGGAGACGAGACCGACCAGGAACACGGTCCCCAGCGCCAGACCCAACGCTAGCAGGAATGCCCCCAGCGTGGCGTAGCCTGCCCCCGATCCCCCCCGTAGCTGGTAGAACACCCGGGCGGCCAGTGGCATCCCGAGCAGGGCGCCGATCACGATCTGAAGGAGGGAGCGGCGTAGGATGGTCAGGACCAGTGAAGAACGCGACGCGCCCAGGGCGGTGCGGACACCGATCTCGCGGGTCCGCTCGGATACCGAGAAGGACATCATCGCGTAGATCCCCGAGATCACCAGGACCATTAGGATCGCCACCAGCAGCGCCAGCCCGGCCGCGACGGCGAGGACCACATACCAATCGCCCTGGCTCACCTGGTCGAGCGGTTGCGGTACTCCCATGATTGCGTCGGGCGCCACGTCCTCCACGAGCTCTCGCACGCGGGGAATGAGGCTCTCCGGCACGACGCTGGCGTGGATGCCGAGTTGTAGAGGATTGATCGCTCCCGCGGCAGCCGGAAGGTAGATGGCCTCACCGCTCGCCGGGTTCACCATGTTGATGCCTGCGTGTCCCACGACGCCGACGATCTGGTACCACGGCGATTCCTCGTTGCCCGCAGCCGTCAGGAAGCGGAGCCGCTGACCAATGGGGTCGCGACCGGCGAGCAGTCGTTCAACGAACGGCGTGTTCACGATCACAGCGGTGGCATCGCCATCCAGGTCGCCCAGCTCGAAGTCGCGTCCGTCGAGGACGGGCAGCTCCAGGGCCGCGAAGAAACCCACGTCGGCGCGAACGACCCGGACCCACCATCCGGGCGAGCCGTTCGAGCGGGTGACGCCATCGAGCTCGATCGGACGAGACCGCGCGTCCATGCGCGGCAAGGCATCGGCCACGGCTACACTCCGCACGCCTGGCTCGCCTTCGAGACGCTCGACCAGCGTCCGCTGGACCGCTGCGAAACGGTCGACGATCCGCTGTTGCGCCGAATTTCCCCCGCCGAGCAGCTCCGCGTCGGGCATGCGGAGCTCCACCGTGAGGTACTCCTCGGAAGGAATGCTCGCGGCCCGCGCTGCCCTGGCCGCATCTGTCATCTGGCTCGCCAACACGAACGCGAGGGACACGACCGCCACGGATACGCCGACGTCGGCAACCACCAGGGCGCCGGTGAGCCCACCGAAGCGGATCCCCGATCGACCGGCGTTGGCCCTGCGGATGTTGTCACTGACGTTGCGCCCGGTGATGCGAAACGCGGGCACGACTCCCGCCACGGTCGCGCTGAGGATCGCCAGAACCAGGGCAGTGAGCACGCTGCGGCCTGTGACGTCGAGGGACAGCCAGTAGGGAAGGGTATCGACACCCGCCCAACCGGCGAAGTCCACTCGGCCCAGAGCCCAACCGAACGTGAACACCCCGAACCCCGCGGCGAGCAGGGAAAGAACGAGGGTCTCGACGAAGAGTTGGGACACGATACGGGCGCGACCGGCCCCCAGGGCGCCCCGGATGGAGAGCTCGCGGAAGCGGGTCGCCGTCCGTGCGAGGATCAGCATCGCGACGTTGCCACAGGCCACCAGCAGAAGAAGCAGCGCCAGAATCTGAAAGAAGAGGTACTCCGGTAGGCTTCGCAGACCTCCGCGTGGGAGGCCGAGAAACGAGTAGGCGAAGGGAACCACCTCGGATTGCAGGCGGGCCCGTTCTTCGCCGCGATGGTCGCTGGGCCCACGTCCGGCGGCGCTCACCTCCGCTTGGGCCTCCTCGACGGATACACCATCGGCCAGGCGCCCCAAGACCCCAAGACCCTGGAACCGGCCCGTGGAGGCGACCGGTTCCTCTCGGAGAGGCAGCCACAGCTGCTGGCTCCAAGGAAAGAGAAAGCCCTCCGGCATGATGCCGACCACGGTGTGTGGGGTGCCACCGATCCGGACCGTCCGTCCCACGAGCGAGGGATCGGCGCCGAAGCGTGACGTCCACAGTCCATGTCCGATGACCACGACATCGGGTGCCCCGGGCAGCTCGTCGGAGGGAAGAAGCGCCCGCCCCAGCAGGGCCGCCCGGCGCAGGATCTCGAAGGTGGACGCAGTGACCTGCGCTCCGGACACGGGTGGGGCGCGGCCATCGTCCGAATCGACACGGAACGTGGAGCTTCGATACGCCCCCAGGAGCCCGAAGGACTCGAGCTCGCCGGCCCAGAACTCGTAGTCGTCGTAGAGAGGGGCCGGCACGCTGCTGGTTACGGGATCCCACAGGCGAAGCGCCCAAACGCGCCCCTCGGGATCCTCCGGTAGTGGCGCATCGAACACGCCGGACAGGTGCAGCGGGGCCAGTCCAACGGGAATGCCCACTGCCAGCGCGAAGACCGCGACCAACGTCAACCAGGGATGCTTGCGGAGCATCCGAACACCCAGCTTCACGTCGAGCATGGAGAAGCGGATCCCATCGAAGAACCGGAGACCTCGCGCCGCCCGTGCGTCTTCCCTGTGCGTCTCTACGTGGCCGAACTCCAGTCGCGCCTGCCGGGCCGCCTCGTGGTGGGGGAGGCCGTCTCGGACCAGATGCTCGGTGCGAAGCTCGATGTGGTGGCGGAACTCCTCGAGCATCTCGGCTTCGATCTGCGATCGCCGCCGCAGGCCTACCAGAAGGGAGCGTGCCCGCGCCAGCAGTCCCCGGATCATCGATGGTCGGCTTCTGGGATCCACCCTCAGATCTCCTGAGGCGTTGCGGTCAGAGCCAGGGCGATCGCGTCGGAGAGGCGGTTCCAGCTGGCCCTCTCTTCTCCGAAGCGGCGCTGGCCGGCGGCGGTCAGCCGGTAGAACTTGGCGCGGCGGTTGTTCTCCGAGGTCCCCCATTCGCTCGCGATCCAGCCGCGGTGTTCCAGACGGTAGAGGGCCGGATAGAGGGCTCCCTGCTTGATCTCGAGGGCGCCCCCCGAGATCTGCTCGATCCGGAGCAGGACCCCGTAGCCGTGGACGGTCCCCAAAGAGATGGCCTTCAGGATCAGCAGATCCAGGGTACCGGGAAGGGGGTCGGCGCGGTCGGACACAGACTCTCCTAGATAAGTTAGGAGAACATAGGCCGCTCTCCTAATCTGTCAAGGAGAAGAAGGATCGCCCTTCGGGTACCTTCCGTCGTCCGTGAGCCCGCCGGTCGGGTCCACATGTGCCGGATCGTCGCAGGAGGGACGCTGCGGTGTCGTTCAAGGTCGCTACCTGGAACATCAATTCCATCAAGGTCCGTCTGGACCGCGTCCTCAGCTGGCTGGAGCGCGAGGAGCCCGACGCGCTCTGTCTCCAGGAGACCAAGATCCCGGATGACCAGTTTCCTTCTGAGGCCGTCCAGGAGGTCGGATATCACGCCGTCGTCCACGGCCAGAAGGCCTACAACGGTGTGGCCATCCTGAGCCGTCGCGAGCCCGTCGCAGTCGAGCGCGGGCTGCCTGGTGACGACGCGGATGCCGAAGCACGGCTCATCGCCGCGAACATCGGCGGCGTGCGGGTGATCAGCGCCTACTTCCCCAACGGCCAGATGGTGGGCACCGATCGCTACCAGGATAAGCTGCGTTGGATGGACCGGCTGCGGGAGCACCTGCAGTCCTCCCACACGCTCGGCCAGCGTCTGATCCTCGCTGGTGACTTCAACGTGGCTCCCACGGATGCGGACGTGGCTCATCCCGACCGGTGGGGAGGCAGCGTGCTCTGTCACCACGAAGCCCGCCGGGCGCTGGCCCGTTTCGAGGATTGGGGGCTCGTCGATGTCGTCGCGGCGCAGCGTCCGCAAGACAACTGGTTCACGTGGTGGGACTATCAACGACTTGCCTTTCCGAAGAACGATGGCCTCAGAATCGACCACGTCTTCTGTACCCCTCCGCTCGCCCGGGTGGTGGCGGAGGTGCGCGTCGATCGGGATGCCCGCAAGAAGCTGGATTTCGAGTCCAAGCCTTCTGATCACGCACCGGTGATCGTGCGCTTCAAGTCCTGACCCCACCGGGCGCCCACCCCCTCGCAGCACAGCGTTCTCCCGGCCGTCGCCGTTCACTGTGCCCGCTCACGGGATTGCGTCGCTCGATCCGGTTTCACGGATTTAGAAAGAACAAAATCCGGCCGAGGACCTTTCCTCTCCGCCCCCGTAGTCTCCCACCTGACAGACCGGGGGCCTGGATCTCGTGACCTTGGATTCAGCCGTCATCCCCGGTGACGGTGGTTTGATTCTGGAAGTGAGGAGGTCTTATGTCGTCCGCGCTAACCTTCTCGCGTCTGGGCCGCTTTGCGACGCTTTTCGCCTTCCTCGGAATCGCGGCCTGCGGTTCCGATGAAACCGGACCCCTGCTGGAGTCCGTGTCCGAACTCAGAATCGATGTATCGACGACCACAGTGGCCGCCGGGACCTCGATCCCGATCGTCGCCAATGCGATCTATTCGTCTGGCCGCGTTGAAGAAATGGCCGCCCAATGGTCCTCGACCGACGCTCTGTGCGCTACGGTCGTCGACGGGCAACTCGTCGCGCTCCACTCCGGCACCGTCACGCTGACGGCGCAGGCCGGAAGTCGCGCCGCTACCAAGCAAATCGTCATCACCCCGTACGGTCGGGAGATTGGACCGGCTGGAGGAGAACTCCAATCCCTGGATGACCGCGCCGACATCCAGGTCCCGTCAGGCGCCTTGAACCAAACGGTATTCGTCTCGGCCGAGTGGTCGTTCCCGACGGAATACCAGTCCCAGGGTGTCGTCGCCGGATCCGCCTATACGATCCGGTTCGGTGACGCCGTCTTGCAGAACCCTGTTCGCGTGCGCCTGCGCTATGAGCCTTCGAACCTCGGTCCCGATGCCAAGCCGGTCTTCCTGCGGCTGCACCGTTGGACGGGTCAGGCCTGGGCGCCCATCCCCGGCGGCATGGCCGACACGAATGGCCACTTCGCCGAGGGGATGGTCAGTGAATCGGGCGTCTACGGCGTCATGGAGATCGTCCCGCCCGTCGACCACATCGTGGTCGAGATCAGCGAGGGCCTGCTCCATGTCGGTGACGCCACGCAGCTGACCGTCACGCTCTACAACGTCCTCGGTGAGGTGCTCGAGGGGCGCGAGATCCACTTCTCGTCCTCGGATGCCAGGATCGCCACGGTTCAGTCCGATGGCTTCGTCGAAGCCAAGGGGCCGGGCGTGGCACACCTCTCCGTCGCCTCCGAAGGTGTGTCGGTCGAGGTGTCGCTCGAGGTCGTGACTGCCGTTCTGTACGTCTCGCTCACTCCGGCGAGCCTCGAGTTGCTGCCGGGTCAAAGCATCCAACTCAGCGCCGCCGTACGCGACGGAGCCGGCAAGCTGACCGCTCCGCCACTGACCTGGTTCACGATGGACGACAAGGTGGCCAAGGTCAGCGAGTCCGGACGGGTGACCGCTCTGGCACCCGGTGAGACCCGGATCGGTGTCGTCGCCAATGGCGTCCGCGGCTGGGCGTCGGTCAGGGTCATCAAACCGGCCATCTCGGTGGCGAGCGTCGAGATCACCTCGGCGTCCCTGACCGTCGAGAAGGGTGACGTCATCCATCTGACGGCCATCCTTCGCGATCAGGCCGGTAACGTGCTGCACGACCGCCTGGTCGTGTGGAGCACGTCGCACCACGACATCGGTGAGCCTCTGAGCACCGAGGGCTACGAGGTCGACTTCAAGGCCTGGAACGTCGGAACGTTCGTGGCGACCGCCACCAGCGAAGGCGTATCCGGCTCGCTCGAGATCACGGTGATTCCAGCGACGGTGCCCACCATCGTCGTGGACCCGGCGGTCTGGACTGGCCATCCCGGAGAGGAGGTCGTCCTCGTCGCCGAGGTCCATGACGGCAACGGGAACCCGGTTCCGGGTCAGCAGTTCACGTTCACCAGCAGCGATCCCTCCGTCGCGTCTGTAGACGGCACGGGCACGGTGCGGGCCCATAAGGCCGGTTCCGCGGTGATCACGGTGACGAACGGAACGCTGAGCACCACCGTGAAGATCACCGTTGCCACGCCTGGTGGAGGCGGTGGCGAGCCGCCCGAAGAGGGATACGGAAACAACCTGTCCTGGCCTGTCGTCTTCTCCGAAGGATACGGGATCACCGGCCTTCCGGTGAGTCAGGACCCAGGCGTCCGGCCCACGCCCGCTGAGGGCATCACGGTCGGGCCGCTTCCGTTCTTCGCTCCGGGCAACGTCTCCGACTACAACCAGGGTGGCGTCCCGTTCTATCAGCAGCAGACCTCCAACACCTGGCGAGCCAGCTGGTTGGACGGCTCGACCAGCGCGCAGGCAGTGGAAGCCAAGTGGGGTGACAACCTCACACACCAGACCTGGAATGCGAACTCGGTCGTACGGATCGAGCACACCCTGACGTCGCTGACGGTGCCGGAGTTGCCGGGCTACACCATGGCCTACCTCTATGGCAGCGGGCCCGACGAGATGCAGGGCACGGACGCCAATGTCGGGTCCTTCATTCCAACCGTCTACTCGGTGATGCCACGCCTCATCATCGAGCGGCTCGATGACGTCACACACACGCCGGTCGCTGAGGTGTTCAACGGCTCCATCGCCGATGGACTCGGGCAGGATGGCCCGGGCTTCTACAGCGCCGAAGTCAACGTGGCCGGCAAGATCGTCTACGGCTACAACTTCTTCCTGCGGAACGTCAATCTTCCAGGGAACCTGGCCAAGGACGGCTGGTGGCGCATCACGTTCGTGTTGGACAGCCAGGCCAACCTGGGTACCGGGTACATGGTGACCGGCAACACGGCCATCACCAGCGTGGTGGACGAGGGCAACACCGCCCTGCTCTATCCGCCCGCCTTCGACGCCCAGGGCAACAAGACCTGGCTGGACGTCTATGTCTCGGCGTCCTCCGGTGGCGGCGGTGGTGGTGGAGGGCAGCATGGGCCTCCCGCCAAGGTGAACGTCACACCGGCGAGCGGCAGCGTGCACGTGGGCGAGAGCCTGGCGCTGACCGTGGAGGTGCTCGATCCCAATGGGATCCCGCTCACCGAACCGGTCTACTGGTCCAGCAGTGATCCCGGCATCGCCGAGGTGGACAACAGCGGCAACGTGACCGGGAAGGCCACCGGCAGCGTCGTCATCACAGCGATGAGCGGCGGCATCAAGGGAACGGCCAGCATCAGCGTCACCCAGCCCGGTGGTGGGGGGCCGGGCGGACCCGGTGGTGAGCCTCCGGAAGAGGGATATGGCAACAACCTGTCGTGGCCCGTGATCTTCGCCGAAGGCCTGGGCATCACCGGTCTGCCGGTAGGCAGCGATCCGGGTGTCCGGCCTACCGCGGCGGAGGGAATCACGGTTCCGTCCAACGCGGCCTTCTTCTGGTCCGGGAACGTCCCCGACTTCGAGGTCGGAGGCGTGCAGTACTATCAACAGAAGAGCGCCAATACCTGGCGCGCGCAGTGGGCGGACGGCTCCGCAGCGGGCCTGCAATCCGCGGAGGTGGATTGGGGTGACAATCTGACCCACCATACGTGGAACACGCACTCGATCATCCGGATCGAGCATACGCTGGTCGCGTGGCAGTCCGCTGCGGCAGCTGGCTTCAACATGGCGTATCTGTCCGGCACCGGTCCCTCCGAGCTGCAGGGAACCGACGGATCGATGGGGAGCTTCGTGCCGACCATCTACTCGGTGGCGCCCCGGCTCAAGATCGAGAAGCTGGACAACACCACGCTGCAACCACTCTTCACGGCGTACGAAGGGACCATCGCGGACGGCTTGGGGCAGGACGGCCCCGGCTACTACAACGCGGAAGTCAATGTGGCCGGCAAGATCATCTATGGCTACAACTTCTTCCTTCGCGACGTGACGCTGCCCCCCAACGAGCATCGCTACGGATGGTGGCGGATCACCTTCAGCATCGATGACTTCGCCATGGTCGGCGGTGCCTCGGTGGCCCACAACGTCTCGCTGGACGCCTGCGGCGAGGCCCAGGATCCCACGCTGATCTACGTGCCGGTCCTGGATCCGAATGGCCGCTTCACCTACCTGGACATCTGGGTCGACCAGGCCGGGGGCGGAGGCGGCGGCGGTAGTGGTGGAGGAGGTGGCGGCGGTGGCGGTGGCGGAAGTGGCGGTGGCAGCTGCGGTGGGGGTGGTCAGCACTGACCACGCTCAACCTGGATCCCCCCAATGATCCAGGCCGCAGGTGACACTCGAGCGGGGAGGGCCGGCACGGCCTCCCCGCTCTTTCGCAGTTCGCTGAAGAGGGCGCTCCCAACGCGGGGTGCCCGCCTGGTCCAGCGACCTGCTAGCGTTCCCGGGCCGGCTCCAGGACGATCGCGATATGCGTGCCCTGCGGATGAACTGCGATGCGCGTGATGTTGCTGCCCAGCTCGGAGAGGTCCGCAATCTGGCGCCATGTGCCGTCGACGTCGGTCGAACGGGCGTAGAGGACGCTTCCGCGGCCCATGATCAGTGTGCCATCCGGCGTCCAGGCGTGGTCTTCGGATCCTTCGAGGGCGGGGACCAGATCCCGCGTGCTTCCCTCGTCCACGTCGAGAACCCGGATCCAGGCCACGGAGTCGGGAACCGCCGTGAAGCTGATGGCGCGACGGCCGGGCAGGCGCTGGAGCGAGCGCCCGATCCGCTCCGCCATGACCCGGGTGGTGCCGGTGGTAGGATCGGCGAGCTGAAGCGTAGCCGGGTTGCCGAGCACGAACAGCGCGACATGCGACACGTCCACCCACGCGTGGTAGCCGACGGGCTTCAGATCAGGAAGGAGCACGTCCTCTCCCCCTTCCGACAGTAGCCAAAGGCGCTGCGTCGAGTCCGGCTCCACGCGGACCACGACCACGCCGCTGCCGTCCGGATGCACCAGCGCGGAGTACTCGCTCGTGCCCGGAGACGGGTGCAGGGCACTGCGGGTTCCGGTCGCCAGATCGTAGCGGATGATGTCGGTGCGGCCGTCGCTGGTCCCCTGTGTGTAGAGCAGCGTCCCCCCGTCCGGGGTGAAGGCGGGTTGATTGTCGTAGCCTGGGCGCTCGGTGACGTTGAGCGCATTCTCCAGCCGGAGGTCGGTGCCGTGTCCCACGAGGTCAGCGAGGACGATGTCCGGGCCGGGTGCGGCGAGCGCGGCGGTGCTCGGCAAGGAGTCCTCCGCCGATCCGGGGGTCGCCTCGCTCGGTCCGCAAGCCACCGGAAGCACGAGGACCAGAAGCAGCGTGATGCGTGGCAGAGCCGTGTGAACCTCCATCATGGGAGCGATCCTCCGGCAGGGCGGGGCGAAGTGCGCAGCCAGCGCTCCATCCACTGGAGCTCCTCGGTCCACTGGCGCTCGATATGCTTGGGCTCGCTGAATCCGTGTGTCTCCCGCGGGACCCGCAGGTAGCGCACGGGTGCCCGGTCCAGGCTGCGCAGCGCGGCGTAGAGCATCATGCTTTGCGGCTCGGATGTGGTGTGGTCGTTCATTCCGTGGATCAGCAGGACAGGTGTGGTGATTCGGTCCGCGTGCGTGATCGTCGAACGCTCGTCCCAGGCGTCTCCCTGGCTCCAGGGCGATCCCCCGATGTACCAGCGTGTGACGTCCCAGTTGTATCCCATCCCGAACTCCGCTGGCCAGTCGTAGACACCGGCGCCGAGGGAGGCCGCCCGGAAGCGCCCGGTGCGGGTCAGCGCGTACCCCCCAAGGATCGCTCCGTAACTCCAGCCCCGCACGCCGATCCGCTCCGGGTCCGCGACCCCCCGTTGGATGAGCGCATCGAGCCCGGTCATGAGATCGTCGTAGTCTGCGCGGCCGATTCCTTCACCGGCGGCGAAGGTGATGGCCTCGCGGAACGCGTCGCCGTACCCGTCGCTGCCTCGGACGTTGGGGGAGAACACTGCATAGCCCATCCCCGTGTACACGTGGGGTTGTGGCCACCAGGTGTTGTCCCAGAACCCCGGTGGTCCACCGTGGAGTTGCAACAGCAGCGGGTGAGCGCCGGTGGCGCCATCGCGGGGAAGGTGGAGGAGGCCCTCGATCTCGAGGCCGTCTCGACTCCGCCAACGGACAGTCTCCACGGAGGCCAGCTCCAGCGAATCGGTGACCCAGGGATTGAGGTCCGTGATACGGACGGGTCTGTGGAGAGATGCGGCGGACGTGTAGACGTCGGGTGGATGGGTGGCGTCTGCAAAGGAGTAGACCATCCATGACCGATCGGCGGACATATCGGTGACGTCGAGGTCTCCCTCCACGTTGGTCAGGCGCCGGATCGCACCCGCGGCGACATCGAGTGCGTAGGCATTGCTGGCGGTCCGCTCCAGTCCGCTGAAGTAGAGCTGGGAGCCGTCGGGCGACCACCAATAGCGGGAGATCCGCCCGGAAAAGCCCCCCGAGAGCAGCCGCGTCCGTCCCGAGGTGAGGTCCATCTCCCAGATCTTGTCCGCCTTGTGCGTCCAGCTCGTCGTATCATCCGCCATCCAGGAGATGCGCCGACCGTCGGGCGCCCACTGGAGCCGGTCCTCGACCGCTCCGTTGCGGGTGAGCTGAGTGAGCGCTCCCGTGTCGACGACCAGCTGCCAGATCTCGTTCTGGTCGATGTCGTTGCGATTGGAGGACGCTCGCGCCACCAGAAGCACCCGGTCCCCCCGGGGCGAGACCTCGAACTCGAAGACGTGCATTTCCAGGTGGGTCAGCTGACGGACAGTCCCCTCACGCGGATCGAGCAGGAACAGGTTCTTCCAGACGCCACGGTTCTCGGTGTTGGGTCCTTCATCGACGAACCAAGCGTCGTCGCCCTCGTCCACGGAGGGCGGGGGCGCGTCCGGTGCCAGGAAGACGATTGCCGACCCGTCCCCAGCCCACT
Organism: Gemmatimonadota bacterium; assembly: GCA_041390105.1. Lineage (NCBI taxonomy): Bacteria > Pseudomonadati > Gemmatimonadota > Gemmatimonadota bacterium. The sequence goes on from JAWKQO010000002.1 coordinate 713,629, forward strand.
CATGGTCTTCGATGGCGGTGGCGTGCCGGGTCAGCTGCCGCGCCTCGCCGCCGTCCAGCGGCATCAAGAAGATCTGGCTGGTCCCTCCCACGTCGCGTTGGAAGGAGAGGGTGCGGCCATCGGGTGAGAACCTGACGTGCGACGGCGCGGGGTCCTGCAGGAAGAGGCGGGGCGGTCCCCCGGCAGCGGGCGCCGCCCACCAGCGCGTCTGCCAACGCCGGCCTTGCTCGGCGAGCTCTCGCGTGGGATACAGGACCCAGGAGCCGTCCGGAGAGATCTGGGGCTCACCCGCCTGTACCACCCGGAGGGCGTCCTCGACCCGTAGCGGGCGCCGGGTGGCCTGGGCGCAGAGATCGGACGAGAGCAACGCGAGAATCGGGGCGGTCGTGATCAGCGCGCGAAGCACGCGAACACCTCCGGGTTCGAGGGCGGCCCCGCAGTATCCGTCCTCGGACCCGACGACGCCAGGCGGCGGACGCGTCTCCAGCGGACGCGGCCCCGCCGCACGCCTCTACTCGTACCGGAACGCCACCATGGGATCGACGCGGCTGGCACGCCGGGCAGGGACCAGGGAGGCCAGCACGCCGGTCGTGGTCAGGATCAGAAGGATGGCCGCGAAGATCGCCGGATCCGTCGGACTGACCTCGAAGAGCAGGATGCGCAGCATGCGCGCCAGCAGAAAGGCGAGGACCAGGCCGGCGCCCGCACCCAATGCGATTTGCCCGAGGCCTTGTCGCAGGATGAGCGTCACGACATCGCGTGGTGTGGCTCCCAGTGCCATGCGGATCCCTACCTCCTGGGTGCGGCGGCTGACCGCAAAGGCCATCACGCCATAGAGCCCGATGGTGGCGAGAAACAGCGCTGCTCCCCCGAACACCATGAAGAGGGTTCCGAAGATGTCGTAGAACCACGAGTTGCGGCGAATGGCCTCGTCCATCGTGTAGGCGAAGTACATGGGTACGTCGCGATCGACGGCCGCCACCGCGTCCCGGACCGGGTTGATCAAGGTCGAGGGATCTTGGTGAGTGCGCACGGCCAGGCTGATGAAGCGCGTGTCCGACTGGGCCGTCGAGACGTAGATCCCGGCGCGATTGGGCTGGTCGTTCCCGATGCCGCCCATGTAGGCGTTCTCGGCCACCCCGACGATGGTCAGCCACGGCTCCTCGGAGTCCGAAGCGCCCATCCGCATCCGCTTGCCCAGGGCACCGTCCGGGAAGAACTCCCGCTCGAACGCGCGGTTCACCACGGCCACCGGCAGCTCGTCCGGCCCGTCGCGCCGCTCGATGCCGCGTCCCTGCAGGATCTCGATGCGGAAGGTCTCGAAGAAGTCCGGGCCGACGGCCGCCCGTGCCGCGACCGGGTAGTCCTGGTCGCGGTCGTAGGCCTGGCCCTCGGGGGCGAAGCGCCAGCAACAGGCACCCTGGCCGGGAAGCGTGGTGGTGAGCGTGGCCGCCTCGACCTGCGGAAGCTCCGTGAGTCGAGTCCGTAGGGACTCGAAGAACTGACGACGCGAGTCCGGGTCCGGGTATTCGGCCTCGAACAGTCCGACGCGTCCCGTCAGGATGCCCTCGCGTTGAAAACCGAAGTCCGTCGTTCGCAGCTTCGTGACGCTCTTCACCATGAGCCCGGCTGCACACAGAAGGGCCACGGAGAGCGCGATCTCCAGCACGACCAACCCCCGTGTGAGTCGCCCCATGCGCAGTCCCGACGACCCACGGGACTCGTCCTTGAGGACCGCGTTGATGTCAGCGCCCGACACCTTCACCGCGGGCATGACCCCGGCCGCGACCGCGGCGAAGAGTGTGAGCAGCGCGACGAACGCCAGCACGGGTGGGAGCAGGCCGAACTCCATCCAGAAGGGTGGCTCCGCGACCACGATGGCGCGGTTGAAGAAGCGGATGCCCGCCCAGGCGATCACCATCCCGAGAGCGCTTCCCGCCGACGACAGGGCCAGTGACTCGACGAGGTGTTGGCGCACGACGCGCAGGCGGGAGGCGCCCATCGCCGAGCGCACCGCGACCTCCTTACCCCGAACGGAGGCACGGGCCAGGAGGAGGTTCGCCACGTTGGCGCAGGCGATCACCAACACCAGGAACACCGCGCCCAGCATCGTGAGGAGCAAGCCCTTGGCTTCGTCGCCCACGTACTCGTCCGTGAAGGGCTTGATCAAGACCCCCACCCCTTCGTTCGTCTCGGGATGGTCCTGTGCCAAGCGCCGGGCGATGGCGGTGAGGTCCAGCAGGGCCTGGTCGCTGGTCACGCCGTCGCGCAGACGACCCATGACCTCCAAGGTCGTCCCCTGGCCCCGGGGGATCTGGAGCGGATCCATGCGGAGGGGCAGCCAGACCTGCTGCTCGAGAGGGAACAGAAAGCCCTCCGGCATCACGCCGATGACGGTCATGGTCTCTCCGTTCACCCGCAGCGACCTGCCCACCACCTGTGGATCGGCGGCATAGCGGTCGCGCCAGACCTGGTGGCCGAGCAGAACGACCCCGGGGGACTCCGGACGCTCGTCGGAGGCAGCCAGAAGCCGCCCGAGCTGGGGCTGAACGCCCAGGAGCGCGAAGGTGCTGGCCGTTGTGAACGCGCCGTCGAAGCGCTCGGCGCGCTCGTCGCCCGAGATGTTGACGGTGCCCATGTAGAAGGCCGCCAGATCCTCGAAGGAGCGCTGCGACTCACGCCAGTCCGTGAAGTCGTGGATCGTCACCTCCATGCTCTCGATGCCCGCCTCGAGATTGGCGCGCTCGAGGTGCAGGATCTCGTGCCCGTCCTCGAACGGTAGCCCGCGGTACAAGGCGCCGTTGACGATCGAGAACATGACGGTGGTGAGCCCGATGCCGAGCCCGAGCGTGAACACGGACAACGCGGTCAGGCCCGGCTGCTTCCTCAGCGTGCGGGCGGCGAAGCGCAGATCGCGCAGGAAGCTCTGCATGGCTCGCGGTCGAAAGAGGATCGCAGCACCTCGATCCGAGCCCTACGGGAGCCGCCGAGTGCGGGTTTCGCCGCAGGAGCGGCGCAGTGGCGCTGAGCCGCGAACGGGAGCGCGGAGTGCCCCCGCCGGCCCGGAGGCGCTCCTAGGCCCCGGAGGCTGCACACTCCCGAAGGCTCTGCACGAAGCGCGAGGACCACGCATGTACGTCGTTCTTGCGCAGGATCGACATCATGGCCGCATGCCGTTGGCGCCGCTCCTCGACGGGCATCTGGATCGCCTGGTGAAGCGCGTCGGCCACGCCGTCGAGGTCGTACGGATTGACCAGCACGGCATCGGTCAGCTCGCAGGCGGCGCCGGCGAGGTCGGAGAGGACGAGGACGCCCGGATCGTCCGGGTCCTGCGCGGCCACGTATTCCTTGGCTACCAGGTTCATCCCGTCCCGGATCGGGGTGACGAGACCCACCTGGGCACCGCGCATGATGCCCAGCAGCCGCTCCCGGGGCATGCCCTGGTTGAGGTAGTGGATCGGGAACCAGTCGAGCTGCGCGAAGCGTCCGTTGATGCTCCCCGAAAGTTGTTCCAGAGTCTGGCGGATCTCCGCGTAGGCCCGGACCCCCTGACGTGTGGGCGGTGCGATCTGGGTGAGCACGAGCTGTCCCTGGTGTTCCGGATAGAGCTCCAACAGTCGCTCGAAGGACCGGAAGCGCTCCGGCAAGCCCTTGCTGTAGTCGAGGCGGTCGACTCCCAACACGAGCGTTCTCCCGCCGAACGACGCCACCGTCACCTCCGGGCGCGGGGTCACCGACGCCACGGCCTGACGGGCACACTCCTCGACATCGATCCCGATGGGGAACACCTCGGAGTTCGGGTGGGGACTCGACCGGGGGGTCGAGCGGCGGTCGGCCCGGTCGATGGGGCTCAGTCCCGCTGATGTGAGGCAGTTCTGGAAGGAGTGCAGGTCCGGCTCCGTCTGGAAGCCGACCACGTCATAGGCGCAAAGGCTCCGCAACATCTCGCGATGGACCGGCAGCGCCCTCAGCACGTCGTAGTCGGGGAACGGAGTATGCAAGAAGAAGCCGATCGGTTGCTTGGCTCCGAGCCTCCGTAGCTCCGAACCGAGTGGGATCAGGTGGAAGTCATGAACCCAGATGATGTCGTCCGGCTCGAGCCTCGGCAGCAGCGTGCGGGCAAAGCGTGCATTGACCCGAAGATAGAGCTCGAACTCCCTTCGGTCGTACTTGAGGAACCCGAGCAGGTAGTGGAACAGCGGCCAGAGGGCGTTGTTGCAGAAGCCGTTGTAGTATCCCCGGATCTCCTCGCTGGAGAGGTCCACCGTCACATAGCGAATGCCATCGTGCGTGAAGACCCCGGGGGCCTCGTCCGCCCTGCCTTCATCTCCGCTCCAGCCGAACCAAAGGCCACCTGACCCGCGCAGGGCCGACCGCACACCCACGGCGAGCCCGCCGGCGACCTCCTCGCTACGTGGGTCGGGCACGCGATTCGAGATCACTACGACCCGGCTCATACCGCATCCTCCCATGGCCTGCTCAACAGCATCGCCGAATGGATGATCCCCATCATGCTATAGGTTTGTGGGAAATTGCCCCAGAGTTCGTGCGTGACTGGATGGAGATCCTCCGACAGCAGTCCGACACGGTTTCTGCGAGCCAGCAGGTGCTCGAACAGCTCCCGGGCTTCTTCGCGGCGACCAAGGGCTACGAGGGCGCTGATGAACCAGAAGGTGCACACCGTGAACGCAGTCTCGGGCGCACCGAAGTCGTCATTCGCGGAATAGCGGAAGAGGTAGTCACCGCGGCGAAGCTCCTTCTCGATGACTTCCACCGTGCTGCGGAAGCGCGGATCGTCCGCCTCGAGGAAGCGTAGATCGTGAAGCAGCAGCATGCTGGCATCCAGCGAGTCTCCGCCGAAGCTTTCGACGAAGGCCCCACGTTCCTCGCTCCATGCCTCCTTGCAGATCGCGGCGTGCAGACGATCGGCCTCCGCGCCCCAGTGAGCGGCGCGCTCGTCCAACCCCAGGACCCGGGCGATGCGGCAAAGCCGGTCGCAAGCAGACCAGCACATGACCGCCGAGAACGTGTGGACCCGGGCGCGGCCCCGGTACTCCCAGGGTCCCGCATCGGGCTGGTCGAAGCGGCGCACGGCCTCTTCTCCAAGGACCTCGAGGCGATGGTAGGCATCGACCCCGCCCGAATGGACCAGACGCTCGTCGAAGAACGACTGCATCGAGGCCAGCACGACCGCCCCGTAGACGTCGTTCTGGATCTGCTCGTGCGCCTGGTTTCCCACGCGCACCGGCCCCATTCCACGGTAGCCGGGAAGGGAATCGAGAATGCGTTCCTGCAAGCGGGCGGAGCCGGTAATTCCGTACACCGGCTGGAGGTGGTTATCCCCGGACTCGGCCGCGATGTCCATCAGGAACCGCAGATAGGACTCCATGGTCTTGGTGGCTCCCAGCCGGTTCATGGCTCGTACGACGAAGTACGCATCCCTGAGCCAGCAGTAGCGATAGTCCCAGGTACGGATCGTGTCTGGGGCTTCGGGGATCGAGGTGGTCATGGCGGCCACCACCGCGCCCGTGTCCTCGAAGGTGCACAGCTTCAGCGTGATGGCCGCCCGGATGACGGCTTCTTGCCACTCCAGCGGGATGGTCAAGCCGCGCACCCACGCCTGCCAGTAGGCCGTCGTCTGCTCCAGGAAGCGCCGACCCAGAACGGACGGTGCCTCGGTGACCGGCTCATCGGGCCCCAGGATCAGCGTGATGGGTTCCTCCAGCACGAAGGCCCGTTCCTCGAGCACGGCGGATGTCGAGGCGTCGGTGGTCAGGCGTAGCACCTGATCCTCGAGCAGGTAGCGGATGTGGTTGCTGCCCTGCGTGAGGGTCGGGGCGCGACTGCCGTACTGGGCGAGGGGACGCAGTCGGATACGGATGTGCGGAGTGCCGACCAGCGGCCGGATCCGACGGATCAGCATCGCGGGTCGATAGCTCCGTCCGAACAGGGGAAAGCGAGGGGCGAAGTCCACCACCTCGATCTTCCGACCTTGATCGTCCGCAAGCACCGTCTCCACGATCGCCGTATTCCGACGATAGGCCTGCTCCGTTTGTTGAAGACCGCGGAGTTGCACGTCGAAGAATCCCGCCGTCGGTTCCTCGGCGTTCTGCAACAGAGAGCAGAAGACGGGATCGCCGTCGAGGCGGGGAAGGCACGTCCAGACCATTCGTGCCTTCCGGTCCAGGAGGGAGGCGATCTGACAGTTGCCGATGGCTGCGAGATCGAGGTCAGGCATTGGGATCGGGGCTCGAGTCCAGAGTGGTTGAGCGGGCGTTGAGGAGGTCGCGCAGCCAGTCGTACACGGCCACGACGCCGGAGAGGTGATAGCGAGCGACTCCCGGATCGGTGGCGCCCACATGGATGGACAGTCCCTCCAGCGCGTTGACGGCAGCGAAGCCAGCCTGGTCGGTCTCGTCGTCCCCGAGAAAGACAGGAGTGCGACCCGCGAAGGGTGCGCGGCCCATCAGCGTTCGGATGCCGTCTCCCTTCGTGCGCGTGCCCCAGCGCACCTCCGCGACCATCTTGCCCAACTGCACCGTGGCGGGCGCCCCCAGCAGGGCGCGCGCAGCGCGGATCTCCTGCTCCACGGGCCGCTGTTGCCAAGGTGCGAGACGGTAGTGAAGTGCCAGGGAAGCCCCCTTGTCCTCCAACAGCACCCCGTCACGGCCCCGTGCGAAGTCCTCGAAGCGCTTCCGCAGGACGGGCCATTCCCTGGGTAGGGTGGGTCGGTGGATCGTAAGGTCCGCGTCGCGGAGCTCCAGCCCATGGGTTCCCACGGCCGGGAGAACGAGTGGAGCGAAAAGCGTATCCAGGTCGGCGAGGGCGCGCCCACTGACCAGGGCCAGCGCATCGTCGAGGGCGGTCCGCAGCTCGACCAGCAGCCCTCGCAGCGACGGGGGTATGCGGACTTCCTGAGGCCGGTCGGCGATCTCCACCAGGGTACCGTCGACGTCGAGGAACAGGGCCCAATGCTCCGGCGGAGCAGGCAGGCCGGGTGAGGGCAGTGGGTCCATGATAGCGGGGTTGGGCCTCCGGGTACGGGTGGATCCGTCGGACGGGAGGGTCAGGAACTCTTCACCACGTCGGGGTACCGCTGGGCCAGCGGGTACGTCCCGTCCTTCATGTCGGCAGCCACCCAGGTGGCGATCCGGGCCCGGACGTCGGCGGGGACGTCCTTGTGGCGATCGGAGGTGCCGCGCACGAACAGTTGTGCGTCCGTTTGCAGGATGTGCGGCGGGTGCATCTCGAACGCGTTCTGGTTCTCCTGCATGTACGCGAAGCCGCTCTTGCGGACGATCTCCGCACGCTCTTCGTCGGTCAGGGGTTCCATGCCCAGGAAGGCTGCCACCTGGTCGACCACGCGGCCCAGATCCTTCTTCATGTCTTCGAAATGGACGAAGAGCACATTCGGTTCGGACTGGGCGCGTTCCCACCAACCCTGCACGTGGTCGGTCCAGGTGCCCCACCACATCCACTCTGGCGAGCGGAACCACTCTTCGACGAGGGAGAGGGGAGGGGCCATCCGCCCCACGTTGGTCGCGATGAAGTCGACACAGCTGGCGAAACAGGAGACGGGGTGGCGCGCCACATAGATGTAGCGGGCCTCGGGACTCCAGGGGAGCAGCGTGACAGGCAGGTGGGTCTTGATGATGCGTGAGGGTCTCTCTTCACCCACCAGCGGTGCGGCTTCCATGGATACCGTCTTGCGAGCCTCGATCCAGGGGGAGATGGCGTGGAGCGTAGTACCGCCTTCGACGATCCGTCCGCGGCCTCGGCCCAGCACTTCGTGCACGACCTGGAGCATCCAGGTGGTTCCGCACTTCATCTGCGTGACTACGAAGACGTCCTCGGGACCGGGGGTATACTCTTGAGCCTTCGCGAAGCTGTCGGCGCTGCAGGTGCCCCTGGGCCCGGCGACGCCGTTCTGCTGGAAGCTCGCCTTCTGGAACGTGAAGGTGGAGAAGCGGCCGACCAAGCGCAGGACGGGAAAGAGCAGGCGGGCGTACTGCCGCAGCTTTGCCTTGAAGGCCTCCCGCCCCTCCGGCGGAAGGCCGTAGTAGCCCACCCCCAGTGTCTGCTGGTCCTCCCAGGTCAGGACTACCGCCAGGAGGATGAACTGGGCAAGGAGGAACAGCCCCAGCACCGCGAGGGCCAGGAGGATCCAGAGCATGCGTGTCGCGGGGTTCGAGGGTGGCTCCGGCCGGTCGGCCGAGTGCCGCAAGTTGTCCGGCAGGACGCGTGCCGTCCAGCCGGGCCTGCGTCGCAGCCGTGTGCCTCGAACGAGAAACGGGGGGCGCGGCCTTGGGCCGCACCCCCCGCATCACACTCCCTGCCAACGATCCCTGATCAGGGGATGCTGACGTTCGGGTTGCCCTCGTACTCCTCGAGTGGCATGGGGTAGCAGGTCGCCGAGCCATAGTCTCCCCACTGGGTGGTGGGGTGGGTGCCCGACGGGAACATATCGTCGCCCTGCCGCAGCCAGCGTCGCAAATCACCCAGGCGAGAGCCGTTGAGGAACAGGTCGCGACCGCGTTGGTCGCGCAGCTCCATCATCAGCTCGTCGCCGCTGAGGTTGACTGGCGCCTGATTCCCGAAGGCGCGGCGGTCGTTGACGAACGCCAGCGTCTCGGGCGTGGGGCCCAGCGCCTCGTAGTAGTTGTGCTGCGCCTCCAGGCCCGACGCGAACGTGATGTCCGTGCCCTGCCCGAAGTCCGGCGGCCTCCCACCGGTGGCGAAGGTCTCTCCGTTGTACTCGGAGAACATCAACCCCTGCTTGGGCGTGTAGAGCTGCGTCAGCCGGTTGTGACCCAGCCTCCAATCCGGCAGGTGCTGCACGCGCGGATCGGTGAGGAACGCTTCGAGATCCTGCGTTCCGAAGTTGCCGGGACCGCCTGCCAGGAAGTGCGGGTGCATCCCCAGCGAGTGATTGGCTCCCACAACGCGGGCTTCCAGCACGTTGTAGGTCCGCGGGTCGGTGGCCGAGTACTCCACCCAGCGACGGTAGTCCGCCGGCACCTGGGGCGCGATGGCGAGCACCTGGGCGTTGTTGCCCAGGTTCAGGTGGGCCCGCGAGAGCCCCACGCGGATCATGTTGACCAGGTCGGCGTCTCCGGCCGCTTGCGCGACCGAAAGCGCCTCGTCGAAACGATCCACGGCAAACTGGTAGAGCTGCAACGGCTGATAGATGTCCGAGCCCACGTTCACCGTCGCTTCACACATGGCGTCGGCCAGCAGGATATAGGAATACCCCGCATAGGCCAGCACCGTGGCCATCCGCCCGTCCGAGCTCGGGTTGGCCAGCAGGTCGCGGAAGCGGCCAGCGATGCTGTCCGCCTGCGCCCGGGCCCGGCTCAACTCCGAGAACATGAGGTCGGCGTCACCCTCGTCGAAGCGAACGATCCGCTGACTCAGGCGAGCCGTCTGTTCCCAGTTGATGCCCGTGATCTGCTCGTCCGTGAACATGGTTCCCCGCCAGACGAACGGATCCGAGTAGGCGACCTGAAAGTCACCCACCACGCCGTTGACGAGCACGTTGACGAGGGTTGAGTCCTGCAGCAGCTCCTCGTTCAGCTCCGCCGGATTGTTCACCTCCAGCAGGTCGTTGACCGAGCACGCCGAGCCGACCAGGGCCAGGGCCGCGACCGCGGTCGCCAGCCATCCCCTCCGGTTTGGTGTCTTTGTCATGGTTGCTCCTGTCCTAGAACGCGAACCGGAGGCTGAGCGCGAAGCTCCTCAGCATCGGGATCGAGGCGTAATCCGTACGATTGAATCCGGAGAGCGAGTCGAAGTTGACTTCGGGGTCGGGTGAGCCCAGACCCTCCTGGTCGAACTTGTACTTCGTCCACATCCACAGATTCCGCGCAGACAGGGTCAGTGCCGCGTTGTCGACGCCGGTCTTCTCGATCAAGCTCGAAGGCAGATCGTAGGTAGCCGAGATCTCGCGCAGCTTGATGAAGTCTGCCTGCTGGATCCACGTCTTGGTCTGAAGGCTCTTGGCCACTGCGACATCCACCGGGTCCGAGTCCGGGTTGTTGATCAACCACGTGTTCTGATCGATGCGGCTGCGGACTGAGCAGATGGCGCACCACTGGTAGTGGCCACCCTTGTAGTCCAGGTTGGCGAACAGCCGGATGTTGTCGAACAGCGTCACCGTGTTGGTGAACCCGATCTCACGGGTCGGCAGCGACGGGCCCACGTACTCCTTGTCGCTCGCTACCGTCACTCCGCCGCTTCCCGTCAGTACCGGCGCGCCGCTGGCGTCCCGCACCACGTCCGTGCTCCAGAAGCCACCCATGGGATAGCGCGGGATGTGACGCTGCACGGTGGCGAACTGCCCGAACTCGATCTGTTCGATGGGCGCGTCACCGAAGGTGACCAGCTCGTTGGAGTTGGTCGACAAGGCCACGGTCGCGTCCCACTGCAGGTTGCGCGTGTAGACAGGCGTAGCGGTCAGCAGCACCTCGATGCCGCTGTTGGCGATCTCACCCACATTGGCGTAGTGCACACCGCTGAAGCCCGACGACGGCGGATCCGGCACCTGGATCAGCGCGTCCCGCGTCTTCTGGTTGTAGTAGGTGAAGTCGAGCCCCATCCGGCCGTCCAGGAACGAGGCCTCGAAGCCCAGCTCCAACTCGGAGCCGGTTTCGGCCTTCAAATCCGGATTCCCATAGGACGAGGGTCGGAGCAGGTTCACCACCTGGTCACCCAGGGTGGTCACGCCCGCGTCGAAGGTCCGATCGGCCGTGAACGGATCGGGCGGGCTGCCGGCCTGACCCCAGGCGCCGCGCAGCTTGAGCTGATCGATCCAGCCCACGTCGAAGAAGTCCTCGTCCGAGATGACGTAGCTGAGCTGCGCCTTCGGGTACACCACCAGCGAGAAGTCCTGTCCGAACGCAGAGTTGTCGTCGATGCGCACGGCCGCGGTGGCGAACAAGCGGTTCTTCCACCCCACCTGCTCCTGGAAGTAGAAGCCCAACGAGGTCTGCTCGTTCAGGCCCTGGCTGGCCCGCGTGTTGGCGGCCGTACCCACCAGGTTGATCTGACTGGCCACCAGGCCCTCACCCACCGTGGTGAACGACTCGAACTTGCGGGCGTTCAGCTGCATGCCCGCGCTGAAGGCGCTCGAGTAGTTCTCACTCAGATCCGTCGCGACGGTCCCCGAGTAGTCCACCGTCCAGGTGTGCACATCCGGCAGGAAGATGTCCACCACGCCGGTGGCGTTGGTGGCACCCCAGGGCGCCTGGCCCGTCTGGTCGATGGGGTAGAACTCGGTGACGTTGCGATCGTTGTTGTCCAGGCCGAGGACGAGACGGTTGGAGAGCCAGGAGAACGGCTCATAGTTGACCGTCGCACCCAAGGTGAAACGCTCGCCCCGGGTCTGTAGATCGTACTGGTTGGCCAGATCGGGGCCGAAGCCGCGGAATCCTTCCTCCCACGGATCGTTGGTCGCGCGGGCGCGCCCACGATAGGCGTTGCGCAGCACCGAGTTGGACGAGTTGTTGGACAGGGGCTGGCGGATGTGCTGCCGCACGTAGCCCACGTTCACGTTGAAGTTGAGTTGCTCGGACGGCGTGAAGCCGAAGTTGGCACGCCCGCCCTGCCGCTTGGCGAAGTTGTTCAGGAAGATGCCCTGTTCGTCGCCCTTCTCGGCGGAGATGAAGTAGTTGAACAACTCACCACCGCCCCGCGCCGAAACATTGAAGGCGTATTGGCCGGGGCCATTGGAGTCACTCGAACCTTCGTTGCCGCGCACCGCGTTGGGGTGGCGCGTCATGGGATCGTCCATCAACACCGTACCGGCGGCCAGGCCCTGACACCCCGGATAGATGGCAGCATTGGTGACCTGGGAGGCCGTGCACTGCCAGTAGGTGATGGGCCGGTCGAGCACCCAGTCGGAGGTGCCGACGTCCATGCTGGCCGTCCACTGCATGCCGGTGCCGGGGCGGCCCTTCTTGGTGATGATCTGGATCACGCCGGACGCGGCTTCGGCGCCGTACAGCGTCGCCGCGGCCGGGCCCTTGATCACCTCGATCGACTCGATGTCGTTCGGGTTCAGGAAGTCCAGCGCGTTGGTGCAGTGCACCACATTGTTGCACTGCCCACTCTGGTTGCCGCTCTCGATGCGCACGCCGTCGACGAAGACGACCGGCTCGAAGCGGCCCGACAACGAGCCCGACCCGCGCAGGCGGATCTGAGAGCCGTCACCCGCGCCACCGCCGTTCGACACGAGCGTCAAGCCGGGAGTGCGTGCCTGCAGGAGCTCCTGCACGCTCGTCACGGGCACTGCTTCGGTGACCTCGCCTGCATCGAACTTCTGGACCGAGTTGCCGATGGCGCGCCGCTGCGTCTGGCCCGCCGTGCCGGTGACCACGATCTCGTCCAGCTCCAGCGCCTGCTGGCTCATCGCGAAATCGAGCGCGGCCGTCTGGCCCGCGGCCACCGTCACCTGCTGCTCGACCGTGCCGTACCCGAGGATCTCGACCCGCACCACCTGCGGGCCCGTGGGGACGTTCAGGACGAGGTATTGCCCGCTCGAGTTGGCCAGGCCTCCACGGCCCGTACCCACCACGAGGACCTGCGCGCCGGGGAGTGGCCGCAGCGTCACCGCGTCGGTGACCTGCCCCCGGATGTTACCTGTCGCCTGCTGTGCCGCCGCGGTGTCCGCTTGGGTCAGGCTGGCGCTGGTCGCCAGGGCAAGTAGCCCCAGCAACGTTCGGACGCCGGTGGTTTTCATGGCGCCTCCTCTTCCTCCCGATGAGGGTCGTGAAGGAGCGGCACCTTTCCCGGAACAACCGACGCGCGAACTCCAAGGTGCCAGCCAAGCATTGTGACCCGGCGCCCACGCCCCGGCAGCTCCGCAAGGAGCGGAACCGCCCCAGAACAGACGAGAAACTGGATGGAATCGCTGCGTCAGACAAGGAAAACAACATTTCATACATGCGGTGATGTTCAAGGTGAAAGTCTGGTACGGAAATATTCGTTGCATTACGTCGGCCGAACGGGGTCTCTGCTTCGGGGACGGGACGCTGCGACGCCGGCTGCTTCGGCGGGTGTGACGTCAGTCTAAACTACTGATATGAAACGTTTTAGCTCAGACGGGCCGGCCGGCCCAACCGCTGAGCCGGGGTGCCGAGCACCCGCTCGACCGCCCAGGCGGCGGCCAGCAGCTCCAGGTCGGCGCCCCCGCGGGCGAACAGCTGAAGGCCTACGGGCAGCCCGGTTGCGTCCAGTCCGGCGGGCAACGACAGCGCGCAGAGGTCGAGGTAGCTGATCGGGGTGGTGGCTCGCAGGCAGGCCCGGTTCACCACCACATAGCGGTCCAGATCCGCCACTTCCCCCTGGGGAGGGGGAGCGATGGGCACCGTGGGTACTGCGGCGACATCGACATCGGCCAGCCAGGCCTGAGCCGCTTCCGCGTGGCGCAGCCGTCGGTTCGACTCCGACACATAGTGCGTGGCGAGTACGGAGCGGCCCGGGGAGATGCGGGTCCCCACGGACTCGTGCAGGAGCGGCCACCACTCCGGGATGTGGTCGTCGATGCCAGCTGCGCACTCTACCGCGACCAGGCCTGACTCGAGATAGGCGCTGGAGGCTTCGTCGAAGGGGCGGCCGTCCAACTCCACCAGCCGGGCACCGGCTCGCTCCAACTCGGCGAGCGCCGAGCGCACCCCCTGCGCCACGCCGGGTTCGGCCTCGCTCCAGAGCGCAGAAGCAGGGACGCCGATTCTCAGACCCCGCACCCCTTCCGACCGCGCCAGGTCGCGTTCCGCCTCGGCGGGTCCGCCACAGTAGGGATCGACCGTGGCGAAGAAATAGATCTGATCACGGACCGAGCGGGTCAGAGCGCCGACCGTATCGAGAGTCCCGCTGAGTGGAAAAACGCCGTCGGTGGACCAGCGGCCTCGAGTGAGCTTGTGCCCGACCACACCGGTCAGCGCTGCGGGGATGCGAATGGATCCGCCGGTGTCGGTGCCCAGCGCGATCACGGCCGATCCCTCCGCAAGGGAGACCCCCGCGCCACACGAAGAACCACCGGCGATCCTCTCCTGAGCCCGGTCCCAGGGGTTCACCGGGCTGCCCCAATGCGGATTCGTGCCCACCCCGCCGAAGGCCAACTCGACCGTGTGGGTCTTGCCCACCAGGACGCCTCCTGCCGATCGGCAAGCACGTACCAGGAACCCCTCTCGCTCCCAGCGGCTGGGCAGGCGTCGTGCTGTCCCCGCGAATGTGGGCAGACCCTCCACCCCATACAGGTCCTTCACCGAGATGGGGAGGCCGAAAAAGGGGGACGTCGCGGGGCCCGCCGTGTCCGATTCCAGCGCCGCGCTGCGGGCTCGGGCACCGTCGCTGTCGAAGCATTTGTAGGCCCGCAGCTCCCGACCCAGGGATGCGTGGCGCTCGACAGCCTCCTCGATGAGATGCACAGCGCTGGTCTCGCCGCGCTCGAGCATGCCGTGCAGCACAGCGAGGTCCCGATCCAGCGGAGAGCTCACGCTGCCCCTTCGTCGCGGAACGTCATGGCGATCGCGCTCGCCGGACACGCGCCCCTCAGCTCCTCCGAGGCCCCCAGCGCGGCGGGCAGTGTAGCGCGATCGACCGTGTGAAACCCCATGCGCGCGAAGAACCGCTCCGCCGTGGTGGTGAGCAGGTGCACGCTGGTCGCCCCGGAACCGAAGGCGCGTGCGATCACGCGCCAGCACAGCTCCTCGCCCAGGCCCACACCTCTCCACGACGGTGCCGTGACGACGGAGCGCAGGAGGGCCGCAGTGCCGTGTCGCTCGACCGCGGCGCAGGCAATGGGGCCATCCGCATCGGAATGCGCGACCAAGGCATTCCGCCAGGCGGTGTCCAGGCCCGACAGGGGAAGCGACGCGCCCGTGAGCAAACCCTCGACGGCCGCTCGATCATGTTGATCCCCCTCCGCCACCCGTAGAGATGGGCCTCCGAGCGCGAGGTCGTAGAACGGCGTGGTTACATCGACGCCCAGCCCGTCCGGGCCGGCGATCGAGACAGAAAGCAGGGACGTTCCCCGCGAGCTCCGCTCGGACGGTCCACTCCAGGTCGCACTGGCGCGCTTCACGTTGCGCAGAAGCGGGCCCAAGGGTCCGCTCCAGCGGACGCTCAGCCCAGCGGACGGGTCTCCGGCGGAGGCGCCTCCGAGGGTGGGCTCGCAGTGGACCTCGGCGGCCTCCCAACTCAGGGCGACGCCGCCGGTTGGACGCGCTTCGAGCGCTCCGCCCAGGAGCCGCTGCAGGAACGTGGTTGCACGGCCCACGTCCCTGACCGGAAAGACCATGGGATCGACTGCGAGCACGGAATGGGCTAGGGACATCCGGGAGCATCGGGGCATCGGTGTCGCTGCGCCAGAGGGCCTTGCCCGCCTCGACGCATCGGCATCACAATTGCTTGGCTGCCCCGGTGTCCGGCCGCGCCGTTCCGCCCCTTTCTCCGTCCCGAAGCCATGAAGACCTATTTCGATTCCGCCGTGTCCGTGCAGGACAGCTCGGTGACCGTCAACGACCCGGCCGTGCTGGCCACCCCTGCCATGGACACCCTCGTGCGCGATGCCGTGTTCGGCACGGAAGCCGAACGGGAGGATGCGCGCTGGCTGATCTGGGAGCTGGCGCAGGCCGTGGGCGTGCGGACCTCGTCCATTCACGATCTCTACATGGCCCGGGGTCGCGGAGAACTGGAGGGCTTTACCGTTCCAGCCATCAACGTGCGGGGCGCCTCCTACGACACGGCCCGCTCCATCTTCCGCACGGCCAAGAAGATGGATGCCGGAGCCTTCCTTCTGGAGATCGCCCGTTCGGAGATCGCCTACACCGCCCAACGGCCCGCGGAGTATGTCGCCGTGATGCTGGCGGCGGCGCTGCGGGAGGGGTTCAGGGGGCCTGTGTTCGTCCAGGGAGACCATTTCCAGGTCAACGCCAAGAAGTACGTCCAGGATCCCACCTCGGAGGTCGATGCCGTCAAGCAGCTCATTCACGAGGCCATCGATGCCGGCTTCTACAACATCGACGTCGACACCTCGACGCTGGTGGACATCGAGAAACCCACGTTGGACGAGCAGCAGCTCCTCAACTACCAGATCTGCGCCGAGCTGACGCGCACCATCCGCGAGCTGGAGCCCGATGGAGTGACGGTTTCGGTAGGTGGGGAGATCGGTGAAGTCGGTACTCAGAACAGCACGGTGCCCGAGTTGAGAGCGTTCATGGACGGCTACAATCGTGCGCTCGAGGAATCGCTGCCGGGAGGCGTCGGTCTCTCCAAGATCTCCGTGCAATCCGGGACCACGCATGGTGGCGTGGTGCTCGCGGATGGTTCGATCGCGGATGTGAAGATCGACCTCAACACGCTGGAGGAACTCTCGCGCGTGGCCCGGGACGAGTACGGCATGTCCGGCGCCGTTCAGCACGGCGCCTCCACCCTGCCGGACGACGCCTTCCACAACTTCCCCCGGACCGAAACGGCCGAGATCCACCTGGCGACCAACTTCCAGAACATGCTGTACGATCACCTTCCCCAGAGTCTCCGCGACGAGATCTACGGATGGCTGGATGAGAACACCGCGTCGGAACGCAAAGCCTCGGATTCCGATGAGCAGTTCTACTACAAGACTCGCAAGAAGGCTCTGGGCCCGTTCAAGCGACAGCTCTGGGATCTCTCGGCGGACGTGAAGGCGTCCCTCGCGGCTGCCTACGACGAGAAGTTCGCCTTCCTCTTCACGCAGCTGGCGATCGGCGGCACACGCGCCGCCGTGAAGAAGACGGTCAAACCCCTGCAGATCCACCGGCCGCGGCCGGGAACGCCAGGTCACGTTACCGTGAGTGCAGCTCCGGACGACGCCGACCTGAGCGATTGACGCAAGAAGCCGGGTCGCTTCGCCTCTCGCGCTCGTGGCGGCAGCAGTCAGTCCTTAGGTTCAGGGCTGGGAGCCGCTCCGGAAGACACGTGCGTGGAGGACGAGAATGGATTGGCTGCAGGGGAATTCCGCTGAGATACTGAGGGCCATGACCGTGCTTGCGGCTACGCAGGCCGTCAATGTGGTCGGCGCCATCGTGGTCCTGATCGTGGGGCGCTTGGCTGCGGGGTGGATTCGTCGCCTCGTCGCGGGTGGCCTCCGCCGGGCTGCGCTCGACGAAACCCTGGTCCCGTTCCTTTCCGGGATGACCTATTTCGCCGTGCTGGCCTTCACGGTGGTGGCGGTGCTGGGGATCTTCGGCGTGCCGACGGCGTCCTTCGTTGCCGTGTTGGGAGCTGCGGGCCTGGCCGTGGGTCTGGCCCTGCAAGGCTCTCTCTCCAACTTCGCCGCCGGCGTGATGCTGTTGGTCTTCCGGCCCTTCCGGGTCGGCGACGTGATCGAGGCGGCGGGGACCTTGGGTACGGTACGCCAGATCGGTGTATTCTCCACCGAGGTGGACACGCTGAACAATATCAGGGTGATCCTTCCCAATTCGACGATCTACGGCGATAAGATCGCCAACCTCTCCGCGAACGAGCTGAGGCGGGTCGACATGCTCTTCGGCGTGTCGTACCAGGACGACCTGGGAGTCGCGAGGGAGACCATCGAGCGGATCGTGCGCGCCCACCCGCGGGTGCTCGAGTCGCCCGCTCCGACGGTCGAGGTGAGTGCCCTCGCCGAATCGTCTGTGAACTTCGTGGTGCGTCCCTGGTGTCGCACCGAGGACTACTGGACCGTCCACTTCGAGCTGCACCGCCACCTGAAGGAGGGCTTGGAGAGCGCCGGCTGCTCGATCCCCTTCCCGCAGAGAGACGTCCACCTGCACCAGGTCGCCTAGCGTATCGTCGAGCCACCGGGGCCTTTCCCAGGGCCGGAGGCGCCTTGCGTGCCTCCGGCCCGACTCCCAAGCTCGGGCGTCGCTTCCAACCCACCGAGAGGTTCAGTGGACACCGATTCACCTGCTCGCGCCCGTCTTCGCGCCACCCTCCTGAGGGTGCTGGCTGTGCAGGTCGTGACCCTGGTGGTGCTCTGGTTCCTCCAATCCCGATACGGAGCCTGATCCGGTGCATCCGGTCAATTGGCTCATCGTGATCGGGTACGTCGGCTACGTCATGTGGGACGGGATCCGGCGTGCCAAGGGGACGCGGGAGATCGAAGGCTACTTCCTGGCCAATCGCAGCCTGCCCTGGTGGGCGGTGGGCCTATCGGTGATGGCCACCCAGCTCTCCGCGGTCACCATGATCGGGACGACCGGGCAGGGGGCTACCGACGGGCTGCGCTTCGTTCAGTTCTATTTCGGACTACCCATCGCCATGGTCATCCTGGGTGTCACGTTGGTGCCCTTCCTCCATGGTGCTCGGGTGTACACCGCCTACGAGTACCTGGAGCGCCGCTTCGACGCGAAGACGCGCTCCCTGACGAGCTTCCTGTTCCTGATCTCGCGGGGCCTCTCGTGCGGGACGATCATCGCGGCACCTGCGGTGGTGTTCTCAGCGGTCTTCGGCTGGAGCCTCGGGGCCTCGGTCATCCTGATTGGTGTCCCCACAGTGGTCTACACCGTTCTGGGGGGCGTGCAGGCAGTCACCTGGGCAGACGTGAAGCAGATGGTCCTGATCGTCGTAGCGCTGCTCTCGATCATCGTGGTCCTGCTGCTGAACCTACCGGTCACGCCTGACGATGCCTTGCGCATCGCGGGCTCCACAGGTCGCCTCCAGACCTTCGACTTCTCCTTCAACCTCAACGAGACCTACACGTTCTGGTCGGGGGTTCTGGGCGGGACCTTTCTGATGTTGTCGTACTTCGGAACCGATCAAAGCCAGGTGCAGCGATATCTGACCGCGCGATCCGTGGATGAGGCGCGCTCGTCCCTCCTGATCAGCGCCTATTGGAAGATCCCGCTGCAAGCGTTGGTTCTGTTGGTCGGGGTGGGCGTCTTCGTGTTCTATCTCTTCAAGGCGCCGCCCCTGCTGTTCAATCCGGATCACGAAGCTCGCGTGCGTGCGGAAGCCGGCGTGGAGTACGCAGCCTTGGAGGCCCGCTTCCAGTCGGCGTTCGAGGCCCGGGAGACGGCGGCGCGTGGGGTGGCCGATGCGCGGCAGGCGGAGGACGAGCCGCGGGCGTCCGCGGCCATGGTCGAGTTCCAGGCACACGAAGCGGAGGTCGGAGCGATCCGCGTGGAGGCGCTGGCGCTGGCTGAAGAGGTCACAGGTGAATCGGCGCGGGACGTCAACTACATCATCCCGGCGTTCGTGCTGCACGAACTGCCGATCGGCCTGACCGGCCTGTTCATCGCGGGAGTCATGGCGGCAGCGATGTCCAGTGTCGCCGCGGAGCTCAATTCGCTCTCCACAGCGACAGTGATCGACTTCTACCGAAGGTGGATCAAACCCACCGGCAGCGATGCCCACTTCCTGAACGTCTCCAAGATCGTGACCGCGATCTGGGGAGCGTTCGCCTGCGTGGTCGCGACGTATGCAGCGACCCTGGGCTCGTTGATCGAAGTGGTCAATCGCTTCGGGTCGTTCTTCTACGGGTCGATCCTGGGGGTTTTTCTGCTGGCCATGCTCCCGCGCGCACGGGCCCTGGGGGCCTTCGTCGGACTGTTGGCAGGGATGTCGGCCGTGGCGGCGGTCAGCTTCCTCGCTCCCTCTGTGTCGTTCCTGTGGCACAACGTGGTGGGGGCGCTGACCGTGATGGCCGTGGGTTGGGTGATCAGCCTGGCGGCGCCCGGGTCACCTCGGCCTGCCTGACGGGGCGGCCAGGGAGCCGACCACGTGGGCTGCCGGTTGGCGTCACTGTCCGGCGGGCAGCGCGCGGAAATCGTCCAGCCCGCTCGCCCGCGCGATCCCCGCGAGGTCCTCCATGCCAGCCAGTCCCTCTGCCGCCGGCCCTCCGACGATGATCTGAACTCCGGAATCGAGCTGCCTGCGTAGCTCCAGGAGATACTCGCGGTGTGCCGCGTCGGTGCGGACGATGCTCAACCCTACGGCGCGAGCACCGACGCTACGGGCGGCCTGGGCGAGGGCGTCGGCCGGGAGATCCGGGCCCAGGTAGGTGACCTGCCACCCCGCAGTGGCCGCCGCCACGGCGGCCATCATGGCCCCCAGCTCGTGGCGCTCGCCGCTGGGCGTGGCCAGCACCAAGCGAGGGCCCGCGCCTCCGCCCCGCGATGTCGCGTCGGTCATCCACGAGAGGATCCTGCGCAAGGTCGCCGAGGCAATATGTTCGTGAGCCGGGCTGATCTGACCGAGGGTCCAGGCCTCGCCCACCCGGACCAGGAGCGGACGCACGATTTCCTCGGCGAGGCCCTGGAGGCCGCGCGCCACGGCCGCTCCCCGGAGCAGCGCCTCCAGCGTGTCGGCGTCCAGCCGGGTGATGGCCACCCAGGCTCGTTCGATGGTCTCCGCGGCCGCAGCGGCTCCGCTCGGCGGCGGGCCCCCGGTCGAGGTCCATCCCACACCCAGGTCCTCAGCCACCAGCGCTTGAAGGTCCTCGTCCGAGAGCCCCGCCAGCTGTTGGATGGAACGGCCCCCTTCAGTCGCGCGGCGAAGGAGGGTCAGTCGGTCCACCTGGGCGTCCGAGTACAGCCTCTGTCCACCCTGGGTGCGCTCGGGCAGCACGGCGGCGTAGCGACGCTCCCAGGCCCGCAGGGTGGCCGGGGTCAAGCCGGCCCGTCGCGCGGCCACACGGATTGGATGTCGACTCATCATGTCGGCTCCTCGAGGGGTCGTTGAACATAACATTGGACAATCTGTTGACAACGACCCCCTATAAGCTGTACAATAACTGTACAAGACTTGAACGCGCCCTAGGGCAGGGGCGCGATAACCCTGGGAGGGCGGAATGAGAAAGGCGATTCCCATGTTGATGCTGGCCCTGGTGTTCGGGGGAGCGAACGCAGTGCAGGCGCAGCACATGGATCATGAGAAGGACATCGTGGATACGGCGGTGGCGGCCGGCTCCTTCTCGACGCTGGCTGCGGCCCTCGAGGCTGCGGGCCTGGTAGAGACGCTGAAGGGGGCGGGCCCCTTCACCGTGTTCGCCCCCACGGACGAGGCCTTCTCCAAGCTCCCGGCCGGGACGCTGGAAGCCCTGCTCGCGGACAAGGAAAAGCTCACGGCCATTCTGACCTACCATGTGGTTCCGGGCCGGGTCACCTCCTCCGACGTGGTCAAGCTCGACTCGGCCAAGACCGTGAACGGTCAGTCGGCGGCCATCTCGGTGGAGGGTGGTACGGTCATGATCGACGGAGCGCGCGTCGTCACCACGGACATCCATGCGTCCAACGGAGTGATCCACGTCATCGACGCGGTGATCCTGCCGCAACCGTAGACGTTCCTCAATGCAGGAAGGCCGTCCGCGTCCCGCGGCGGTCTGGGCGGTGGTCCGGGTGGGGGCGCCCGGCCACCGCCGCTTTGCATTCCGGAGCCGGAGTCGGTTCCACAGTCGGATCGTCGACGCCCGGCTTGCCCCCCGTGCCCCCCGTGGCCCAGGCTGTTCCGATTGTCCGCACCGTTCTACTTCAATCGGAGTTCGCATGGGCCCGTCCCTCCGCCGCTTCGCGACAGCGATCACCCTGCTCCTGCTCGGCCTGCCGCGAACGGGCCTCGCCCAAGCTTTCCCTGTCGAGGAGTTCGACGCCTATGTGCGCAAGGCCGTCTCGGACTGGGACGTGCCGGGCCTCGCCGTCGCCGTGGTCAAGGATGGTCAACTGATGTTCGCGCGCGGGTACGGCGTCCAGCAGTTGGGCCGAGCGGGTGCCGTGGACGAGCACACTCGCTTTGCCATCGGGTCAACGACCAAAGCGATGACAGCAGCGGCACTGGCGATGTTGGTGGAGGAGGGGAAGCTCGACTGGAACGATCCGGTGATCGACCACCTGCCCTGGTTCCGCCTCCAGGACCCGTGGGTCACCCGGGAGATCCGGGTCATCGACCTCCTGACGCACAACGCAGGACTCGGAAACGCGGATTTCCTCTGGTACGAGCAGGACGCCACCACGCGCGACCTCCTGGAGCGCCTGCGCTATCTCGAGCCTGCCTACTCCATGCGTAGCGGGTTCATCTATCAAAACCTGATGTATGCCACTGCGGGAGAGGTGATCGCGGCGGCCAGCGGAGTGCCTTGGGCCCGCTTCATCCAAACGCGCATCCTCGAGCCGCTGGGCATGCGGGATACGCGCACGACGTTGGCAGAAACGGAAGGGCAGCCCAACGTGGCCGGGCCCCACTACCGCCTGGACGGGACGGTCGAACGGATCGAGAACGCCAGCGTGGATCCGGTGGCGGCCGCCGGGTCCATCTGGTCGAGTGTACACGACATGTCGGTCTGGTTGCGGTTCCTGCTCGCGGGTGGGGTGGCGGCCGATGGGCGACGGCTCCTCGAACCGAGCACTGTGGAGTGGCTGTTCACGCCCCACTCGCTGGTGGAGCCGGAGGACTTCTATCCGACGCAGGAGCTGACCCACCCGCACTGGACCACCTACGGGCTCGGGTGGTTCCAGGCAGACTACGAAGGGCGAAAGGTCGACTTCCACACCGGGAGCATCGACGGAATGGTGGCGATCGCCGGCCTGCTTCGCGATGAGGGGGTGGGCGTATACGTGCTCGCCAATCGGGACCACGCCGAAGTGCGTCACGCCCTCATGTATCGCGTCTTCGATCTCTACGACCCGGAGGCGCCACGCGATTGGAGCGCGGACCTGCTTGCGCTGTACGACCGACTCGACACCGAGCAGGCGGAAGCGCAGGCGCGCCGCAGCGCGGCTCGCGCGGCAGACACCGCGCCATCTCTTCCCCTCGACGCCTACGTGGGTACGTTCACTCATCCGCTGTACGGCTCCGTCCGTATCGAGCGGGACGGAGCGCGACTTCTGGCCCGCTACGGTCGCCTGCAGGGGACTCTGGAGCACTGGGAGCGGGAGTCGTTCGACGCGCGTTGGAGCACACGCTGGAGGGGCACGACGCGGCTGACCTTCGTGCTGAGCGGGCCGGAGGTCACGGGCGTGGAGGTGGGTGGCTACACCTTGCCGCGTTCGCCTTGATGCGACGTCCGCCCTCGGTCCTCGCCGGGCCTCCCCTCCCCGCAGTCTAGGGCGGTTCCTCCCCCGGTACGGAAAGATCTTCCGGGGTCGATGGGGCACAGGGGTCCCTGGACCAGGGAGGGGCCCCCATTCCTGGCCGCGGGCTGCCGGGTCCGCTCCTTGCCCAAACTTCGCTCTCCGTGGGCCGATACTCCCCAGGGAAGGGGGGCGTGCGCCCCTCGGGAACGGACCCAATGGGAGCAGAGGCATGAAGGTCGAGCAGATCCGGTGGACGCCGGAAGAGGGTTGGGCGTTCGGAGCAAACGGTCGCTCAGCCGACCTGTTGTTGGTCTTCGGCGACCGTGAGGCGCTAGAGGGAAGCTCCGCCCTCACCGACCTCGCCGAGCGGCATCCCCAGGCGGGCATCGTCGGATGCTCGACCGCCGGGGAGATCCTCGACACGACCGTCACAGACGGAGACATCGTCGCCACGAGCGTCCGCTTCGACAGCACGCGTGTGCGAATCGCGTCGGCGCCCATTTCGGCAGCTGCGAGCGGTGCGGAGCTGGGCCGCCATCTTGGAGCGCAGCTACCCCACGAGGGGCTGCGCTATGTGTTGGTCCTGTCCGAGGGCGTCTCTGTCAACGGCTCGGAGTTGTCGAAGGGACTGACGGCGGGCCTGCCGCCGGGCGTGTTGGTGACCGGTGGGCTCTCTGGTGACGCCGCGTCCTTCAATCGCACGGTCGTGGTGTCGGGTGGACGCACCTGCGACGCTACCGTCGTTGTGGTTGGCTTCTACGGCGACGCACTACGCGTCGGGCATGGCTGCTTGGGCGGGTGGGATCCGTTCGGGCCGGACCGGGTGGTGACACGCTCCGAGGGGAACGTCCTGTACGAATTGGACGGACGCAGCGCCTTGAATCTCTACAAGACCTATCTCGGTGATCACGCCGCACGGCTCCCGTCCAGCGCGTTGCTCTTTCCGCTCAGCATCGACGCTCCCGACAAAGAGGGCACTCTGGTGCGAACGGTGTTGGCGGTGGACGAGGAGCAGCAGACCATGACGTTCGCAGGTGATATCCCAAACGGCGCGCGCGCCCGCTTCATGAAGGCGAACTTCGATCGTCTCGTGGACGGTGCCCATGGTGCGGCCGCTGCGTCCCTGCAGACCCTGGGTGGCGTCGGCGCGGAGCTGGCCATCCTGATCTCGTGTGTAGGTCGCAAGTTGGTACTGGACCAGCGCATCGAGGAAGAGGTGGAAGGCGTCCGTGAGGTGCTGGGGCCAGAGGCTGCCCTGACAGGATTCTACTCCTACGGGGAGATCTCTCCATTGACCTCCGGCACCGCTTGCGAGCTCCACAATCAGACCATGACCGTCACGACGCTGTCCGAGAGCTGATCTTGCACCCGCTGCTGCGCCGCCAGGTCAAGAGGGCGTTCGGCGAGGGGACCGAGCCCGATCCAGAGCTCACAAAGCTACTGGAAGCCGTTTCACGTGCGTATGAGCAGGCCGACGGCGATCGGGCGATGTTGGAACGAGCTCTCGACCTGAGCTCCAGCGAGCTCTTCGCGTCCAACAGTGAGTTGAGGGACCTGGTCACCCTGCTCGAGGTGACGCTCGACTCCACGGAGGACGGCGTGCTCGTCATCGGCCGCAAGGGCGAAGTCGCGCGTTGGAATCGACGCTTCGCCGCTCTCTGGCGGCTCGAGCCCGAGGAGATGGCGACGGACGGAGACGCACTGGCTGACGTGCTGGCCAAGAAGCTCCTGCGACCTCAGGAGCTTCAGATGGCCATTCGACAGGCGATCGTCGAGCCCGGCGAGCTGGTGACTGCCGTTCTGGAACTGAAGGACGGTCGCTTCGTGCAGGTCACCAGTCGGGGTCAGAGCGGAGAGCGGCAGGCGGGGATCGGGCGCGTGTGGAGCTTCCACGATCTGACCGAGATCAAGCAGGCGGAGAAGACCATCCGCCACTTCGCGTACCACGACGCGCTGACCGGCCTGCCCAATCGCGCCTTGTTCGAGGATCGCCTGAGTGTGGCCCTGACCCGCGCCCGCCGTACCAGTACCGTCTTCGCGCTGCTGTTCATCGACTTGGATCGATTCAAGAACGTCAACGACACGCTGGGGCACTCCGCGGGGGACCAGTTGCTGCGCGAGGTCGCCGGACGGCTGCAGGAGCATGGACGGAGCGGAGACGTGTTGGCCCGCTTCGGCGGAGACGAGTTCGTCTTCCTTCTGCAGAACATCCGTTCGGCGGACAACGCCCGTCGCGTGGCAGGCCGTCTCCTCGAGTCGATGCGTCCCCAGTTCGAGCTCGAAGGACGGCGTCTCCACGTTACGGCGAGCATCGGCGTGGCCATGTATCCAGCCGACGGACAGGACCGTGAGACCCTGCTGCGCAAAGCGGACGCTGCGCTCTACAGCGCCAAGGACCGAGGCCGCAACACGTGCGACCTCTACCGCTCCGAGATCGACGCCGACAGCTACGAGCGCCTGATCCTGGAGAACGAGCTTCGTGCCGACCTGAAGGAGGGGCGCGTCGACATCGCGTTGCAGCCCATCTTCTGCGCTCAGGACTTCAGTGTGCGGGGCGGAGAGGCGCTGGCACGCTGGACGCGTCGGGGGCAGCCGGTGCCTCCCGGCCGTTTCATCGCCATCGCCGAGGAGTCCGAGCTCATCGACGAGCTCGGCGAGTACGTCCTGGAGAAGGCGCTGCGGGAGGTCCGTCGCTGGACCGAGGCGGGTCATCCGGACGTACGCGCCTCCGTCAACGTGTCTCCGCGGCAGCTTCAGCGTGCCGGCTTCGAGAAGCGGGTACTCGAGATTCTCGACGAGACCGGTGTGGCACCCGGGCGGCTCCAGCTCGAAGTGACCGAGTCCCAGTTGATGCAGACGGGATCGGTCGGGCTGCGGACGGTGAATGCCTTGAAGATGATGGGCATCCGCGTGGCTCTGGACGACTTCGGAACCGGATATTCCTCCCTGCGCCACCTACGCGAGCTGCCGATCTCCACGTTGAAGATCGACCGATCCTTCATCAAGAACGTGGCTACGGACTCGCGTGACCGAGATCTGGTGGCGACGGTCGTGGCGTTGGCTCACTCGATGAACCTGGTGGTCGTGGCCGAGGGAGCCGAGGACATGGACCAGGTGCGCACGCTGTCGGAGGTGGGCTGCAACGCCATCCAGGGCTTCGCGCTGGGCAGGCCGGAGACGCCCGATCAGTTCTTTGCTCGCCTGAACGAGCAGAAGCAAGGCCGTCGCGAGCCCCGGTCGGCCTGACCGGCCCGAACCGCGCGGCGCCGGGCTGGAGCGGACGTCGCGGAGCAGCCGCGGAGCGGGGGCGCTGGACGAGCTCCCCCGCGGACGGACATCTTCACCCGTGATGACCGACGCGAGCCCCGCCACCCAGCCGGCCGAGCGCGGGCACGGCTTCGGCACGGGCCCGGTGTTCCTCGCCAGCCTGAGCACCATCCTGGGTGCGATCCTCTTCCTGCGGTTCGGCTACGCGGTGGGTCACCTGGGACTGCTGGGGGCGATCGGCGTCATCCTGCTGGGGCACGCCGTGACCGTCCCAACGGCTCTGGCCCTCGCCGAGATCGCCACCAATCGCCGGGTCGAGGGCGGGGGAGAGTACTTCATCGTCTCCCGGTCGTTCGGCCCCTCGATCGGGGGCTCCATCGGCGTATCTCTCTACCTCTCTCAGGCCCTCTCGGTCGGGTTCTATCTGATCGCCTTCGCCGAGGCCTTTCGCCCGCTCGTACCCTGGTTCGAGTCCACGCTCGGCGTGGGGTTCGACCCCCGCATGGTCTCGGTGCCCTCCCTGTTGGTGTTGGCGGGCCTGGTGTTGGTGCGTGGGGCCGCGCTGGGCGTGAAGGCCCTGTACCTGGTCGCGGCCGTCCTCGCCCTCTCCCTCGTGTTGTTCTTTCTGGGTCCGCCGGCCGGCTCTGAGCTCGCCTCGGGGTCGTTGCTGAGTCACGTGGCCGACCCGGATCCCTTCATTCTCGTCTTCGCGATCTGCTTCCCCGCCTTCACCGGCATGACCGCGGGCGTCGGATTGTCGGGTGACCTCGCCAATCCCCGACGGTCCATCCCCATGGGGATCCTGGGGGCCACGGTGGTGGGGATGGTGGTCTACCTGGCCGTCGTCTGGAAGCTCGCCGCCAGCGCGCCCCCGGAGGCGCTCACGGGGGAGCTCGTGATGCAGGACATCGCACTGTGGGGGCCGATCATTCCGATCGGCCTGGCCTGTGCCACCCTTTCTTCGGCCGTCGGCTCGATCCTCGTTGCTCCCCGTACGCTGCAGGCCATCGGGCAGGATGGGATCCTGCCCCTTCGCCGCCTCAATGGCACGCTGGCGGAGGGCGTCGGTCACACCAACGAGCCCCGCAACGCGACCCTGGTGACATCCGGCATCGCGCTCGGGGTGACTCTGCTCGGCTCGGTGGATCTGGTAGCCCGCATCATCTCCATGTTCTTCATGGTGACGTACGGGGCGCTGTGCGCGATCTCGTTCCTGGAGCACTTCGCCGCTCGCCCCTCCTACCGGCCCAGCTTCCGGTCCAAGTGGTATCTGAGTCTGTTCGGCGCCGTCGCCTGCATGCTGCTCATGCTGCAGATGGATCTGGTCTATGCGCTCCTGGCGATCGCCGTGATGGCGCTGCTCTACTGGGGGATCAGTCGATCCGAGTCGGGTCGAGACGACCTGGGCTCCATCTTCGGTGGAGTGATGGCCCAGGCGAGCCGCTATCTCCACATCAAGCTCCAGTCCACCCAGCCTTCCGACGACTGGCGGCCCAGCGTGATCATGATCACGCCGCGCACGTTCGATCGCACCTCGCCGCTGCGGCTTCTGACCTGGATGTGCCATCGCTACGGCTTCGGCACCTACCTGCACTTCATCCAGGGCAGGCTGGACCGGCGGACCTTCGAGCAGAGCGCCGAGGTCCAAGCACGGCTTCTGGCGTTGGCCAGCGAGCAGCACTCAGGCATCTTCGTCGACACCATCATCAGTCCGTCCATGGCCTCGGCCCTGGCCCAGAGCCTCCAGGTCCCCGGGGTCTCGGGAATCGAGAACAACACCATCCTCTTCGAGTTCTCCATCCACGATACTCCAGAGGTGTTGGAGGAGCTGCAGGGGGGGCTGACACTCGCCGGTGTGCCCCACATGAACCGGATGGTGCTCCGACACGGGGACACGTTCTTCGGCAACCGTACGGCCATTCACGTCTGGCTGACCTGGCACGACTACCGGAACGCCAATCTGATGATCCTGTTGGCGTACATCCTGCTCGGGCATCCGGACTGGCACAACGCCGAGATCAGCGTCTATGCTGCCTTTCCGGAGAGCCAGGCACCTGAGCGAACCGCGGAGCTGCTGGGCATGATCGAGACGGGCCGCCTTCAGATCAGCACAAAGAACGTCCAGGTGATCGCTACGGACGACCGCGTCGACTTCGGTCGGTTGGTGCGAAACCACTCTTCCGTGGCGGATCTCGTCATCCTCGGTTTCACCGAAGCCAAGCGGAAAGAAAAGGGCTCGGAGCTCTTCCGGCGCCACGAGGACCTGAGCGACGTACTGTGGGTGTCGGCCGCTCGCCCCATCGAGATCGAATGACGAGGCGCCGGGGCCACATGCAGCGGTTCGCCCGGGCGCTGCGTCCCGCTGGGAAGGAGATCGGGTAGTGGACGTACCGCGTCGACCGGAAGGCGGCGCCGCCTGGAGGCAGCGTGCCTACGAGATCATCTTCGAGCACGACACCCGGGCGGGGAAGGTCTTCGACGTTCTTCTGATCGCGGTCATCCTGGCTTCGGTGGCGGTGGTGATGCTGGACTCGGTCCAGTCCGTGGCCCGCGATCATCGCCCGCTGCTGAGGGCCGTGGAGTGGGCCTTCACGCTGTTGTTCACGGTCGAGTATGTGCTGCGCCTGCTCTCGGTCCAGAGGCCCTCCACCTACGCGCTCTCCTTCCTTGGCTTGGTCGATCTGGCTTCGGTCCTTCCGACCTATCTCAGCCTGATCCTCCCCGGCGGTCAGTACCTGATCGTGATTCGCATCCTGCGTGTGATACGGGTCTTCCGGGTCCTGAAGCTCGTCCAATACGTGGGCGAAGCCGGAACGCTGGGGCGAGCCCTGCGCGCCAGTCGCTACAAGATCACGGTGTTCCTGATCGTGGTGCTGTCGATGGTGATCGTGGTCGGCGCGGTCATGTACCTGATCGAGGGACCCGAGCACGGGTTCAGCAGCATCCCGACGGCGGTGTACTGGGCCATCGTCACGCTCACCACGGTCGGCTATGGCGACATCTCACCGCAGACCGCACCGGGGCAGATTCTCGCGGCCGTCCTGATGATCCTGGGGTACGCCATCATCGCGGTCCCGACGGGGATCGTGTCGGTCGAGCTCGCTCAGGCCACGCGCGCCGGGTCACGAGCGTGCGGAACGTGCGGGGCGGGTGCCGACGCCGATGCGCGCTACTGCAAGGCGTGCGGAAGGCCCCTGGTGGGTGTGGACCGACCCTGATCCGGCCGCTGGCGCGTCGTCGATCGAGGGGTCGCACCCACCAGGGGCACTACCGGCTCAGGTCATCCGGCCTGCAACGCGCTCCCGTGGAACCGTTCGCGCAGCCGCACCCGATCTGCGTTTCCGATCAACGGGGAGAACGCCAACCGTTGGGCACGGGCGGCTAGCTTCAGCGCCCGCTCGCCCAGGCCTTCGTCGGATGCGATCCAGGCGGCATCCGCGAACGCAGTGGCTGCCGTGAGGACGTCGCCCTCGTTGAGGGCGCGCTCCCCTGCCGCTTCCATTCCGTTCAGGGCCTCGCGTTCGTCGCCCGTGTAGAAGCTCAGCTTCGCTGCCTGGACGAGGTTCTGCACCGCCACAGGATCGCCTATGGGCCGCAGCGCCGCGGCCTCCCGTAGGAGGTCGGCCGCATCGTCCCAGGCCTTCATTTGATCGATCAGCGACCCAGCCTCCGCCTCGAGGCTGGCGGCATGGCCGATGGACGTGTCCTGGGCCGAGAGTCCACCCGGGCCCGCCAAGGCCGAAAGACCCGTCATGATCAAGCCGAATGTCCAGCGTTTCCGTCCCATCCTCCACCTCCTCCTCATCATTGGACCGGAGCGTTTCGGACGCTCCGTCAGGCTCAGACCGAATGCGGTTGCGCGGGGTGACGGTTCCCCGTGGACAAGCACCTACGACCGCGGCGCACTCCCTGTGTCACGTTTTCGCGGCTTCCCCTGGGATGGATCGTGGTCGCCGCGTGGTTGCTCGGGCCGGCGACGGCCCCGGCCCCGGCGCCATCGGTCTTCCGATGCGGCCCGGCGGGCCACACTTGTGGTCCAGCCACCACCGAGCGACACTTTCCCCCCGCCGATCCTGGCCGGGCGGCTTCGCCCGGCCGCGGTCGGCGTTTTCTCATGTCGAGCGGCCACGGAGCGTATCGATGAAGCTGCACACGAAGATCGTGATCGGTCTGGTCGCAGGGGCGGTGGTCGGAGGCGCGGCGAACGCCTTCGCTCCGGACGCCGCCTGGGTGCGTTGGATCGCGGACAACGTCGCGGGGCCAGTGGGTCAGGTCTTTCTGCGAATGCTCCTCATGACGGTCGTTCCCCTGGTATTCGCGTCGATCACCCTGGGTGTGGCCGGCATCGGGGATATCGGCAAGGTGGGGCGGCTGGGAGGCAAGACGCTGCTCTACTTCCTCACGTCGACCGCCATCGCCGTGGTCATCGGACTGACCCTGGTGAACGTGCTCAACCCGGGTGGCGGCATCGACGACGCCACGCGCGAGCAGCTCTTCGCCAGCTACCGGAGTCAGGCCGAGGGAATGCAGGCGGGTGGGCCCACCGGATTCGGCGTGCAGACCTTCGTCAACATGGTGCCGCGCAACCCTGTGCAGGCCGCGGCCAACATGGAGATGCTCGGCGTCATCTTCTTCTCCCTGATGTTCGGGATCGCCCTGACGCTGATCCCGGCGGAGAAGGCTGAGCCGATGATCAAGGTCGTCGATGCTCTGGGTGAAGTCGTGATCCGCATCATCGACATCGCGATGAAGCTGGCGCCCTACGGCGTGTTCGGGCTGATCTTCGTGGTTACGTCCCGGTTCGGGTGGGGTCTGCTACAACAACTCGGGATGTACGTGGTCGTGGTCGTCGGTGGCCTCTTCCTGCATGCGACCATCTCCATCTCGATGCTGGTCCGCTTCCTGGGAGGGATGAACCCCCTCACCTTCTGGAAGAAGGCACGGGCGCCCGTGATCACCGCGTTTTCCACCAGCTCCAGCAATGCCACTCTGCCCACCAACATCGCCACCGCCGAGCAGGAGATGGGGGTGCCGCCCACCGTTGCAGGCTTCGTGTTGCCTCTGGGGGCGACCATGAACATGAACGGCACCTCGCTCTACGAGGGAGTGACGGTGCTGTTCCTGGCGCAGGTGTTCGGCGTGGATCTCAATCTCGGGCAGCAGATCGTGGTGGTGCTGCTCTCGGTGATCACGGCCGTCGGCGCCGCGGGCGTTCCTGGTGGCTCGTTGCCGCTGATCATGATGGTCCTTGCCACGGTGGGCGTGCCCGCCGAGGGAATTGCCATCATCCTCGGCGTGGACCGCATCCTGGACATGTGCCGCACCACGGTGAACGTTGCGGGTGACCTTTCCGCAGCGGTCTTTGTGGCTCGCTCGGAAGAGCGGCTACAGGAGCGAACCCAGTCCACCGCACGAAAGGCGGCCTAGCCGAGGTCGTCACAACCGGAGTAGAGCCAATGGCCAAAGGCCTCGAGCGCGCACTGGGGACCCGCGATCTGACGCTGCTGGTCGTCGGCAACGTCATCGGCTCCGGGATCTTCCTGGTTCCCAGCACGGTTCTGGCTCAAGCCGGCTCGGTGCGCTGGGCCATGGGCGCCTGGTTGTTCGGCGGGGTTCTCTCCCTGTTCGGCGCGCTCACCTACGGTGAGCTCGGCGCCATGGACAAAGGGTCGGGGGGTCTCTACGCATACATCCGTGATGCGTTCGGACCGTTTCTCGCCTTCATCTACGGCTGGACGCTGTTCTTCGTCATCGGGTCGGGGACCATCGCCACTCTGGCGGTGGCGGCCGCCAACTACATGAGCCAGTTCGCCCCCCTGGGCCCGCTGGTACGGAAGCTCATCGCGATCGGGCTGCTGGCGCTGATGGCGGTCATCAACATCCTGGGCACGCGTCGCAGCGCCAACGTCCAGAACGTGGCCACCTTGATCAAGGCCGGGGCGATCGTGGTGATGAGCGTCGTGCTCTTGGCGCTCGGCAACGTCGGCTCGGCGTTCGATGCGCTACCGACGTCCATGGCGGGGTCGACGTCGGCGCTGGCGGCCCTGGGTGTGGCCATGATCTCGGTGCTCTGGGCCTACGAGGGCTGGCAGTACGTGACCTTCTCCGCGGGCGAAGCCACCGACCCGCAGCGGTCGTTTCCCCGCGCCATCGCCCTGGGAACCCTCTTCTTGATCGTGCTCTACCTCGTCGCCAACCTGGCCTACCTGGCCGCGCTGGGACCGGAGCGCGTGGCAGTCTCGGAGCGGGTGGCGGGTGAGGCGGTGGCGGCCACGATGGGCGCCGCGGCCGGTCAGTTGATCGCGTTGGTCATCATCATCTCGATGTACAGCGCCGCCCATGCCACGGTCATCACGTCTCCCAGGGTCTATTTCACGATGGCCGGAGACGGCCTCTTCTTCCGTCGGCTGGCTGAAGTACACCCGCGCTACGGCACACCGGCGTTCGCCATTGGCGCCAACTGCGTGTGGGCCATGGTGCTGGCCGCCACCGGGACCTTCGAACAGCTGCTGACCTACGTGGTGTTCGTGGGCTGGATCTTCTACGGCCTCGGCGCTGCCAGCATCTTCGTCTTCCGCCGCCGCCGCCCGGACACCGAGCGACCGTTCCGCGTTCCCGGGTATCCGTGGACGCCCGCCCTCTTCGTGCTCTCGGCCGTGGCCCTGGTACTGAACACCATCGTCGAGCAGCCCGTCCAGGCCGCGATCGGAATCGGCGTGGTACTGTTGGGCGCGCCGGCCTACCTGGTCTGGCGGGGGCGACCCGGCTGATCCGGAGGCGCGGACCCTTCGCTACGAGCGCCGCGGCACCCTGCCGACGGCCTCGTCAGAAACGCCGCTCGGCGCCCCCGTCCTTCCAGATGACGCCGTAGAGATCGGGGCGCCGGTCCTTCCAGGGCTGGACCGTTCCTGTATGCCGGTGCCGGCGTAGCAGCTCCAGGTCGACATCGTGGACCACCAGCGTCTCGATGTTCGGCGTGCACTCCCCTGCGATGCCGTCGCGTGCGAACGAGAAGTCCAGAGGTGTGAAGATCCCGCTCTGCGCGTAATGCACGTCCGCGTTGTGCACGAAAGGCAGGTTGCCCGTGCAGCC
Source organism: Gemmatimonadota bacterium (assembly GCA_041390105.1). Taxonomy (NCBI): domain Bacteria; kingdom Pseudomonadati; phylum Gemmatimonadota; species Gemmatimonadota bacterium. Next base: position 747,015 of record JAWKQO010000002.1, read on the forward strand.
GGAGAGGACCACGTAGACGTCGTTTTCGACGGCGCGCGCCTGGGCGCAGTAGCGCACGCGCAGGTAGCCGGCTCGGTCATCCGTGTTGAAGGGCACGAAGATGATCTGGGCGCCCTGGCTGGCCACGATGCGGGCGGTCTCGGGGAACTCGACGTCGTAGCAGATGAGGATGGCGATGCGGCCGCGGTCCGTATCGAAGACGTGGAGCCCCGGACCGGGCTCGACCCCCCACCAGCGGCGCTCGGCCGGGGTGACGTGGGTCTTGTACTGCTTCTCGATGGTGCCATCCCGCCGGAAGAGGTACGCGACGTTGTAGAGGTGGCCGTCCTCGACGGTGAACTGGGAGCCCGCAATGACGTTCATGTTGTACTTGATCGCCATGCGGGAAAAGAAGTCCAGGTATTGGGAGGTGCGGTCGGCCAGCCGCCGGGCCGCCTCGCTGGGGCGCATGCGCCCCTCCAGCGAAAGAAGCTGAGTCGTGAACAGCTCGGGGAACAGCAGGAAATCGCACTGGTTGTCCGAGGCCGTGTCCAGGAAGTACTCGGACTGCATGCAGAACTCGTCCCAGGTATCGATGTGCCGCATCTGGTACTGGACGGTTCCGATGCGGACCAGCGAGACGCGCTGAAGGCGGCCTTGCTGTTCAGGGACGTGCTCGAGATTGGTCCACTCGAGATGGGTGGCGTATCCGCGCGATGCAGTATCCGACGGAAAGTAGTCCGGGATCAGGGCCTTGATATCGAAGCCGTTGGCGACCTGGGTCGTCAACACCGGGTCGTACAGACCCCGTTGCGTGACCTGTTCCGCATACTCACTCGCGCTCATCTGATCAGCGTACTGTCCGTACCCGGGGATACGGCCGCCGATGATGATGCGGGCGAGGTTGAGTCTCCGAGCCAATGCCTTGCGCGCGTCGTAGAGGCGGCGGGCCAGGCGCATGCCGCGGAACTCGGGATCGACCATGATCTCGATTCCGTAGAGGGTATCACCCTCCGGGTCATGGTTGCGGATGTAGCCGGCGTCCGACACCAGTCGCCAATCGTGCCATTCCTCGTACATGTCGAAGTCGAGGACCAGGGATGACGCCGAAGCCACGAGGCGACCCTTGTATTCGATGCAGAGCTGTCCCTCGGGGAAGATGCGGAGCTGGCTCTCGATCTGGTCCTGCCCCCAGGTCTGCATCCCCGGGAAACAGCGCTTCTGCATCTCGATCAACGCGCCGAAATCGTCGATCGCCAGGGGACGAAGGCGGATCCTGCGCTCGAAGTCCTTGAGATCGATACCCTGCGCGCTCGTGCCGGAGTCCTTGATGACCATGGGCTCTTGAAGTTGAAGGTACCCGGAATCTACCACGCTGGACCGGGTGCCAGGGAGACGCTAGCATGTCGCCTCCAGCCTCGTATGCCCTCCTCCGGACCGTCGCCGATGCTGATCGACTGCCACGTCCACCTGAACAACTACACCGAGAATCCGGGTCGCCCTACACGGGAGAACGCCCAGGAGTTGTTCGAGGAGATGGCTCGCCATGGCATCGACCACGCCGTGGTCCTGACGTCCTACAAGACCAACGTGGACCGCCCCAGCGTCGAGGAGGTGGTCGAGGCTCTGGCGGCGGACCCGCGCACCACCGTGGTGGAGGGGCTGCAGTGGCGCCACGAGCAGCGCACGGACCTCTTTCACATGGAGGAGCGAATCCGGGACGGGATCGTCAAGGGCATCAAGCTCTACCCCGGGTACGACAAGTATCCCATCAACGATCCGTCACTGGAGGCCGTGTTTCGACTGGCGGCGAAGTACGATGTGCCGGTCATGATCCACTGCGGCGACACGTATGCGCGCGACGCCAAGGTACGCATGGCGCATCCGCTCCTGGTCGACGACGTCGCAGTGGACTACCCCGACGTGCGGTTCGTGATCTGTCACCTGGGGAATCCGTGGTTTCAGGACACGGCGGAGGTGCTCTACAAGAACGACAACGTATACGCGGACATCTCCGGACTCACGCTCGGGAACTTCACGTACGAGTTTGAGCGCTACCTGGTACAACGGGTCAAAGACATGATTCTGTACATGGGCGACCCCGGCAAGCAGCTCATGTATGGAAGCGACTGGCCGTTGGTCGGCATGGGGCCGTACGTGAAGTTCCTCGACACCCTCGAGCTTCCCGACTCGGCCGTCGAGAACGTGAAGTGGCGGACCGCGGCGGGACTGTTCCGCATCGATATGCCCCCTGGGACGGAAGGGTCGTGACCGGGGCGCCGCCGCAGGGTGGCCCGATCCTGCTGTTCGATGGGCTCTGCGGGTTCTGCGATGGCACGGTCCGGTTCGTGTTGGCGCGCGACCGGAGCGGCTCGGTCCGCTTTGCGCCGTTGCAGGGGACCTTTGCAGCGTCCGTCCTCGAGAGGCACCCCGAGCTCCGCGACGTCGATTCATTGGTGTTGGTGGAGTCTTCCGCCAATGGGCAGGAGGAGCGCGTCTGGGTGCGCAGTGAGGGGGCCATTCGCCTGGCCCTTCATCTCGGTGGCGTATGGCGGCTCGCTGGGCTGCTCCGCGTCCTTCCCCGCGGACTGCGCGACCGGCTCTACGACGGGTTCGCCCGCAACCGGTACCGGTGGTTCACGCGCTACGAATCCTGTCGCGTGCCGGATGCGGCCGTGCGCCCACGATTCCTGGACTAGCCGGCCCAAGGACTTCCTCCCGCCGCCGCGAGCCAGTACACTCAGATATGGTCCGAAACCGTCGCTGGCGATTCCCGCCGCTGCTGGTTCTGCTGACCTTCGCTCCGCAGCTCATGGGGGCGGCGCAGCCCTGGCATTGCGCCGCCAGCGCCATGGCTGCGGCGGAGGGCCGGGCAGCGGACGGCGCCATGGCCATGGACCACCATGCTGGGGCCCCCGGCACGCTCGTCGATTCGCACCACGACGAGGACCAGAGCGGTCCGGCGTGTTGTCCGGAGTCCCGAGTCCCCTCGGACGGGGCCCATTGCACATCGATGTTGCACTGCTACTCAGGGGTTCCGTCGCCTGCGGCGGCCGAGGTGCCCGGACTCGCCATCGCGCTGGTCGGTGCCACCTACGGACCCTCCTGGAGCGTCCAGATCAATCTGGGCGCCCACCCCACTCCTCCTCCCAGAGCCTGACCGCTCGGTTGGTCTGATCGCGCGCGGGCCTGGGTTCCCCTGGGCCAGCGGGCGTGCTCCGCTGCACACCGGTGTCGGCGGAGAGTTCTCGGTTCTCATGGAGGAGTTCCGTGCCTACTGCTGTTGTCTTGGCCGGTCGCGCCGTGTTGGCCGGCGTGTGTTGCGTTCTGTGGATCCCCGGATCCGCGCACTCCGCTGACCGGGGACTGCGGAGCGGGAGAGAGGACGCCCCCGGGGCGCGAGTCGGCGCGGACACGCTGCGGCTGGCCGAGGTGATCGAGGAGTCGCTCGCCTCCAATCCGACGCTGGATGCGCAGCGTTCACGGGCCTCCGCGGAGGCAGAACGCACTTCCTCGGCCGCTGCTCTCCCTGAGCCCGTGCTCTCGTTCGGGTTCATGAATCGTAGCCTGAGCGACCTGGGCAGCTCGGAACCCATGACCATGAACCAGGTGGAACTGATGCAGCGCGTGCCCTGGTTCGGAGTGCGCGCTGCGCAACGGGAAGGCGCTGCCGCACGGGCGGACGCGGCTCGCTGGGACGTCGACGAGTGGGCGGCGGTCCTACGCGCACAGGCCACCGAGGCATACGTCCGGATCGGGTGGATCGATCGCGCGATCGAGGTGGAGCGACGCACGGAAGGGCGGCTTCGGGACCTGCTCGAGGTAGCGCAGTCGCGCTACGGGGTGGGCGAGGGCACGCAGCGGGACGTTCTGCAGGCTCAGGTGGCGATTGCGCGCAAGACCGCCGATCTGGAGATGCTGTCACAGCAGCGCGTCGCCGCCGTCGCCCGCTTGAACGCGCTCCGGGGGCGGGAGCACCACAGCCCGATCGACGCGGTGGAGTTCCCCGAACCGCGCGGCGTGCTTCCCGACGGAGACACGCTGTTCGCCAGGGCGCGGTCGTGGCGTCCGGCACTACAGGGGGCTCGCGCCCGAGCCGGTGCCGCCGAGGCGACCCGGACGCTGGCCCAGCGCGCCTGGCTGCCGGAGTGGACGGTACGCTTGGGCTACGGCCAGCGACCGCACTTCGGGGACATGGCGTCCCTCATGGTCGGGGCTGCCCTGCCGGTGTGGCCCTCGCAACGCCAGCGACCGCTGCAGCGTGAGGCCGAGGCGCTCGTAGAGGTGGAGCGTGCCCGAGAACGCGCCCTGGATGCAGATACCTACGCACGGATCATCGAGCTGCGCGCAGAAGCGGAGCGCGCCGCCAGCCTGGAGCGCCTGTATGGCGGCTCCGTGCTCCCGCAAGCCGAAGCAGCGGTGGAGTCGTCACTGGCCGCCTACCGGGTCGGGCGCGTGGACTACGACACCCTTCTGGACGACCAGATCTCCGCGAGCACCGCGGAACTGGAGCGTCTCCGTCAAATCGTCGAGTACTGGATCGCTGTGGCCGGAATCGAGGCCATCGCGGGACCGTTGGGAGGAGAATCGCGATGAGCAAGAGAACCTGGTCCGTCGTGGCGCTGCTCGTGCTGCTCGCGTGCCGTGGCGAGGAGCCGTCGGAGCAGACAGCAGACCCGATGGCGTCCATGGGAGAGATGGACCATTCCCAGCACGGGGGAGGTGCGCCCGATGTGCGGCAGGCGGTGCATCTCACGCCCGACCAGGAACGCGCCCTGGGCGTCTCCTACCTGACCGTCGCACGACAGGATCTGACTCGCACGATTCGCACGGTGGGACGCATCGAGGCGCGCGAGTCGGGGTGGGAGGACGTGACCCCCAAGGTGGCTGGTTTTGTCGAGCGGCTGTGGGTAGCCACGACGGGCGAGCCGGTGCGTCGAGGTCAGCCGCTCCTCGGTCTCTACAGCCCCGAGCTGGTTACAGCCCAAGAAGAGCTGCTCACCGCCCGGCGCTTGCGAGATCGAGTGGGCACTTCCGCTTCCGAAGCCGCGGCCCAAGCGCAGGCGCTCGTGGACGCGGCCCGCCGCCGACTGCTCTACTGGGACATCAGCGAGGCGCAGATCCAGGCGCTCGAAGAGACCGGAGCCGTGACGAAGACGCTCGCCTTGGTAGCGCCCGTCGACGGAGTCGTGCTGGAGAAACCCGTGATCGAAGGTCAACGGGTCGAGCCGGGGCAGCTGCTCTATCGAGTCGCGGATCTGTCCGAGGTCTGGGTGGAGGGGGAGGTCTTCGAGCGGGACCTGCAGCTCGTAAGGGAGGGCATGCAGGCGCACATCGAGGTCTCGGCGTATCCGGGCGAGCACCGGATGGGGAACGTGAGCTTCGTCTATCCGACGGTCGATGCCATCGCGCGCACCAACGCAGTCCGGGTGACGCTGCCGAACCGGGATCTCCGGCTCAAGCCGGGGATGTTCGCCACGGTCTTCTTCGACGCGAGCCTGGGGGACGATCAGATCGTGGTACCGGTCAGCGCGGTCATCGTCACGGGGGAACGGAGCCTCGTCTTCGTCCACGAAGCGTCGGGCATGCTGACGCCGAGGGAGGTCGTGCTCGGCGCTCAGGCCGATCCCTTGGTTCAGGTGTTGTCAGGACTCACCGAGGGAGAGGAAATCGTGAGCTCCGCGAACTTCCTCATCGACGCGGAATCGCGGCTGGGGGCGACGGGCGGGAGCATGCCGGGGATGCAGCACGGGGCGGACCCCGCTCCGATGGCTCCAGCGGCCGATACGGGACACACACATGATTGACCGTATCGTGGACTGGTCCTTGGCGAACCGCTTCCTCGTGCTGCTCGGAGCGGTCGCTCTGGCGCTGGGTGGCCTCCGAGCCATGATGACGACTCCGCTCGACGCCATCCCCGACCTGTCCGATGTGCAGGTGATCGTGCAGACGGACTTCCGGGAGCAAGCGCCCCAGATCGTCGAAGATCAGATCACCTATCCCATCGCCAGCGAGATGCTCAAGGTCCCGGGCGCGCGCGTGGTGCGGGGCTTCTCCTTCTTCGGCCTCTCCCTGGTCTACGTCATCTTCGAGGACGGGACCGACGTGTATTGGGCCCGCTCGCGCGTGCTGGAGTATCTCAGCGCCATCCGTCGCCAGCTGCCGAGTGGGGTCGAGCCGGCGTTGGGCCCCGACGCCACGGGCGTCGGCTGGATCTTCCAGTACGTCCTCGAGTCGGATCGGCATGACCTGCAGCAGTTGCGAGCCCTCCAGGACTGGTTCATCCGCTATCAACTCACGGCCGTCCCTGGTGTGTCAGAAGTGGCCAGCGTGGGGGGATTCGAGAAACAATACCAGGTGGAGGTGAACCCCGAGCGTCTGCGCGCCTTCGGGATTCCAGTGACACGCGTCGCCCAGGCAATCGGGGCGCACAACGTGGATATCGGTGCGCGCGTGCTGGAGATGGGTGGGCGCGAATACATGATCCGCGGCCTGGGCTATCTGGGAGACGTCGACGCCATCCGTGACGTCGCCGTGGGGGCCACAGAAAGCGGGACGCCCATCCGTGTGGCGGACGTGGCTCGCGTGCAGGCAGGACCTGCCCCGCGGCGGGGGGCCGCCGATCTGGACGGCAAGGGCGAGACCGTGTCCGGCATCGTGGTGATGCGGTTCGGTGCCGACGCCTACGAGACCATCGCCGCCGTGAAGGCGCGGCTCAGCGAGATCGAGGCCGGACTCCCGGACGGTGTGCGCCTGAGTGTGGCCTATGACCGCAGCGATCTCATCCGGCGCGCCATCCGTACGTTGCAGGAGAAGCTGGTGGAGGAATCGCTGATCGTGGCGCTGATCGCGGTGCTCTTCCTGCTTCACCTGCGCTCGGCGTTCGTGGCCATCCTGACCTTGCCGCTCGGCATCCTGGCGTCATTCCTGGTGATGCGCTGGATCGGCGTGGGGGCCAACATCATGAGCCTGGGCGGCATCGCCATCGCGATCGGGGCGATGGTCGACGCGGCCATCGTGATGATCGAGAACATGCACAAGCACCTGGAACGAGCCGGCGACCCGTCCGACCGCTGGCAGATCGTGCGGGAGAGTTGCCGGGAGGTCGCAGGCCCGCTGTTCTTCTCGCTCCTGGTCATCACGTTCTCGTTTCTGCCCGTGTTCGTGCTGGAGCAGCAGGAGGGTCGCCTGTTCCGGCCCCTGGCCTTCACCAAGACCTTCGCGATGGCGGGGGCGGCCCTGCTCTCGATCACGCTGGTGCCGGTGCTGATGGGCTACCTGGTGCGAGGGCGAATTCGCCCCGAGCGCTCCAATCCTGTCAACCGGGTGCTCCGGCGCGCCTACGAGCCCGTGATTCGGATCACGACCCGCCGCCCCTGGTGGGTCGTGCTGGGCGCGTTGGCGCTGGTGGCTCTGAGCGTACTGCCCTGGCGGCGCTTGGGAAGCGAGTTCATGCCCATGTTGCACGAGGGCTCGGTGCTCTTCATGCCCACCACGGTTCCGGGCGTGTCCATCGCGCAGGCGCGCGAGATCCTGCAGCACCAGGACTCCATACTCGCTAGCGTCCCGGAGGTCGAGCGCGTGTTGGGGAAGGTCGGTCGGGCCAACTCGGCGACGGACCCGGCACCCCTGGAGATGTTCGAGACGACCATCACACTGCGCCCCGAATCCGAGTGGCGTCCAGGAATGACCTACGATCGCCTCGTCGCGGAGATGGACGAGAAGGTTCGTTTGCCCGGGGTGACCAACGCCTGGACCATGCCGATCAAGGGCCGGATCGACATGCTGGCCACTGGTGTGCGGACACCGGTGGGGATCAAGGTCTTCGGTCCCGACCTGCAAGAGCTCGAGCGGCTCGGACGGCGGATCGAGGAGGTGGTGGCGCGGGTGCCCGGCACGCGTAGCGCATTCGCCGAGCGCGGAGTCTCCGGCTACTACGTCGACATCGACGTGCACCGACCCGACGCGGCACGTTTCGGCCTGAACGTGGGCGATATCCACGACGCGGTCGTGTCGACCATCGGCGGCGTAGATGCTGCGTATACCGTCGAAGGGCGCGAGCGGTACGCCGTCAACGTGCGCTACCCGCGTGAGCTGCGGGACGACGTGGAGAAGCTTCGTCAGGTCCTGATTCCCGCTGGGGGTGCGCAGATCCCTCTCGGGCAGGTAGCGGGAGTGGACGTGGTCCAGGGTCCCATGGCCATCAAGACGGAGAACGCGTTCCCGGTCGCGACGGTGTTCGTGGACATCGGCGAGCGAGACGTGGGGCGCTACGTACGGGATGCCCAAGCAGCGGTCAGTCGCGAGGTCACGCTACCCGCCGGGTACACGGTGGTGTGGAGCGGCCAGTACGAGTTCATGCAACGCGTCACCGAGAAGATGCGCATCGTGGTGCCCATCACCCTGGCGATCATCTTCCTTCTGCTCTACTTGAGCTTCCGCAACGCCGCCAAGGTGGGGATCGTCATGGTGGCCGTGCCTCTCTCTCTGGTTGGCGGCGTGTGGTTCCTGTGGATGCTCGGATACAACACGTCCGTCGCCGTGTGGATCGGCTTCATCGCACTCGCCGGGGTCGCCGCCGAGACCGGTGTCGTGATGCTCATCTACCTGGATGAGGCCTACCGTCGACATCGGGAGGAAGGACGGATGGCGTCGGAGGCGGATCTGGCGGAAGCGGTGCGCGAAGGAGCGGTCGAGCGCCTCCGGCCCAAGATGATGACCGTGACCGCCATCATAGCGGGGCTGCTGCCCATCCTGTGGAGTCACGGCACGGGGGCGGATGTGATGAAGCGGATCGCGGCGCCGATGGTCGGAGGCATGGTGAGCGCCACCCTACAGACGCTGGTGGTCATTCCGGCGCTCTACCTGATCTGGCGTCGTCGACAACTCCGAGGGCGCAGTCTGTGAATGAAGACCGCGCCTAGCCCTCGGCCCCGTGGATTTCACGGTAGAGCCAGGCGCGCGCCATGCGGAGATCGCGGTGCACGGTGGCGGGAGACACGTCGAGGACCTTGGCGATCTCCTCGTAGCCCAGACCGCCGAAGTAGAGCAGCTCGATCGCCTTTGCCTTGCGCTCGTCCAGTTCGCTCAAGCGCTGAAGAGCGGCGTCGAGGTCCAGGAACGTGTCGGGCCGTGCGTCCGCTGCCAGATCCTCGTGCAGCGTGACGCCGACCTGCCCCCCGCCGCGCTTCTCCCGCGATCGCTTGCGGGCGTGGTCCACCAGAATCCGCCGCATGGTGCGGGCGGCCACGGCAAAGAAGTGGCCGCGCCCTTCCCAGGCGACGTCGGAGCCCGCAACTCTGAGATAGAGCTCGCTGACGAGGGCCGTGGCCTGCAGCGTGTGTCCAGATTTCTCGTTTTGCAGGTAGCGCTGAGCGAGGGCATGCAGATCCCGGTACACGAGCGGCATCAGCTGCTCGAGCACGGCTTCGTCTCCCTCACGCCACTCGAGCACGAGGCGGGTGATGTCGGGCGCGGACTCGTTCATGGGCGCAATATGCGAAGGTCCGCCGCCCGGGCCAGTCGGCACCCGCGGGGCCTCTTTCGCCAGGGCCACCGTCCTCAGAAGGCCCGGCTGAGGCTCATGGTGCCCTGGCTGACCGAGACCCGTCCTGAGCCGCATGGTTGGGAGGTCTGGGCACGCCGGGCCACGCCGCTCAGCGCGCTGGCCTGTTCGGCCAGCTGCAGCCCGCTACTGCCCCAGCTCACACAGGTGTTGGGGTCCGCCGCGGTGCCCCAGCTGAAGACACCGGTCGCGGGATCCAGCGTGCCCGTCAGGGACTGGGTGGTGGAGCCGGCAGTGAAGTCGCCCGACACGTCGTTGCCCGACTGACGCAGGACCATCCGCACGGTTGTGCTGGCGCCGAAGGTGCCGGTCCAGGTGCCCGTCAGGTCCGGGCCTCCCGAGTCGGGGCCGGTGCCGGTGTCGCAGGCGCCCAGGAGCGGTGCCAGGGCCGCGAGGAGGAGCAGTTGTGTCAGGGTTCGCATGGGAGGCCTCGCCAGGGGATCGGGTTCCTACCTCCAAAGGCGCTGTTCGGGCGGTTCCACCCTCATGCCCCCAGGGAAGGCCCCTCCGCACTCGGACGCGCCCTGGCGCGGACCGCTCGCTGCTCGGTAGGGTACGGGCCAGGAATACCAACGTCGTCCCTTCCACCGAGGAGCAAGCCCGGATGCGCCGATTCGCAGCGTTCGTACTCCTCGCGGGGGCGCTCAGCATGGGGAAGGCCGCTCCTGCAGCGGCCCAGCAAACGGGCTCGGGACTGCTGGCCGTCGGCCAGATGGCGCCCGACTTCGCGCTACCGGGAGCGACCCGCTTCGGGGCCCTGGATCAACCCGTTCGGCTGAGTGACTACCGCGGTGAGACTGTGGTGCTGGCGTTCTTCTTCAAAGTCAGGACGCGTGGCTGAACAGTCCAAATGAATGCGTACCGTGATCAGTACGCCAGCCTGTTTCACGGGGGCCAGAACGTGGTCCTCATCGGAATCTCGAACGACTCGCAGGAAGAGTTGCGTTCCTGGCTCAAGGACGCGGACTACCCGTTCCTGTTCGCCAGTGATCAAGCTCACCAGGGTGCGACCTACCAGGCGTACGGAGGTGGGCTGCGGGACACCGGCAACATCGATAGCCGCACGGTCATCGTGGTGGGCCCGGACGGGCGGATTACGGGTGTGATCCCGCAATTCAACCAGGTGGATCCACAGGCCTACGAGGAGTTGCAGGCCATGATCGACGCGGTGACTCCCGAACCGGAGAGCTGACCCCGAGCGGCGGCGACCGGCCCCAGGAACGACGGCCCGGCCGAGCGTGAAGCTCTGCCGGGCCGGTTTGTTGTTGTAGCCGTCTACGCGCACTCGATGCGGCTGCGCCGCGCAACCGACCGATCAACCCGCCGAGGCGTTGCCTACTCGAGGGTGCTACCAGGTGTCAGTCGCTGCCGGCGACTGCAGCCATGGCGCCCAGCAGATCCTGGTCGGCGCCAACTCCCGTGTACACCACCTTCCCCTGGGCGTCCAGGATCACCACCACGGATGTGGTGGTGGCATCGTACGCGCGTACGGCGGTTCCTTTCCCATCCCACAGGTACGGGTAGCCGGGTTCGTGCTGCTCCACATGGCGGCGCACCCGCCGCAGGGACTGGGACACGCCCACCGCCACCGCCACGACGGCCACACGGTCTCCGTACGCATCATGGATGCGATCGAGTTGGGGCTGAAGCGCCTCGCAGTTCTCGCACCAGGTCGCCCAGAACTCGATCAGCGCCGGCTTGCCGCGCGTGTACTGGAGCAGATCCACGGCGTTGCCGTCGAGGTCCTCCAAGGTCGCGGCGGGGGCCGGCGTACCGAGCGAAGGGCCCACCCCGGAGGACTGGGCGGACAGGGCGGAGGGCAGGAGGGCGCCACAGAACAGCGCCAAACGCCACAGCGGACGAGCTCTCATCAGTGGGTCGATTCCTTCGCTGCGGGTGGAGGTCGCGGGGACGGGGCTTCGGAAGCCCCGGGTCTGTTTCCTCGAACGCCCGAACGGGGCTCCAGGTTCCTCAGGGGGGCGGCGCTGCCCAGACGAGCCGGGCGGGATGCGGGTGTGCTACAGGTTGTATCCGGCCTTCACGAAGTAGTACTGGGCCATGGCGATCATGAGCAATGCCGCGATGCGTTTGACCCAAACCATCCAGGGACCGGAGGACGGCAACAGGGCCAGTGTGCCCGAGAAGATGCCCACCACCACCAGCAGGGCCGTCATCCCGAGCGAGAAGACGAACAGATAGACGAATCCCATCAGGCCCGCCCCGGTCGCGGCCACCCAGGTCAGCACCACCGCGAAGGCCGGTGCGCCGCAGGGCGCCGCGACCACCCCGGAGGTCGCGCCCAGCAGGAACACGGCCGGGAAGCTCCCGCCCTCCTGCCGACCCGCCCATTGCATGAGTCGACGAGGCACGGGGACGGGGAGCACATCGAGCATGGTGAGGGCGAACAGGAGAAGCAGATTCCCGACCACCAGCAGTGCCCAGGGGCTCGCGCTCACAGTGCCGAACAGGGTCCCGGTCACGCCCGCCAACGCGCCCAGCAACGCGTACAGGAGGGCCATTCCCAGCGCGTAGGTCAGCGTCAGCGCCACAGTGCGACCTCGCGATTGCCCTTCCCGGGCCGTGCCCGCGATCACCGACACCGTGATCGGGATCATCGGATAGACACACGGCGTCAGGCTGGTGAGCAGCCCCGCCCCGAAGAGCGTGGCCAGCGCCAGCAGTGGCCTGGTGGCCAGCGCCTCGGAGAGCCCACCGGCGGGCTCGATCTGCAGGATGGCTTCGAACACCAGGTGCCCCATGGAGCGGTTCGCCGGTAGGAGGAAGGCATGGCCCCGACGTAGAGAGCGTGGCCCGGAGTATGCGTGGCGCGCAGTGGGTAGGGAAGCGGCGGCGTTGACCCGCGGTTCCCCCAAGCGGTACGGTGAGACATGCCCCCACAGCGTTTCAAGCTCTCCGGCGGGGGACGAGTGCGCCCGGCGACTGTCGCGGGAGTGATCCTCGTCCTCTGGCTCGTGGTCGCCTACGCCCTCGTCCCCTGGCTGATCTCCGAGGCCTATGCGGGCCGCGGGCTCACGGCGGTTCAGCGGCTGATGGCCGGGCGCAAAGGGGTGGCGCTGGAGCGCTACCAGGGCGCTTGGGCCGGGCTGGCCCATCGGGTCAGCCTGCTGCTGGTCCTGGCGACCGCCGCGCTGGCCACCGCACGTCACTGGCGAGCACGCTTGGCTCGGCTGACAGAGCGGGTGGCGGGGTCGCCCCCTCACGCCGGGGTCGGCATGGGGTTGGCCAGCGCCGTGGTGCTGGGACTGACAGCGGGCGTGCTGGAGGCCGGGTCGGTGCTTTCGCATCGAGCGCTGAACGGCGTCTTCGCGAACCCCCCGAATCCGGACTACCTGTGGATGGCGCCTGCCGGGCTGGCGCTTCTCTTTGTCGTTCTCGCGATACTGCTCGCGATCGCGGTGCGCGCGGCCGGGTCAGAGGGGCTTTCCCGCTCGGCCTTGCTGGGTGTCCTGGTGACCCTGGGCCTGTGGACGGTCCTGCGTTCGTGGGAGTCCGGCATCCATCCCTGGGCGCTGTTCGTTCTGGCCGCGGGCGTGGCTTCACGGGTGGCACCCTGGGTGGCTCGTGACAGCGCCCGCTTGCGTCGCACGCTGATTGCCCTCGGCCTTCCCATGATTCTGGTGGCCGTAGTCGCGTTCCTGTGGCAACACCCTATCCGCGCCGTGCGCGAAGCGCGGGCGCGTGAGCGGGTGGAACCGGCACCGGCGGGGGCGCCCAACGTGCTGCTGCTGGTCCTGGACACCACGCGGCGCCACAGCCTCAGCCTGTATGGATACCCGCGTACCACAACGCCCGAGCTGGAGCGACTGGCGTCACGGGGGACCGTGTTCGATCTGGCCGTGGCGCCCGCGCCTTGGACGCTGCCCTCGCATGCTTCCTTGCTGACCGGCCGGGCGACGCACGAGCTGTCTGCCGATTGGGACATGCCCTTGGACGGGGCCTTCCCGACGTTGGCCGACGCCCTGGGCACGCGCGGGTGGACCACGGGCGGGTTCGTGGCGAACTACGGATACACGGCGCGGGGGAGCGGGCTGGAGCGCGGCTTCTCCACCTATCGTGACTTCAAGATCTCCGTGCCCGAGGTCATGGGCTCGTCCCGCCTCCTGCGCGTGGTCAACCGGCAGGCGCGGCGCTGGCCAGGTGGGATGGCGTTCGACCGCCGCAAGATCGCCCAGGACGTCAACGCCGAGTTGCTGAGTTGGTTGGACGACATCGGCACGCGCCCGTTCTTCGCGTTCCTCAACTACATCGATGCGCACGGTCCCTACGAGCGCTTCGATCCCTACTATCTACGCTTCCGGGCACAGTCCCTCTCCGATGTGGACATCGGACCGTCGGGGAGTGAGGCGGGGGAGGCGGCGCGCAGGGATCGGATCGACCGGTACGACAGCGCCATCGCCAACATCGACAGCGCCATCGGTGCACTGCTGGATTCACTCGCTGCCCGCGGAGTTCTCGATCGAACGCTGGTCATCGTCACGGCCGATCACGGCGAACACATCGGGGATCACGGACTCGAAGGCCACGAGGGAAGTCTCTACTGTCCCCTCGTGTGTGTTCCCCTCGTGGTGGCGTTCCCTGGAACGGTACCCGCGGGACGGCATGTCCAGGGCGCTGTCTCTCTCCAGCAGATCCCTGCCACCATCGCGGATCTGCTCGACCTGAACGACGCGCCCTTTCCTGGACCGTCCCTGCGGCAGGCCTGGTCCGGGAAGGAGTGGCGGCCACAGCGGGCGTGGGTCGCGTGGTCCCAGCTCAATCCCTCCCCATATCGAGACCGCGAGGGCCCGGTAGAGAAGGGGCCACTCCAGTCGGTCGCGCAGGATCGGTGGCACTACATCCGCAACGGCGACGATTCGGAAGAGCTCTACGATCTGGTTGCGGATCCCTGGGAGGCCTCCCCGTTGCCGCGGACCCACGAGGTCCCCGACGCCCTCAGGAAGGAGTGGGAGCGCATCTGGAAAGGCGCGGCGCCCGATCCGTCTCCCGGCGGCTGAGCCGACGAGCGTCCCTGGGCTCGGACGGGTCCTTCAGCTCCGACGGGGCGACTACTCCACCCCCACCATGACCATCTCTTCCTCTGGTGACGGCTCGCTGACGGGCTCCGGGTCCGGCTTCTCGTTTCTCCGGAGCCAGGCCGGAGCACTGCGCGCGATCCAGCGCTCGAGCCAGAAGTACACCGTGGGCAGCACGAACAGAGTGAGGAGGGTGGCCGTGATGAGGCCACCGATGACCACCGATGCGAGCGGGCGCTGCAACTCGGCACCCGGGGACGTGGATAGCGCCATGGGAACGAAGCCCAGGCTGGCCGCCAGGGCTGTCATGAGTACCGGTCGGAGTCGTGTGGCCGCGCCGTCGAGCACTGCGTCCAGAAGTGATGCCCCGCGCTCGCGGAGCTGGTTCATGTAGCTCACCATCACCACGCCGTTGAGCACTGCGATCCCGAACACGGCAATGAAGCCGATCAACGCGGAGGTGCTCAGGTTGAGCCGCGCCAGCCACAGCGCGGCGATGCCGCCCACGATGGCGAACGGCACGTTCAACATGATGAGTAGTGCCTGGTGAATGCTGCCGAACGTCGAAAACAGCAGCAGATAGATGGCGAGGATGCTCACCGGAACCAGGAGCGCCAGCCGGCGCATGGCCGTACGTTGGTGTTGGTACTGACCGCCCCACTCGTAGCGATAGCCGGACGGAAGCGGAACCCGCTCCGCCAGACGCGCCGCGGCCTCCTCGACGAAGCTACCCACGTCCCGGCCCCGGATGTTGGCTCCGACCACCACCATGCGCTGTCCGCCTTCGTGCGCGAACGCTTCGGGGCTCTCCTGGACACCCAGATCGGCGACCGAACCCAGTGTGACCAGGCCGCTGGGACCGTTGGCGACCGGGAGTTGGGCCATCAGCACCGGGTCGATGGCGTTGCCACCCGGAATGCGGACCACCACGCCGATGCGCCGCGGCCCGTCCACGACATGGGTGGCGACCGAGGACCCCAGGGCCATCTCTACCTGGTGACCGATGTCGGAGGTGCTGAGTCCGTACCGTGACAGCGCGGTACGATCCACGTCGAGCCGCAGCTCCTTGACCCGTGAGGCCGCGGTCACTTTGACGTCGGCGGCACCATCGACGCGCGCGATCTCCCCTTCGACGCGGGCCGCCAGGTCGGCGAGAACGTCGGGGTCGTCGCCGAAGATCTTCACGCCCACGTCTGTGGTGATGCCTGTTTCCGCCTCGTCGAGACGCATCTGGATCGGTTGTGTGAATGCATATTCGAGGCCGGGAATGTCTTGCAGCGCGCTGTCCATGGCCGACAGCAGGGCGTCCTTGCCACCGCGCCGCCATTCACTGCGCTCCTTGAGCATCACGTACGTGTCCGACTCGTAGGTGCCCATCGCTTCGGTGGCCAGGTCGGGTCGGCCCAGCTTGGACACGGCGACCTCGACTTCCGGAAGGCCGGTCAGCGCGCGCTCGAGCGCTCCTGAAAAACGCGTGCCCTGCTCCAGCGCGGTCGACGGGAGGCGAATGCCCTGGACCAGCACGCTGCCTTCGTCCAGACGGGGCATGAACTCCGTACCCAGACGCGTCGCGCTGAGCAGGGCCAACAAGAACAGCGCACCTGCGATCCCTGTGACCCGCCCCGGGTGGGGGACGGCACGGGCGAGCCCGCTCCGGTAGCGCGCGCGCAGTCGGTCGAAGCGGGGCGTGTGGACCTCCTTGGCCGTGGTGAGGAACCACCCGGCCGCCGCCGGCACGAAGGTCAAGGAGAGCAGCAGTGAGCCGAGGATCGCCGCGACGACGGTGAACGCCATGGGGCGAAACATCTTCCCCTCCGTGCCCTGGAGGGCCAGGATGGGGATGTAGACCGCGATGATGATGGCGATGCCGTACAAGACCGGGCGCGCGACCTCCAGGGCAGCGTGCCGAATGCGTTCCAGCGCCGGTTCGCCGTCGTCCTCGGAGGCCTTCCGCATCACGTTCTCCACCACCACCACCGACGCATCCACGAGGAGGCCGAAGTCCAGAGCGCCCAAGCTCATCAGATTCGCCGAGAACCCGAACAGACGCATCGCCACGAAAGCCCAGAGCATCGAGAGCGGGATGACCAGCGCGACCAGCACCGACGCTGCGATGTTGCGCAGGAAGCCCCAGAGCAGGATCACCACCAGGGTGCCGCCCAGCAGCAGGTTCTTCTCGATGGTGTGGGTGGTCTGCTCGACGAGCCGGCCCTGGTTGTAGAACGGTACGAGCCGCACGCCTTCGGGGAGTGTCGGTAGGATCTGATCGATCCGCTCCTGCACGCGCTCCAGGACGCGCAGCGCGTTGGCGCCCTTGCGCATGATGACCATGCCCGCCACGACCTCCCCTTCGCCGTCGATCGTCACGGCTCCCTGGCGGGGAAGCGCCCCTCGCGTAACGGTGGCGATGTCATGGATGTGGATCGGGACGCCGTCCCGGGTGGCCACCGCCACATCGGCCAGATCGTCGACCCCGCCCAAGCGACCGATGCCCCGCACGATGAAACGCTCCCCACGCGTCTCGGTGTAGGTGCCCCCGAAGTTGCGGTTGTTCTCGGCCAAGGCCTGCTCCACGTCGGCGAGCGTGAGCCCGGCCTGGATGAGACGTCCGGGCTCGACGATGACGTGATACTGCTCGGTAAGACCTCCCCACGAATTCACTTCGGCGACGCCGTCGACCGTGCGCAGCTGAGGTGCGATCGAGTAGTCCTGGAGCGTCTTGAGGTCGGTGGCGGAGACCCGGGCATCCTCAGAGGCGAGCACGTACTGGTAGACCTCGCCCATGGCCGTGGCCACGGGCCCCATGCTCACGCTGACGTTCTCGGGAAGGTCGCCGCTGAGATTGGCCAGCCGCTCGGCGACCAGCTGCCGTGCGAAGTAGGGATCGACTCCGTCCTCGAAGACCACCTGCGTCATCGCCAGACCGAACTTGGTGGTCGACCGCACCGACTCGGTGTTGGGGAGGCCCAGCAGTGACCGTTCGATGGGATAGGTGACGAGCTGCTCGACGTCCTGCGGCGCCGTGCCCGGTGCGTCCGCGATGACGGAAACGGAGTTGGCGGTCAGATCCGGGAAGGCCTCGAAGGGAAGGGTGGCGAACGCATACAGCCCCACCGCCGCCAGCGTTGCCATGCCGCCGGCGATGTAGAAAGGTTGCCGCAGAGAGAACTCGATGAGCCTGCGGATCATGCGCCGTCTCCGGTCTCAGCTCCGGCGGAGACTTCGAGTGCTGCCTTCAGGAAGTACGCGCCCTGGGTGACGATCTCCGCGTCGGCGGGTAGCCCGCGCACGGCGACGTGACCGTCCCGGACGGGAACGGCGACCACGTTGACGGCCCGGAATACGCCGGGGGACTCCACAACGAAGACCACGTCTTCCTCGCCCATCCGCACCGCGGCGTCCTCACTGAGCTCCACGCCCTGGAACGCCTCGCTGGTGGTCACGTCCACGATCGCGAAGCTTCCTGGACGCACCCCTTCCGGGATGCTGTTCAGCGCGAAGCGCATCTCCACCGAACGATTCGTAGGATCGACGAAGTCGCTGGCCCGGATGAGACGCGCGCTCACGGCGAGTCCCGGAACGGAGCGGAAGCGCACGGTCACCTCGTCTCCAACCGCGAGCGCGCTGGACGTGTTTTCCGGCACGAAGGCGGTCACCCAGAGCGCGTCGGTCGAGCCCATCTCCAGCAGCGGCGTGCCCGGCAGGACGGCTTCACCCGGCTTGGCGTGCACCATGAATACCGTCCCGCTGCGCGGCGCCACCGCCGTCACGTTCCCCCTCGACGAGGGGTTCAGGTGCTCGACCATCTCGGTGGCGCGCACGAGTTCGGCGTCCGCGGCCTGGAAGTCCGCTCGCCGGCGCTCGACCTCCTCGAGCGAAACGGCTCCTGCTTGGAAGAGCTTCTCGGAGCGCTCCAGCGCGTTGCTACGGAAGGTGCGCTCGGCTTCGGCGGCCGAGAGGTCCCGCTCGGCGGAGGCGAGCTCGTGGGAGTGGATCTCGACCAGGGGCTGCCCCTTCCGCACTGCGTCTCCCGGAAGCACGTGCACCGTGACCACGCGGCCTTCCACCACCGATCCGATGGCCACCTGCGCCGTATCCGGACTCTGCACCGAGCCCGGCACCCGCACCGGTTGGCGGATCGTGGTGGACTCCATGCGTGCGCTTGCGATGCCGGCCGCCCGCATCTGGGCATCGCTCAGACGGATGGTGCCCGAGGGCAGCGCCTCGGGAGCCTCGGGCGCCGGCTCAGCGCCGCCACACGCAGCCAACAGGGTGGCGACCAGCAGCGCGCCGCGGCGCAACGTCGGGGACGTCATCATGGGATCTCCCGGAGGGGGTCGGTGCAGAGCAAGGACGCGTCCAGCGGTCGTCCTTCCAGGCGCGCCAGGTCGGTGCGGGCACCCCACCATTCCGCCAGCCAGGCGTGGTAGTCGTCGAGTGCCTGCAAGCGCGCACGGCGGCTGTCGAGCAGTTCGACCAGGGTGCCCTCTCCGAGCTCGTAGCGGGCTTCGGCGGCGGTGACGGTCTGCTCGAGATCCAGACGCCATTGCTGCCCGAAGCTCTCGCCCGCCGCTTGGAGCACAGCCAGGGTGTTCAGGGCGGCCGCGTGTCCCGCCACCCAGCGCGACGCCTGCTCTTCCTGGTCGGCCAGGGCGGCCTGCTCCTGGGCCCGAGCCGCCGAGAGGCGCCTCGCTCCCAGATCGAACAGGGGCAACTGCGTGGAGAGCCCCAGATAGAACCCGGTCTGCCCCCCTGTGCGGCGCAGGCCGAGCTGCGGCTCCAGGTCGGGGAGGGCAAGGCCGCGCGCCGTCACGACGTAGCCGCGGGCGGCGTCGACCCGCGCTTCGGCGATGCGGAGCTCGGGCGCCTCCACGCCGGGCATACCGGTGGGCGGCGCGGTGGACCGATCGCAGGGCTCCGTCTCGATGCGGAGCGGCGTATCGGGAGACAACCCGAGCTGCCGTGCCAACTCCGCCGAGTTGCGCGCCAACTCGGCCTCCCGGCGAGCCAGACCCGTGACGGCCATCACACGGGCCAACTGCGCTCGGGCGGCGTCCCCGGTGGGCGCTCGGCCGGCGCTCGCCTGGAGCGACAAGGCCTCGGCGATGCGGGTGAGCGTTCCCAGCTCCTCGCGGGCCGTCTGGACCAGGGCCTGTTGGCGGAGAAAGGCGCCCAGTTGGGCGATGAGCGCGGCCCGGACCTGCAACTCGGCCACCTCACCTCCCGCCTGCGCGATGCGGTCCTCGGCGCGGGCCACGCGGATGCTGCCGGAACGCTCCCACCCCAAGGGCAGGGGCGCGGTAAGCACCGCCTGCCCCTCCAGGCCGTCCCAGCCGGTCAGCCCGGTGAACGCGGACTGCTGCCCCACGTTCTCGGCGGCCAGCCCCAGGTGGGGGTTGGGCCAGGCCCTGGCCTGCGCGGCCAGCTCCGCGACCGCGTCCGCCCGGTGAAGGGCCGCGGCCAGAATCGGCGAGGCATCCAGCCCTCGCCCGAGCGCGCTCTGCACATCCAGCACCACGGTATCCGGGGGCGACAGGGCCAGCCCCGACACGAGCAGCAGTGCCAGCATCAGCGGTTCGCCTCCATGGATTGCCCCCGTCCGCTCAACTCACTTCGCGCCGTCCTGCGTGCCCAACGCTCTACAGAGCCACCACTTGGAGCCATCCGGCAGATGCCGGAGTCGGCGTGGAGGGGAGCCCCTGACACGCCGTCCGGCAAATGACGGAGGCCCCGGCCTTCTTGGCTCAGGAACAGGCCTGGAAGGCGGGCAGGTGCCGATCCAAGGAGGCGGCCCGGTTGTTGGTGAACACGGTTCGGACGTCCGCCGGAAGGGTCTCCGCGAGGAAGTCGTCGTACATGGCGATGTTCTCCTGCTCGGCGATCACCCCGGCCGCGCAGGCCTCCGCCACCGTGCCGAACGTGGGGACGTTCCCGAGATCCCAATCGCTGAGCGGGACGGCGAGCCCCCGGCTCACGAAGAGCCAACCCAGGGCCTGCGAATGCCGCTCCTCCGCATAGACGATGTTCCGGAACGGAATGACGTCGCCGTGATCGGCCAGCACCCGCAGATAGATGTTCTCCGCCCGATACTCGTCCTGGATCGCCTCTTCCAGGACCGCCATCACGTCGGCCGTGAGCGGCTCGGAACTGGACGTGGTCGGGTCGTCGTCACAGGCAGCGAGGACGCCCGAAGCCACCAAGACGCCCACCAGCGGGAGCGTCAGCCGAAGTCTGCGACCGTACCTCATGATTCCCCTCCTCATCCCGGTTCGACCACCGCCCTCTGGGTGGCTCCATCACGTAGGTGACATAGGCGGCTCCGGGGGTTCCCGGCCGTCGAGCCCGGCACCTTGAAGGGGTCGAACCGAGTCGGTAGGGTGGGGGGATGAACGCTCCGCAGGACCGAGAATCGGCTGAAGCAGCGGTCTCCAGGATGTTCGACGCGTACGCCCCCAGGATTCTCCGCCTGGGGCGTCACGTGTGCGACTCGCCGGACTCGGCCGAGGATCTGGTTCAGGAGACGTTCCTGCGGGCGCTTGCTGCCTGGGACGCCTTCGAAGGCAGGGCGGCGGAATCGACGTGGCTCTACACGATCGCGACGCGTGCCTGTCAGCGCCTGGAGCGGCGCCGGGCCGGAGAGCCCCGACGGTTCGTCGCCCTGATTCCCGATGAAGGCGCGCCGGTGAGGCAGCTCGTCAGCGAAGGCACCTCCGATCCGCTGGCGGAGTTGGAACGTTTGGATCGGGATGCTGCGCTGCGAGCGGCCGTGGCGTCGCTTCCCCCCGACTTCCGGCTCCCGTTGATGCTCAAAGACCTCGAGGGCCTGTCCCTCGCCGAGGTATCGGATGTGTTGGACGCCCCCGTGGCCACGGTGAAGACCCGTGTGCACCGGGCCCGCCTCAAGGTCGCTGCGGCGCTCGCGAGCCACACGGGGGCCTTGCACCGGGTTGGCGAGACCGCCGACCGCGAGTGCGCGGATCTGCTGAGCGTGCGACAGGGCGCCCTGGACCGAGGGGCCCCTTTCCCGTTGCCCGACGCGGTGGTGTGCGACCGGTGCCGCGCCACCTTCGAAGCTTTGGATGGGGCGCGTACCGTCTGCGCGACGTTGGCATCCGAACCCGTCGACGCACGCATCCTGGAGCGCATTCGGGATCGATTGAAGATCGAACCAAGGACCCTACGGGAACCTCCGGGGTCCGCTTCTGCACTCAACCATCGAGACGAACCGCCGTTCGCGTGACGCGAACGCGCACGAGACCATAGAGGACGGAGCGCATGGACAAGGCTACGCTGATCAAGAACCTGAACGAGGACCTCGCTGGCGAGTTGGGCGCCATCATCCAATACCTGACGTACGCGGCGAAGGCGACCGGTCCCTACCGACCACAGCTCGCCCAGTTCTATCTGACCGAGGTCGCAGACGAGCAGTTGCACGCGCAGTACCTGGCCAACAAGATCGTCGCGCTCGGGGGAGAGCCGACCACGGTTCCGCGCGCGGTACCGCCAGCCAAGACCAATCGGGAGATGCTGGAGGCGGTGCTGGCTGCCGAGCGCCGCGCCGCCGCGGACTACACCGAACGCGCCCAGCAGGCGGAGGCGTACGGCGACAAGGGGTTGGCCGTCCAGCTCGAGGACATGGTCCGCGACGAGAGCGGGCACTCCGAGGAGACGGAGCGCATCCTGCGCGACT
The DNA here is from genome assembly GCA_041390105.1 of Gemmatimonadota bacterium. Classification (NCBI taxonomy): domain Bacteria; kingdom Pseudomonadati; phylum Gemmatimonadota; species Gemmatimonadota bacterium. The sequence goes on from JAWKQO010000002.1 coordinate 769,282, forward strand.
GGGTGACGACCGTCTGACGCAGCGTACCCCATGCCTGCATCCGAGCCGGTGGCGCCGCCGCGCATCCAATTGATCCTGGCGGCCGCGTTCCTCGTCATCATGGTGGGGGGCGTCATCGACCTGATCCTGGATCAACCGGACACCTTGCTCAGCGCCCACGTGCTGTTCGAGGTGCTCATGGTCGTTGTGAGCCTCGGCGCGGCCAGCTATCTGGCGAGGGGCTGGTTCCAGTCCTCACGGGAGGTGAGCGCCTTGGAAGGGGCGCTCGAGCGACACCGCGCGGAGCGGGACGTCTGGCGCGAAAAGGCCGCGCGTGCGCTCAGTGGGCTGGGGGAGGCCATCGGCGGCGAGTTCGATCGCTGGGGCCTCACCCCGGCCGAGCGGGAAACTGCGCTCATGCTCCTCAAGGGGCACAGCCACAAACGTATTGCCAAGGTCACTGCCCGCAGCGAACGCACGGTGCGACAGCACGCGGTGGCGGTCTACCGCAAGTCCGGGCTCGGTGGGCGTGCGGAGTTGGCAGCCTTCTTCCTGGAAGACCTCGGGGTCCCTGGGGTCGAGGACTTGAGGGACACGACCGCCTGACCACGCGGCGTCACGTCGTCGCGGCTCCCCCCTTCGAAGTGGCCTGGCACTGTCCTGGACCCCTTCGTCACACCCGGCGTCCGCCTTGGTGGCCCGTTCCACTCTTCCCTTGCGTCTGTGCCTCCGAGCGGGCGCAGGGTGCGCCCCGCCCCGAACCTGACGCATGCTCGCCAGGGCATGCACTCGCTTGGAGGTCAGGGTGCGTGGTCGTCGCGGTCGTACGGTGCTTTGGCTGCTCGCCCTGGCCAGCGCGGGGAGCACGGAGGGGGCCGCCCAGGTCACCGCCACGCTGACGGGCGTCAACGTCCCGGCCACGCCCGGGACCTGGCCGCAAGCGAGCTCCTTCACGCTGGTCACCCTCAACACGGCCGGCGTCGACCTGACCGCCACGTTCGTGGGGCGGCTGATGTTCCGGGGACAGCAGGTGGGGTCCGTGCCCAGCGACCTGGACTTCATCCTGCCCGGTACGACCACGCACACTCATGCCACCCTGGCTCGTTGGAACGAGCTCGCCCTCACGGGTGCCGTTGCTGCGGCCGTGGCTGCCACGGGTCGCCTGCCCGCCGGCCCCTACGAATTCTGCATGGACCTGACCTGGACGATCCCGGGCGGTGGTCCCCGCACCTTCTCGACGCAGGCCTGCACGACGTTCGTGGTGCAGGGCCCTCAGGTCAGCGCTTCGTTGACGGCCGCGGGCGTGCCGCCGCAGGTATCGGAGTGGGCTACGCGTCCGGGGTTGTTCACGCTGATCACGTCCAGCAACGCCGGCTCGGCGTTGCCGGTCAACGTGTCCGGCCGCTTGCGCAAAGACGGGGCCCAGGTGGGCGTGGTCCCCAGCGACATCCAGCAGCTTCCCGCCGGCACTGCCACCTTCACCAGCCAACAGGTTGCGCGCTGGGGTGACCTGTCGCTGACCGGAGCGGTCGCGGCGGCGGTGGCAGCGACCGGGCGGCTGCCCGGCGGCGGGTACGAGCTCTGCCTGGACATCGCCAGCGCGGACTCCCCTGCCGCGTTCGCGAACGTCACCTCGTGCGCATCCTTCGTCATCCAGGTCGCCTCCGTGCAGGCTACGCTGGCGGTGGCCAACGTGCCGGCGGCGCCGGCCGCGTGGGCCACCACGCCGTCGGCGTTCACACTCGTGACCACCAGCAACGTCGGGGCCGCGGTCTCCGTGGGCGTGGGCGTGCGCCTGCGCAAGGACGGGCAGGACGTCGGCGTGGCGCCGAGCGACATAACGTCGCTTCCCGATGGAGTGCGCACCTTCCAGAGCGGCGAAGTGGGGCGCTGGAGCGATCTGTCTCTCTCCGGTCCCGTCGCCGCGCAGGTGACCGCGACCGGCCGCCTGCCGATCGGCAGCTACGAGCTGTGCGTGGACGTCGCCAGCACGACCTCCGTGCCGGTCTTCGCGCCAGTCACAGCCTGCGCGGCCTTCCAGGTCCAACTGAGCGGGTCCGTTACCGCGACCCTGGCGGCCCCCGTCGCCGTGCAGAACCCGAACGATTGGAGCCAGCTGCCCAGCTCGCTCCAGCTGATCGTCACCAATTCGACGGGGGGCGACGTGGACGCGCAGCTCGAGCTGCGCCTCAGCCGTGACGGCACCCCGGTGGGCAGTGTCCCCGGATCGATCAGCGTGCTGCCCGCCACAGCGGCCACCACCTGGACCGCGCCGCAGATCGCGGCCTGGCAGGAGATGGCCCTCTCCGCGGACGTGGCGGGTGTGCTCTCCGCGACCGGCCGTCTCCCGGACGGGAGCTACCGGCTCTGCGCTGCGTTCTCGTCGCTGTCGGTCTTCGGTGCGGCCTTGCCGGACATCGAGACCTGTGCGGCCTGGACCCTCTCGTTCCCCGCGCCACCGCGCCTGATCGCACCGGCGGACCAAACCGTCCTCACCATGCGGTTCCCCGTGCTGCAGTGGACGCCGGTGGTGGGGCAGGGCGCCACCGGAGTGGGCTATCAGGTGCGCGTGGTCGAGGTGCTCGAGGGGCAGAGCGCTGTGCAGGCTCTGGCCGCCAATCCGCCGCTGGTGGAGCAGGTCATGATGGGAGTCACCGCCCTGCTCTATCCTGTGGCGGCGCAGCCGCTGGAAGACGGCAAGCGCTACGCGTGGCGCGTACAGGCCGTGCGCAACGGACAGCCCTTCGGACTGAACAGCGGTCTGAGCGAGGTCTTCGGATTCGAGTTCGAGACCCCCGCAGTGACGCTCCGTGCCAGCGGCCCCGCCACCGGCGGCTCCCAACCCGACCCCGGACATCCGTCGCAGGTGTCCAAGTTCTACAACGCCTCCCTGCGCGGGCACCTCGACTACACCTTCGAGCCCGGTGATCTGCCGGCGCCCACGCGCATCCAGGTCAGTGCACCTGCGGCGCTGCCCAAGAAGTACGGACTCGGCCAGGCGCCACCCCCGTCCGAGGTGCCGGCGTCGAGCGCGCCCATCCTGGCCGAGCTGGCCAATCAGTTGGCACGCAACGAGCGGCATCCGCTCGCCGGTGTCCCCGTTCGACTGCGCGTGCGCTACCGCACCGCCACCCGCTATGTGGCCACCGGAGAGGTGTCGGTCGGAGCGGTGCGCTACGACGATGCCGATGCGATCGTCGCCTCCGGCGTCACCAACACCAACGGCGACTTCTTCTTCCTCTTCCACGACGACGACCCCACGGGCGTGCTGGCGGAAGGCAAGACGGTCCAGTTCGGCTACGGTGACCTGGCCTCTTTCGAGACCAACGCCACACTGGTCCGCTACTACACGCTGGAGGTCGGGGACCCCCACTACCTGAACCCGTCCGACGAGTTGGTGCTGGACGCGGACCGGACCGGTGACGCGGGCACGCTGGTCTCGCTGGTCCGCTCCTACCAGACCACCGTCAAGCTGATCCGACTGGGGAGCAACGGGCCACCGAGTGACCTGCGCGTGCAACTCCTGCGCGAGCGGCGGCCCACTGCCGTGCCGGCCGAAGAGGGAGTCGGGCCCACGCCGCGGCCGAGCTGGACGCCGTCCGGCGTCCTGGTGCAGTCGGGTAGCCGCGCCTCCTACGCCGTTCTGGGCGAAGCATCGAGCGCGAACCGTGGCGAGGTCACGTTCACGCGCCTGGTACGCAATGTGGGGCCCAACGACCACTACTACGTGCGCGTGTGGAGCGACCCCTCCATGCCGTACGCCTATAGGCCCATTCTGCAGCGCTACGCGCGGTCCTGGCCTCTGGTGATTGGCAGCTCCAAAGCCTACGACGACGCGTACTTCAACGAGCAGTACCGCCTCCTGTCCGACACCCTCACCCTGGTGACCATCCCCGAGGCGCCCAGCTACGTAGGGACGATCCTGCGCGCGGGGACCACGACACCCGTGGGAAAGGCCGCGGTGTTCCTGCGCCAGAACGGGCAGCACGTGCAGGCGCGCTTCCTGGCGGCGTCCGATTCGGGGCGCTTCGTGTTCAAAGATCTGCGGCCCGGCTCGGGGTACGCGGTCGGGGTGTACGCGGCCGGCTTCCAGGCGGACACGTTCCCCGTACCGGCGATCGCGGACGGTCAGCGCGTCGAACACACCCATCTCATGAAGCCGGACGGGCTCGTTCGCGGTCGGGTGGCGGACGAGACGGGTCAGCCCACCTTCGCGCGCGTGCGTGTGGACGACGGTGTGGAAGTGCAGACCCATGCGCTCTTCGGCGCCGCCTCTGGCGACACCCAGGCGCTCTACGTGCCGGGCCTGATCCAGGGCCCCGGCGGGTCCCCGTCGGCCCGTCAGATCGAAGCGGTCGAAACGGCTCTGGCGACCCTACCCGCATCGGCAGCACGGCGAGGGTTCCCTCCACAGCCCGCGGCGCAACTGCTCGTCGCTGAGCTCCCGGTCGTGAGCGGCTGGGAGTTCGAGCTACCCGCCAGCTCGGGTCAGCGCCGCCTGATCGTGGACGCCGGGCCCAAGTACTTCGTCGACACCCTTGCCATCACAGTCCCTGCCGGTGCGTCGGACCTCGGCGTGGTGACGGTGAAGCGGAGGCTCCACCGACTGCGCGTGCGCGTGCTGGATGCCGCAGCGTCGACCCTGAACCGGGCCTGTGCCGGTACGCCGGTCGTGGGCGCCCGGCTCACGCTCGAAGTCGCGGGCGCGCCCTCCACCACGTCGGACCCGGAGGGATGGGCGGAATTCGCCTGGGAAGCGCCCGGCAACGACGTGGGTGTGCGCATCGAAGGGCCCGACGGCGGAGACTGGCTCTATCAGGTGCCCCAGTACTCGGTCCCGGCGGCGCGCGAGTTCGCCGAACGCTGCGCCTATCTGAAGCGCGGGGCCCGCATCGAGGGCACCGTCTGGGCGGACAGCGCCGAGAGCGCGCCCGTTCCCGGGGCGCGGGTCTTCGTGGTCGGATCCGGCCCGAGCTTCGACGTGTTGCAGGACACCACCGACGCCAGCGGACGCTTCCAGATCCGTGGCGTTCCCTCGGGCGGCGTGCTGGTGCGCGCGGGCAAGGCCGGCTCCCAACTCATCGGCGACTCCGTCGTGGTGGCCACCGAGTCAGGTAAGGCCGCGGCCGCCGATTTCCACCTCACAGCGTATGCCGGAATCGACCTGAGCACTTTGCTGGGCTTCCCACTGGAGGTCCATACGCTGGTTCCGGCGTCGAACGGCGTGCGCATCTCGGGCGCTCTGCTGGCGTCGGGCAGCGACCCGGTCTTCGCGAGCGAAGACGCGCACATCGCACTGCCCTTCGACTCCGTGCTGGTGCGGAGCTCAGCCGCCGGTGGCTCCACTCCCGTCGCTGGGCGCGTGCTCCTGTCGCGGGCCGCCTTGGATCTTCGCTTGTACGGTGACGCCGACTTCCTGGCCCGGCAGGCGCGTGCGGGGGGGCTGCTGGTGCGGGACCGTGGCGATGGAGTCGGTGCCCTGGAAGGCGCGGTCGAACTTCTCCCGACCTCCTTCAGCGCGGTCAGCGATGCCGAGTTGCGCTTCGTTGACGCGCAGGGCCAGCCCGTGCCTGTGCATCTGCTGCGGGGCGATGCCACCGGGGCCCAGGCGGCTACGCTGCAGACACTCACGGCAGGCGGCCAGGGTGCCGGTGGCGAGGCGGAGTTCCGCGTCGGCCGCTCGGATGGCGGTGCACTGCCACTGCGTCTGTTCGGGTTCACGGCGGATACGGATCCCACCGCCAGCTCGCTTCGAAACGATGGGGCGCGACTGACGACGACCGTCCACACGCAGATCCCGGGTGCCGGCGATCTCGCGCTACGCCTGCCGTCCCTTCGTGTGGTGCCGGGCCCTGGGAACGGTGTGGTCTATCCCCTTACGGGAGAGCAGACGGTCGAGATGGCCCTGCAAGGTTGGCGACTTCAGGCCGACGCCTGGTCGGTGAGCTCCGGCAAGCTCCTCCTGGCCAAAGGGGCCGTGGTGGCGCCCTTGGTCCCGGGGCAGGCGTCCAGCGTGACCACGTTCCCGTTCCTCGGCATGGGCGTCACGCCCACGACGCTGCAGGGCGGCACATTCGGCCGAGGGCCGGTGCTGCTCTCTGGCATCGTCCCGTTGGGCTTCGCCGAGAATCTGAGCTTCGGGCGCGAGAGCGTGCAGGGCCCGTGGACGTTGCTCGGGGAGGGTGGAGTGGTGGCGGGGCTCCCGGGCTTTGGGGCGGAGGGCAAGCTCACGCTGAACGCGAGCGTGTTCCGTTCGAGCGGAACGCACTCGCTCTCCTTGGACAGCGATCAGACGGTGCGGTTGTTCGAGACTGCGGACTACACCGTGGGCGCCATGGGCTTCAACGAGGCCTCGGTGGGCTTCGCGGGTGGTCTCGACCTGAAGGTGCCGGCGCTGTCTGCGGCAGGGGCGGACGTCTACTACACCTTGGAACAAGGGGAACCCGTCTTCCACCTGACGCCCGTCGACTTCGAGCCGGCGGACGTCAGCGGTGCCAAGCTGCGCCTGACCAAGGGCACGCTCGCGCCCGACGGCTTCCGCGCCGAGGCCCAGGTCTACGTGCCGGGCAAGTTCTCCGTGAAGAGCGAGTTCCTGAGAGCGCCCCGGAGTGGAAGTGACCGCATCGAGGCCACGCCGGCTGCAGATGCCACGTTCGACGTCGGCGAGATCCGGGCTCGCGATCTGGGGGGCGGGGCGCGCGTCGAGAATGGGGCCTGGGTCGTCGATTGGACCGGAACGCTCGCGCTGGGCACGGAGTTGGAAGGGGATCTGTCGGTGAGCGTGCAGGGAGGCAACGTGCTCGCCGGCACCGGTGGGTTCGGCGTGCGTGGCGTCAGCACGCCGCTGGGGGACGTTCAGTTGTTCATCAACTTCGAGGAGCAGCGCTACGAGGGCTCGCTCGAGTTCAGCGGTGCCATCGCGACCGGTCTATCCGCGCAGGGGACCGCGGAGCTGCAGTTCAGCGGTCGGCCAGGGGCGCGCTACTGGTATGTCTTCTCCGGGGCCAACTTCACGCTCAACTCGCCGCACGTGGAGGGCACCGCCGCGTTCATCACTGGAGACGTGGTGCTCCCGCCCGCCCTGCTGCAGAAGGCCAGTGCCTACCTGACCAAGCCCATCCCCTCGTCGTTCCACGACATCGACGGGTTCTATCTCAACGGCCGGGTCACCGTGCCCGTACCCATCTGCCCGTCCGGCAGCTTCGACATCGGTGTCGCCAAGGTCGCCGTGTGGTGTGACGTCTGGGGCGACCTGCGCCTCGGCATGAACTGGCAGAATGCCACGACGCTCTTCGTGGGTAGCGCCACCGGAGCGGACGTGGGCGTATCGGCCAAGTTCGGTCTGGGCCTCTGCGTGAGCGTGTGGGGACAGGCGCTCTACGAGCTGGGTGCGCAGGGCTCCTACCGCTCGGACGGCGCCTGGTACGTGCAGGGCGGGACCAGCCTCGATCTCAGGGGCGGCGCCAGCTACGGCGTGGGCGTCGACGACTTCTGCCTGGACAAATCCAAGTCGTTCACCATCGGCCTCGGTGCGGATGCCCAGCTCGGCTACAACTGGGATACCGACACCGGGTCGTACTTCCGGATCTACTACCGATGAGACGGATCGGCTGGCTTCTTCTGGGTGCGGCTCTGTGCGTGCCACGACCGGTGCGTGCGCAGAGCGCCGCGGATTCGCTGGCGTTCGCCGGACCTCGTGGGATCTACGTCTGGACTGGAGGCACGGCCGTGTCCACGGAGCATCCCGTGGACGGGATCGTCGCCCGCCGTATCGAGCGGCGCCGCGTCGGGGAGTCCACCTGGGTACAGGTGGCGGACGTGGCCGCGGTACCCACGGCCGAGACGTTCTTTTCGCTGCTCGCCGAGGATACACGCAGTCAGGTCCGGGACATCCTGGAACAGCCGGACGACGCCTCCGTCTGGGCGTTCATCGCGGCCAACCCCACGGTGGATGCGCTGGCGGGCATCCTGGCGGATGACCGGATTCGACTGGCGTTGGGCTTCTACGGCCTGGACGCGGACGTACGGAGCGGTGAGCGCTACGAGTACCGCATCCGGGACGTGGACGCTTCGGGAACGCTCTCCAACGAACGCGTCACCACACCCGTGGGCTTCCCATCCGAAGTGACCTTTGCGCCGATCGTGGGGCTGGGTGGGCAGGCGCGCGACTCGGTCGCGGTGTCGTACTGGCATCTGGAGCGAGGGCATACCGGCCGCTTCCTGGAGGTGTGGCGCCGAGAGGGGTTGGCCGGAGAGTACCAGATGATCGACTCCATCGGGGCGCTGATCCTGGTGGGTGATTCCCTGCGGGCGCGCTACGAGGATCACGCGGTGCGGCCCGAGGGCACCTACCAGTACTTCCTGGTGCCGCGCGACTTGTTCTTCAATCGCGGGCCGGCCTCGGACACGACGACGCTCTACGCGTCCGACGCGGCTGCCCTCACCGCCCCCACGGCCCTACGGGTCGAGTCCGTGGACACTGTGGGTTTGGTGGTCCGTTGGAGCTTCAGGGAGCGCGAGCGCATCCGCGCGTTTCGCGTCGAGCGCGCGCCGGCCCTGGAGGGCCCCTGGACCCACGTGGGGGAGGTGCCGCCTGGAGACTCGTCGTGGACGGATGTCTCCGCCGAGCCCGGCCGGGCACACTACTACCGCCTTCGCGTGGTCGGCCCACGCGGAGAGATCGGACCACCGACGGCCACGACGTTCGGGCTGTCGCGTACGCTCACTCCGCCGACCGCACCGTATGGGGTGCGGGCGACCGGCCGGGAGGGTGGTGGCGTCGAGATCGTCTGGTTCCGGAGCGCGGAGACCGACCTGCGCGGCTACGTCGTCGCTCGTGCCAGTGGAGGCATCGAGGCCGCCGCGGAAGTTCCGGCACTCACGACCGTAAGCGACGTGCTGGGGCCCGACGACACCGTGTTCGTCGATTCGGTCTCGGTCTTCGACGCGGGGCGCGCGTATACGTACCTGGTGCGGGCCATCAGCGTGAGCGAGGTGCCCGGCGAGTGGGGCCTCTCCGACCCGGTGGTGGGGCGGGCGGTTGGGCCGCCGGGTGCGCCTACCGCTCTCGACGCGTGGGTGGACGGTGACAGCGTCGAGCTCGGGTGGAACGCACCGGTGCCACGGATGCCCGGGGTGCGCTACCGCGTGTACCGACGGGTAGCCGCGGTCCGCGACACGACCTGGGTGGACGTAACGGGCGATACGCTCGCTCTGAACGCCAACCGCTTCCGCGATCGCGGGCTCGATCCGGGCCGACTGTACGAGTATTCCGTACGGGCCGAGTGGCTGGGGGCCGGTGCCGGTCCCTACGCGCTGCCCCTGCGCGTCGAGGTTCCGCGGGCGCTCCCCGTCCCACCCGGCAACCTACGCGCCTCGCGCGGCGGAGACGGGATCGTGCTGGAATGGGACCCTGTCGACGGTCCGCCCGCGGTCGTGCGCGTACATCGCTCGGCCGGAGCGGGTCGGTCCGAAGTCGTCGGGGAGGTGCCTCTGGAGGCGCTCACCTGGACCGATGCCCGTGCGCGTGCCGGAGTGCGGTACTTCTACTTTGTCACGGTCGTGCGGGGCGACGTCGAGGGGCCGGCTTCGGCGGCAGTGAGCGGGCGGCGATGAGCGGGGCGAAGGCGGGGCGGGCGCGCCCGTGGCTCGATGCCTTGATCGGCCTCGTGCTGTTTGGTGCACCGGTTGCCGCTGCGGCGCAGACGCCGGTCGCGACGCTTCCGGCCGGAGTGCGACTGACAGGGCGCTTCACCGCCTGGGGCGAACTCTACGGGCGGGACGGGCAGGGAGCGGCCACACGCCCGGGTCGGACCGGGCGCGTGCTCGCCAATCTCTCCGTCGACGTGAACGGCCTCTTCACCCTGCCGTTCAGCGCAGTGCTCAGCTCAGAGCAGGTGAGCTTCCGTCAGGAGATCACGCAGGTGGGGCTCAGCCCGCGGTGGCGCTGGGCACAGCTCCATGCCGGATGGTTCACGCCGCGCTACTCGCGCTACACGCTGGCGGACAACACCGTGCGGGGCGGAGGCTTCGATCTGAATCCGGGCCTCTTGCGGCTGGGCGTCGCGGCCGGGCGAACGCGGCGGGCCGTGTTCGGTCCGCCGGGCGGGTTCAGCGGAGCGGCGCTGGAGCGCAACCTGCTCGCCGGCCGCGTCGGCGTGGGGCGCGAAGGCGACGCGTGGGCGGAGTTGTCCGTGATGCAATCCGAGGACGATGGAACCTCGCTCGGAACAGCTACGGACTCCTTGGCCCTGCTGCCTGCCCGCAACCGGGTGGCTGGATTGGTAGGCGAGCTACCGCTCCTGGAGCACCGCTTGGTGTTGCACGCGGAGGGTGCGGCTTCCCGCCACCTCCGTGACCTGCGAACACCGGATCAGGAGACCCCGGGGCAGGCGCTGTCGGGAAGCGCGATCTGGACGGAGCCTCGCTGGTCGCTGGGCGTGACCGGGGAGTGGCTGGACCGCGGCTTCACGACCCACGGCAACGAACAGCTTTCCAGCGACCGGCGCGATCTGGGGCTCACCGGCCGCGTGGCCCTCGCGCAGGGCCGCGCCACACTGAACGGGACGGCGGGTTGGCGTCAGGAGAACCGCGCGGCGCGAGTGGACGGAGCACCGGAAACCACTCGGGCCGTCTACAATCTCACGGCCGACCTGCAGCCGCTGCCCCAGTTCGGAGTCAATCTGACGTTCTCCAACAACGCGAACGATACCCGCCAGGCCTCGCTACTGGAGCCGGACACCGCACTGATTCGCTACGTGGCCTCCAACGTCGGGGTGACGCCGCGGTTCGCGTTCGCGACCGGCAGCGTGACCCACTCGCTGGTGGGAGCCTTCACGCAGCAGCGCTCCGATCAGACCGTGCCCGGGGCGGGCACCGACACGAACACCAGGGCTACCACGTTGCTGGTGTCGTGGACTTCGAGCCTCCGGAACGGTCTGTCCATCCTGGCCAACGGCAACCGCACGCGCGTCGAGGTCGACACGCTGGCGACCGCGATCACGTCGATCTCGCCCGGGGTGGCCTGGACCGGACTCCAGGGTCGTTTGTCCGTCAGCACCCAGATGCAGATCACCGACAGCGGCCTGGAGGGGGCCGAGGCTACGCGCGAGATCTACCCGCTGGGAGACGTGCAGTGGCGGGTGACGCCCAGCCAGACGATCGCCCTACGCTCCAGTCTGCGCCGCATCCGTACGCCGGGTGCGCCGGACGGCACCGGCCTGATGACGGAACGGTGGGTGCGCGTCGAATACCGGGCCAATCTCCGGTGAACACCCCCTCGTCACCACGCCGTTCGCCGAAGGGGCTCGTCCGGGCCGTCCTCCCGTTCGCGGCGCTGGCCGCTGTGATCGTAGCCTGGTCCGTGGGGCTCCCGGGAATCGCCACCGCGGCCTTCGGCGCGGTCCTGGTTTCGGTGCACCTGGAGGACTTCGTGCGAGGATCGGCCGAGCGCCAATCCGGGCTGCAGCGACCTTCAGAGAATGTGGTCGCCGGGCGGCGCTCCGTCACGCTGGTGGGGGTTCCCGCCCGCATCTCCAGCGGGCGCTACCTCCTGGTCGGCGGCTTGCTGATTGCAGGCGGAGTGGTGGAAACCTTTCGCGCCGGTGCGATCGCCCGTCTGTATGGTGCAGGGCCCGGGTGGCCCTGGACGGTCATGGTGGCGGGGGCATTGCTGGTAGCGACCGCCGTGGTGCACGTCGCGCCTGCTCTACCCACCGACGGAGACCATCGCGCCGTTCCCCTCTACGGCCACGCGATCACGTGGTCCGTCTCGGCCCTGCGCTTCGCGTTCGGCCTCTCGCTGCTGGTAGCCGGCCTGGCAGAGTGGATGCAGCCGGGTTCGGTCGTCGAGCTGATTCGTGGCCTCAATCCCCTTCGAGGGCCGTAGAGGTTCACGTGGTGGGGGTCTCGTGATCGCGCAAACGCGGCTCCTGGGTTCCCAGGATCCGCCCCTCGAGACTGGCCTGCCGCCGGGCGGCTAGCGCGCTCCACCCACGCGTCGCTTGACCTCCAGGGGCACGCGTGTGCCGTAGTCCGTGATCCCGCTCAGACGGCTGAAGTAGTCGAACGCCGCCGCGGAGACCGCCTCGATGACCGCCCCGCCGTTGCCGCCGTAGTTGGACATGACGGAGAGCGCATAGGGGCGGTCCGGCACATCGATCAGCGCCCACACCGTGGCCACGCCCGTGATGCCGCCCGGCTTGAAGGCAATGGGGATATCGGAGGGTACGGGCGTGCGCACCGGTCCGTCCTTCGGGATCTCGAGGATGTCGCGCACGCGGGCGCACGAGCCGGCGCTCATCGGCAGGTCGCAGGTGGCGATGCGCTCCATGATGCGAACCGCGTCCCGCGGCGTGGACAGGTTCTCGTTCCCGCGCGCGGACTCCTCGGGTCGGATCATCTTGCGTTGCAGTCGCGTGTCCATCGCCCCCAGTCGCTGCGAGAGGGCATTGATGGCGTCCATCCCCAGCGCGTCGATGAGCACGTTGGTGGCTGTGTTGTCAGAGTAGACGATCATGTAGATCGCATAGTCCTCCAGGGAGAGGGCCGAGCCCCCGTCCGTGAGCAGGTACAGCACGCCGCTCCCACCCGTGCGCACCGCGTCGGTCATCTCCACCCGCCGTTCGAGCAGGCCAGGTTCCTGCTCTGCACGCCGGAACAGCTCCAGCAGGATGGTCACCTTGATGGCGCTGGCCTGCGGAAAGACCCAATCGGAGCGGACACTGAAGCGGTCACCGCTGGTCAGATCGAGAACCTCCACACCCGCCACGCCCTCGTAGCCGTCGACGATGTCCTGCAGGGTGCTCTGTAGCTTCTCGCGCAGGACGCCCAGGTGGGATTCCTGGGCGACGGAGGGCGTCGCCGCGGTGGCGAGGAGAATCAGGAGCGAGAATGCCAGGGTCACGAGTCGCATGAGGGCCTCCGGAGCGATGCGGCGCGACGTCAGGGCGCGAACATAGGGTGGGATCCGCGGCGGCGGCGAGGGTGACACCGAAACACCCGGTGAGGCCTACGGGCAAGGAATGAATCCACTAGATTGAACGAGACGGCGCGACGCGGGGACCGCCGTCGTCGAGTGGCTCTCGACACCACGGGAGGGAGAGATGGCCATCAGGAAGCGCGCAGCCGCCAAGAAGGCGGCTCGGAAGACGACTCGCGTACGGGCTCGTGCCAAGACCAAGCTCGAACGTGAGCAGGCACGGACCGCCAAGGCCAAGCAGGCCGCCCGTGTGAAGGTGGAGCGAGAGCGCGCACGCGTACGGGCGGCGAAGGAGAAAGCCGCCAAGGCGGAGGCGGCCGCCAAGGAGAAGGTGAAGCACGAGCGCGCCAAGGCCAAGGCGGCCGAAGCCAAAGCCAAGGCCAAGCTCGAAGCACAGAAGGAGCGCGAGAAGAAGCGTAAGGCCAAGGCCCGCACCGCCAAGAAGAAGGCCGCGGCCAAGAAGGTGAAGCGCGTCGTGCGCCAGGCGGCGTCGGCGGCGAAGGCTGTGCGTCAGCGCGCAGCGCGAGCCGGCAAGGCCACGCAGAAGGCGTTGACCGAAGCGCGTCAGCAGGTGCCGGCGATCAAGGCCGCCGCGCAGCAGACTGCTGCGCAGGCGGAGGCCAGCGTGACGCGGGCCGTCGCGACCGTGCGCCAGGGGGCGGCCGCGGCCAAGAAGGAGTTGGAGCGGGGACGGGCCGCCGCCAAGAAGGCAGCGGCTGCCAGGGAGAAGGCCGCCCAGCGCAAAGTGGCCGCCGCCAAACGCAAAGCCGCCGCGGCCCAGCGCAAGGCTGCGGTGAAGAAGAAGGTGGCTGCCAAGCGCAAAGCGGCTGCGAAGAAGGTGACCGCCAAGCGGAAGGCCGCCGCGAAGAGGGTGGTATCCAAGCGTGGCGCAGCGGCTGCGCGCACGGTGAAGCGGGGCCGGGGAGCGGGCAAGAAGGCACGCACCTAGCCGCCGGGGCGCGTGGCGACCTGCGTTAGCGCAGCCGTGCCAGTGCCGCCGCCGCTCTGCGTGTATCCGGATCCTCCGGACCGCGGGCGGCCAGGAAGGCTGCGTGTGCCTGCGTGAGCAGCGGTTCGGCTGCGGCCCGGTCCCGCTGTCCTTCATGGGCGAGACCCAGCCAGAGGCGCGCCTCTTCGGTGCGAAGGTCGCCTTGGACGAACGTGTCCACGAAGATCCCGACCGCCTCTTCGAGTGCAGCGATGGCGGGTGCGAACTGGCCCATCTCGACCCGAGCGGCTCCGATCCCGACCAAGGTCTCACCCCGTCGGTAGTGACCGACCGGCAAGAGGTCGTCGAACAGGGTCAGTGCCTGGTCATAGAGCGCGAGCGCATCCGCCGCCCGGCCCTGTTCACGGCGTAGGTCTCCCAGATTGCGGAGGCTGGCGGCGACGTCGACGTGCCCTTCGGGATACAGGCGCCGCCGCAGCTCAAGCGCCCGCACCAGCTGCCCCTCCGCGGCCCTCGAGTCTCCGGCGCGACGCAGCATCACGCCCAGGTTGTTGATGCCGGTGGCGGTTCGCGGGTGCAGCTCCCCGTAGCTCTCGCGCCAGATGGCCAGGGCGCGGGCCTGCATCTCCGCTGCGCCTCGGAAGTCTCCGTTGCGATAGCGGGTGGTGGCCAGGTTGTTCAGCGTAGCGGCAACCTCGGGGTGGCTCTCGCCCAGCATCCGCGTTCGGCCGTCCAGCGCTACCTGGTAGAGACTGTCCGCCTCCTGGTGTCGGCCCTGTCGGTCGATCATCATGGCCACCTGATCGAGGCTGCGGGCCACGTCGGGGTGATCCTCGCCGTAGATCAGCCGGTTGACCTCGTAGGCCTTCCGATGCAGAGCCTCCCCTTCCCGCAGGTCTCCCGCCTCCTCGGCGAGGCCGGCGAGGTGTCCATAGCTGGTGGCCACATCGGGATGTCGCTCTCCGAACAGTCGTAGCCTCATGGCCAGGGACCCACGGAGGAGTGTGTCGGCGGCGACCAGGTCTCCGGCGGCCTCGCTGGCCATGCCCAGGTTGGCCAGGTCCGTAGCGATGCGAGGGTGGTCACCGCTGGCCGCGCTGCGGTCCAGCGTCAGCGCCGCGCGATGCAGCAGTACGGCACTGTCGGCGAGCCCTGCCAGGTTCGTCGCAACTCCCCAGACGCTGTAGCCCTCGGCCAGGAGCGTGTCGGGGCTGTCCGCCGCCGCGAACACCTGGACGCTGCGGGCGGCCACCACGCGCGCGCTGTCGAGGTCACCCAACTCGGTCAGTGTGCCGGCCAGGATGTTCAGCGCGTTCCCGACGCTCGTACCACGGACGTGTGCCGAGTCCGCGATGTGGAGGGCTCGCTCCAGCAGCTCCTGCGAGCTCTCGAACTCGCCCAGCCTTTGGTTGAGGACGCCGAGCAGGGAGTACATCTCGATCTGGGTGTCGGGTCCGGCTCCGGCGCCCAGGGAGTCCGCGCGAGCCGCGCCGCGCGCGAGCAGCTCGCGGGCGTCCGGGATCTCACCGAGGTTCCGGTCGGGGTCGGCGCCTGCGAACAACTCGACGAGAAAGCCACTCACGGCTTCGGCCCGCCGTGCTTCGCGGCGCGCGGCTTCGGCCTGCCACAGCGTCGTTCCCACACCGGCAAGAAGTGCGGCCATCACCGCCGCTGCGGCGCCTACTCCCACCTTGTTGCGCTGCACGAACTTCCTCAGGCGATACCCGAGGGTGTCGGGCCGGGCGAGGACCGGTCGGTCCTCGAGATAGCGGCGCACGTCGTCGGCCAGGGCCTCGACGGAGGGATAGCGACGGTCCGCCTCCGCGTGCAGCGCGCGCCGCACGATGGTCTCGACATCCCCATCCAGAGACCGACGAAGCCTGGGGTCGAGCTCGGGTGCGCGACTCAAGGGACCGGGCTCGTGGTCCAGCGTCTGGACGATCTCGGCCCAGGAGCCCGTACGGTGCGCGAACGCCCGGTGGCCTGAGAGCAGCTCGTAGAGGATGGCCCCCAACGCGTAGACGTCGGTGGCTGTGGTGGCGGGCTCACCGCGAATCTGCTCGGGGGCGGCGTACTCGGGCGTAAGGGCGAGGAGGCCGGTGCGTGTGAGCTCCTCCGCTTCGGTCTCGTCGGAAAGCAGGCCGGCGATCCCGAAGTCGAGCAGGCGAACCTGACCTTCTTCGGTGACCAGGATGTTGGAGGGCTTGAGGTCGCGATGAACGACCAGGTTGCGGTGTGCGTATTGCACCGCGTTGCACACCTCCAGAAACACGCTCAGGCGCGAGCGCAGGTCCAACCCGTGCTGGGCCGCCCAGGTGGTGAGCGGTTGGCCGGCGACCAGCTCCATCGCCAGATAGGGCGAGCCCTCCGGAGTGAGGCCGCCGTCCAGTAGGCGGGCGATGCCCGGGTGTTGGAGGCGAGCGAGGATCTGACGCTCACGCAGGAAGCGGCGCTCGAGCTCACGAGCCACCCAGCTGCCCCGCACGAGCTTGATGGCCACCTCTTGCTCGTAGGCTCCGTCGGCGCGCTCGGCCCGGTAGACCGCGCCCATCCCCCCCTGCGCGATGGGATCCAGGATGCGGTAGGGACCGATGCGGGTGCCCGTCGGCACCGAAGGCTCGGGTGGTTCGGTGTCTTGCGGGTCTCCGAGCGCCCCCGGGTCCACGGGCGGAGGTGGTCCGTCCAGCAGGTCCCGCGTGCGTGCGTCGGCGGTCAGGAGTCGCTCGATCCTGGCCTGAAGCGCCGCGTCGCCGGCGCAGAGGCGGGAGAGGGCATCCGCCCGCGCGGCCGCAGGCAGCTCGACCACCTCATGGAAGATGGCCTCGACCCGGTCCCAGCTGCCGCCCTTCATACCGGATTCCTTCCGTACCCCGCGAGGAAGCCCTGACCCGTGGTTCCAGGATAGAGCGGGACGGAGGACCTGTCGACGGAGGCACGATCGAGTCGGGAGTGGAGCGGGCCGAGCAAGGGCCTACTCGGGGCCCGACCGGGACCGGCCCGGCGATCACTCCAGAGGCCGGTCAGGGCAGGCGCCCAACCGCGAGGCGCGCGAGCTCGAGCACTCCTTCTGAGGCCCCGGCTCCCCGAATCTGGCCGAAGTCCAGAAGCCAGCCTTGCTCGGTGTGTACCTGCAGTTCCTCCGCGGTCAGATAGCCGAAACGGCCGACGTCGACGCGCTGACCCTCCGTACGGGGGTCACCCCATTCTCCTTCGACCATGTACTCGACGAACGCATCCCAGTCCTTCATGGCCCCCGTGGTGACGTGGAGTCCGATTATCGGCCTTGCCTGGGATGGGGTCATCCAGGTGCACATCCTCGCGTGGGTTCCGACGTCCGGTGTCTCGGTGGAGAGCGGCGCCCTGCCCAGGTACTGCTCGACCTCGGCGAACGTGAGCAGCGCGCAGGGATCGGGGATCTCCACGTCGGGCGGACCGAACTCGTTGGCGGGAGCGGGGTCGGCCTGTGCGCTGTCGGCGGGACCACACGCAAGCAGGGAGGCGCCGGTGGTCAACGCCAGGAGGCAGGCGATCGATCGTGCGTTCATGTCAGTGGCTTCGTTCGGGTTCGGAGGCGCGGCACGGTTCGAGGCCACAAACGCAGGATGGGAGGCCGGGGGGCCACGGGCTCGGCGGAGCTGCCCTCAGCGGGCGGGCCTATCCGGAGCGCCAACAAGGCCGCTCACGAACAGTCGGCGCCCGGATCGCCGTCGGTACCGCGGCGGAACAGGTCCGACTGGAGAGCGGGCGGCGGAGCGTCCAGGGGGCCGGCATCCCGTTCGTCGGCTGCCAACAGGCGTTCCACGTCGGCCTGCAGGTCCGGATCGCCTCGACAGGCGCGCTCCACGCGCTCGCGTCGCTCCGCAGGCGGCAGATCCGCGACCTCGTCGAAGATCCGCTCGATGTGCGCCCAGCGTGGGTCGGATGTCATCGATGATTCCGACTGCTCCGCAGCGGTCAGGCTGTGTCCGGGTCCCCCAGCTCGCCATGCAGAAACGCGCGGGCCAGCCGCCAGTCCCGCTTCACGGTTCGCTCCGAGCAGCCGAGCGCTTCGGCGGTCTCCTCGACCGACAGTCCGGCGAAGAACCGAAGCTCGACCACCTGGGAGAGCCGGGGATTGTGTCCCTGAAGACGCGAAAGTGCCTCGTCGAGGGCCACGAGCCGGGGTGCGTCTTCGTCCACGCCCACCTGAACGGCGTCGAGGTCCACCGGCCGCGCTCCTCCGCCTCGCTTCTGAGCCAGGCGGCGCCGGGCCTGATCGAGGAGGATCTGTCGCATTGCCCGGCCTGCCACCCGGTAGAGGTGGCCCCGGTCCTCGAAGGCCATCCCCGAGCCGCCGGCGAGCTTGAGGTAGGCCTCGTGCACGAGGACCGTCGTGTGGACCGTGGGAGACGAGGGGTTCTGCCGCAGCTGGAAGTGTGCGCGGCGATGCAGTTCGTCGTAGACGAGCTGGAACAACTCGTCCCGGGCCTGGGCATCTCCGTCGCGGACCCGCTCCAGGATGCGGGTGATCTCAGGTCCTTCTGTCACCAGCCCTACTCCGCACGAAGGCCGGGTGCCCCACGCCCGTTGGAGCCACCCGCACTTCGACATGTGGGGCGCCCGCGTACCGCATGGCAAGGGGGATGCCGCTCCCGTTGGCCCCTCTCGTCACCGTCCTACGTCTGTCGAGGCGCGAACGGGCTACCCAGGTGGCCACCGAATCGAGGAGATGACGATGCGTACCCGCACATATGCCTTGGCCCTCTGGGCGCTCCTGCTGGCCGCCGTGGTCGGCTGCGACAGCACCCCGACCACGACGGAGCAACCTCCGGAGGAGGAGATTCCATCTCCTCCCGCCCCGACCTACACGGTCGTAGGGTCGGACATGAGCCCCGTCTTCCAGAACATCTACGTGACCGGGGATAGCGGCGTCGTGAGCACAGCGACAGTCACGCTCAACGGCGTGTCCGTTCCGCTCAAGGATGCCGCGCGCGGCTACTACCAGGGTCAACTGCCGGCGGCGATCGCGGACGGCGACTCGGTTCGCCTCACGGTCACGATCGGCTCGCAGACGGTGCTGGGGCGGGGAGTGGCGCCCGCCCGAACGGAGATCACGGCGCCCGCGGACGGGCTGGTCTTCGATGCCGGCCAGCCGCTCACCGTGACGTGGACGGCCGCGACCAATCCAGATCGCTTCCTGGTCTACGGAGGCTACTCGTGTGGCACGGGCTGCGGCACCAGCAAGCGCTTCGACGCAGCGGGCACCGCACGCTCGTTCACCATTCCCGGGGGGAGCTTCCCGGCCGGGACGGAGATCGAGCTCCGCGTCCAGAGCTACCTGGATGGCGTGTTCAGCGGGGCCACGAAATCCGACTCGAACATGAACTTCCGTGGCAACCTGGTGCGCTCCCTGCGGATCCGGACGAGCTGATCGCACGCGCCGACACCGCCAGGACCGTCCTTGTGTCCGCCCCGGGATGCGCGTGTCCCGGGGCGGCGGCGGTCCGGGCGTAGCGCTACCTCCCCTCTGATCCCTGATCCGAGACCTCGGCCGCGTGCGCTCCTTTGACGTAGCGGTCGAAGAACGCCACCCAGCGAGCCCAGCGGTCCAGCTCGTTCTCGATGGCACGGGGCGTGTGCGACTCGAAGGGATAGATGTAGAGCTCGGCGGTCTTTCCCAGACCCTGCAACGCCTGCATGAAGCGCTCGGACTGGATGGGGAAGGTGCCGGTGTTGTTGTCGTCGCCGCCGTGGTACATCAGGAGCGGCGTATCGATCTGGTCGGCTTTGAAGAAGGGGGACATCTCCAGATAGACGTGGGGCGCCTCCCAGATATCGCGAGGTTCCGCTTGGAAGCCCATCGGCGTCAGCGAGCGGTTGTAGGCGCCGTCACCGGCGATCCCGGCCTTGAAGAAGGGCGTGTGCGCGAGGAAGTTCGCGGTGGCGAACGCTCCGTAGCTGTGCCCTCCGTGCCCGATGCGGTCGATGTCGATGTAGCCCGACTTCTCCACGGCGCGCACGGCGGCGTACATGTCGTCGACCATGTCGGCGATGTAGAAGTCGTTGTAGTTCTCGCCCACGATCGGGATGTCCGGGTAGACCAAGGCATATCCCTGCGTCAGCCAGATGTCCGACCAGCGCAGCCAGGACAGCGGCGTGTAGGCGTTGAGGTTGCGCCCCTCGAGCGTGGCGGCCCGGTAGGCCTTTTCGGTGCGGTACTCGCGCGGGTAGGTCCAGAAGATCGCCGGCACCCGCGTCCCCTCGACGTAGTCGACCGGGAGCGAGATGCGTCCTCGCATCTTCAAGCCGTCGCGACGCTCGAACTCGAAATCCACGCGCTTGGCGGCGGTGATGGCAGGGAAGGGATCGACGTTGTTGGTAAGGTTGTCCCAGTGATCCCCCAGCGTCCATAGGAAGGAATCCGGGAAGTCGTTGACGCTCTCCCGCCGCACGATGAGACGGCTACCGTCTGCGTCCAAGGTCACCAGGGGCTGATCGAACGACTCCTTCGAGCCCTGGAAGACGCGGTTGACCATGCCGTCCGCCAGCGCGACGTGATCGACAAACGGCGTGGGCCGCAGGTCATCTGCCCAGCCCGGGCCTCGCACCAGCACGGCCCGGCCGTTGGACGTGATGCGGGCATACTCGATCCCATTGCTGGTCCGGCCGGTCCAGGGCTCGCCAGGATTCTCGATCGGGCTCTCCGAATCCCACCAATCGATGATCATGTGGCGCACCGGTCCGCCTTCGGCAGTGAGCGGCCAGTGCAGGAGCCCGCGCTGCCCGTTGCGCGTGACCTGTGCGAACATGTGCGCGCCGCCCTGCGAGAACAGCACGGACTGGATGGGATCGTCGCTTTCGCCGAGCAGCTGGGCGTGGGCCGTGTCGAACGGAGGCGCCAGCTGGTAGACGCGGTCCGGTCGCGAGGCACTCCGGTCGGAGGGGTCCTCGGCGGCAGGCGCGCGCTGCAGGTACGTCAGCAGGGCCCCCTCGGGCCGCCACGACCAACCACGCGGTCCGTTGTTCCCTCCGTTCCGTGCCGCCCGTCCGGACGCCTCGCGCAACTCCGTGGCGGAGAGCGTGGCGATCACGCTCCCCTGACGATCCAGAACCTCGGTGACGCGCGGGAAGCCGCGATACGAGGTGATGAACGAGAAAGGGCGCACGATGCGCGTGGCCAGGATGTAACGTCCATCCGGACTGAGGGAGATGCGCTCGTACATACCCGGCGCGCCCAGGGCGCGAGGGCGCCCGCCCGCGGACACCTCGACGATCTGACTGGTGGTGTAGTACTCGAAGAGGTCCGCGTCGTGGGGGTCCCGAAGCAGAAACGGATAGGTCGGGTTGGGGGTGCGCTCCGAGTCGCTCGTGCGCATGAAGGGACCGCTCGGAACCGTAGGCTCCGCGGGCGGTGCTCCACGGCCCGTTGGGGCGGCGAGCGTGAGGAGCGTTCCCTCCGGCGTCCACTGTACCATGTCCGAGGCCCGCTCCCCCTGCCCCTGTGCGCTGGTGGCCAGCGTCGTCATGATCCGGACATCCGACCAGCGGCGGCTGGCACCCGTGGCCGACTCCGCCACCCAGACCTCGGTCTGCTGACGCCCGTGCAGCAGGTAGGCCACCTTGTCGCCTGCGGGCGACCACATCAGGTCGCTCAGAAGCGCGCCGGCGGGAAGCTGCACCGTGCGATAGGCGGCCCGGGCCAGCGAGAAGATCCTCAGCCCGTCGACGCCGTAGGTGTCGAGGTTCCAGTTGCGGTCCACGTGTGGGCGGATCTCCAACTCGGCCATGCGCAGCGTGGGCTCGCCCATCCGCTCCAACGTGGAAAGCTCGGTCTGATGCGGAATGAGGAAGTGGTTTCCGTCCGGTCCGAGATTCGTGAGATCGACGAAGTTCTTGTCGGTCGCGAACAGTCTCTGGATCTGATCGTTGGGCAGGACGTAGGTGCCGCTCTCCTGGGCGAGGAGGGCGGGCGTGTACCCGGCCAGAGCGAGCGTCAGAACGGTCAGGCGGTGCTTCACGGTGCCTCCCTCCACGGAGGGACGTAGGTTGGCGCCACTGGATTCCCGTAGATGAGGAGGTATGGGGCCTGTGCGCAACGCCCTGAAGGCTCGTGTCCCCGAGATCGCGCTCGCGCTCGCGGTACTGGCCGGCTGCTCGGGTGGTGAGAGCGCCGGGCGGGCGGCCGCGGATCCGCCGCGCGACCCGATCATGGATCCGCGGCGGTTCACCGAGACGGCCCCGGAGCGGTTTCGGGCCCGCTTCGAGACCAGCGAGGGCTCGTTCGTAGTGGAGGTCCACCGGGAGTGGGCCCCGCTGGGCGCTGACCGCTTCTACAACCTGGTCAAGGCCGGCTACTACGACGACACCCGCTTCTACCGGGTGGTGGAGGGCTTCGTGGCCGAGTTCGGCGTGCACGCCAACGGCACCGTGACCCGGATCTGGCAGCGCTTCGAGCTCCTGGACGATTCGGTGCGCGTCTCGAACACCCGGGGCCGCATGAGCTTCGCGGCCAGTGGGCCCAACACGCGTACCGTGCAGGTCTTCATCAACCTCCGCGACAACGCGAGCCTGGACGGCCGGCGCTTCGCCCCGTTCGGCGAAGTGGTCGAAGGCATGGACGTCGTCGGGCGTCTCTACGCCGGGTACGGCGACGGTCCGCCCCGAGGGGACGGACCGTACCAGGCGCAGGCGGTCATCCAGGGCAACGAGTACCTGGACGCCGAATTTCCCGATTTGGACCGGATCACGCGCGCCAGCATCGAGCCGGGGGGCTGACCGGGCCCGGGCTGCCGCAGCCAGCCGAATCCGGATCGGTGCCCGAACGACGCCGATGACTCAGATTAGGCTGAGCGAGCAATCGACCTTTCGGACCCCGCCGCCGGGAATCGTATAGACCCCCACCGTGTGGGTATGTCCGATGGGGACCACCAGCGAATAGGGCGGAAGAGGCATCGTCAGCTGGATGTAGCCGGTGACGTGGTTCCATGTACTGGTCCCGAGGAGCAGTCCCCCTCCAAGGGTGTCGGGACAGGGCTCCGCCGACTGCGCGGCCAGCGACTTGGGCGTCGGGAACGCGAGTAGCATTGCGATGAGGGTGGCGAGGAGTCTGGACACAGGGATCCTCCGGGTGAATCGGCGTGACGTGAGATGCTCCCTGGAAGGCTCATGGACTGGCTGGGGCGACCCGATGGGGGTGGGGGACCGCTTCAGAGCCGCCGGCCGGGGGCGGAGGGGGGCCCTTCCAACCATCCCGCCGGTCCCTCGGTCCAACCGGAGAACGTGAGACTTCGGAGGAGCCATGAAGCACACCTGGCGAGTCGCGCTCGCATCTGCGGCCCTTTTGGGCCTGACCGTCCCCGCCTCCGGGCAGGACCGCTGCGAGGAGCGGGATGTCCGTGAGCTGGAGCTGGCGGCGGCCGGCATCGAGCGCTTGGACCTGGAGGCGCACGCGGGCAGCCTCGTGGTGGAGGGCCGGGAGGGCCTGTCCCGGGTGGAGGTGCACGCCGTGCTGTGCGCCTCGGACCGGGAGCGCCTGGATGCCCTTGACGTGCGCCTGGAGCGGACGGGATCCCGGGCGGTGCTGGAGACCCGCTTTCCCGACTGGAACGACAGCGGCTGGGGACGTAACCGCTATGCGCGCATCGATCTCGTGGTCCAGATCCCGCGCGGGCTGGCCGCGGACATCACCGACGGCAGTGGGGAGATCGAGATCCGGGGCACGGGCCCGCTGACCCTCCGGGACGGGTCCGGCTCGCTCACCATCCGCGACATCGTGGGCGGCGCGCGCATCGACGACGGCTCCGGTGAGATCGAGATCTCGGGCGTGCAGGGAGACGTCGAGGTCGAAGACGGCTCGGGTGGCATCACCATCGAAGAGGTGTCCGGTGGCGTGCATCTGAGGGACGGCTCCGGTCAGGTCGAGATCCGGGGCGTCGAGCGCGACGTGGAGGTCTCCGACAAGGGTTCGGGGCAGATCGAGGTGCAGGACGTGCGGGGGGATCTGCGCGTCCAGGGCACGCGCCGCGAGCGCATCCGCTACGCGAACGTCGCCGGGGAGGTGGATCTGCCGCCCGCTCGGCGCGGACGAGGCGGCTGAGGGGGGGGAGGCGTGTAGGTGCCGAGGGGTGGCGAGCTCTCGGCCCGCCACCCCTCCGCGTTTCACTACTTGTGGTGTCCCCGCTGCATGTGTCCGCGGCGGGAGGCCAGATCGAGCTCGACCGCCTCGCCGTTCAGGGTCGCAGTCGGAAACTGGGTCCCGTTGAACTCGACGGTGAGATCCCGATCGACCTGGGTCACGATGCCCTCTGGGTCGGTGAACGTGCCGCTCACCGTGGAGCGGATGGTCCCGGAGATGGGCCAGGAATCATCCTGGCGGGGGTGCGGGATGACGACCTCGTTCATCTCCGACAGGAAGGTCATCGCCGAGGTTCCCCGCTCATCCGACGAGCGTGTGGACTCCCCCGAGGCCGTGCCCGTCCAGGTCCGGGTGGTCTCGGCACCCTCCAAACCCGAGACGGTCAGATCCGCGCTCCTCATCGAGAAGCCGGTGGCCGCCTCGCGCGTGAAGCTGCGCTCCGAGGCCGAGGTCATGTGGACGCTGGCCGTCGTTGATTCGTCGTACGCTGCTTGGGCCTGCCCGGACCCGTCCAGGAAGGTGATCTCGACCGTGGTCTCGACGCCGCCCCGGCCGAAGGTGCAGACATAGGTCGAGCCCTCCATGGGGCAATCAGGGGTGGTATCCACCCCTCGCACCGTCAGGTGGGGGAAGCCCCACCCCGGGATGCCGGGCCTCCGCATCATCCCCACCTGCTCGGCGGTCGCCGCCGCCGCCTGGTCGGCCACCAGTGCCAACAGGGCTTCGTCCTCGGGCGCCGTGGATTCCGAGCAGGCTGCCAGCCCGATCAGCCCGATGAGGGCGGCTCCTCCAGCCCATTGCCATTTGTTGATGCCCATTCCTCCTCCTCCCATAGCTCCAGTCTCAGGCGCGCGCGTGACTGCAGCAGGGACAGGGGGCCGGGGCCCACCGTTAGGCCCCGGGGGTCGGGGCTCCCGAGGGCGCACCCCCTGGCCGGGCCCGAGCGCGGCGGGGCCATCAGGGCGGGGATTTGCAGCGCGAGCGCCTTCCTCCCCAGATTTGAAGGTGGTCCATCCCCCACGGCCGGCCACCCGGTGCCGGGCCGCGAGGGAGCAGTACAGCCCAGCCCGAGGGTTCCATGACGAATCTCAGCCACCCTGTCGCGATTCCCATCATCGCGGGCGTCGCGCTCGCCACGATCGCGTATGCCCAGAATCAGAGCCCGGGCCCGTCGGCCGAGGCCTCTTCTCCCTGGGTCGCCGCTGCGCTGACCAGCGCGCACACCAACGTCGTGGCGCCGGAGGAGGCGCTCGAGGGGGTGATCGAAGGGTACTGCCTGCGCTGCCACAACGAGCAGCGCATGACCGGGAACCTCTCCCTGGAGAGTTTCACCTTCGACGGCGCCGCCGACAACGGAGACGTTGCCGAGAAGATGATCCGCAAGCTGCGCGCGGGAATGATGCCGCCCGCAGGCAGCCGGCGTCCGGCCGCGGACTCACTCGATCTGCTCATGGTGGCGCTGGAGAATCGCATGGACGCGCTGGCGCGCGAGAACCCCAATCCGGGGAGTCGCACGTTCCAGCGCTTGAATCGTGCCGAGTACAGGGCCGCGGTTCAGGATCTGCTCGGCATCGACGTCGACGTCAACGCCTTCCTTCCGCTCGACACCAAGAGCGCCAACTTCGACAACATCGCCGACGTCCAGCTTCCGTCGGCCACGCTGATGGAGGGGTACCTCAGGGCTGCATCGCAGATCAGCCGGGTGGCTCTCGGTGACGTGAACGCCGACCCGGCCTCGACGCCGTATGCCGTGCCGCGCACTGCCTCGCAGAAGGATCGGGTGCCCGGCGCGCCCTTCGGTACGCGTGGCGGAATCGTCGTGGAGCACAGCTTCCCGGCGGACGGCCGCTACGTCTTCCAGGTGACGTTGCACTCGGCGCCCGAAGGCGAGCTGTTCGGGCGGACCCAGCTCGACGAGCGCGTGGAGGTCTCCATCGACGGCGAGCGGGTCGCAGTCCTCGACATCGACCGCTGGATGTCCGATTCGGACCCGAGCGGCATGACGCTCTCGACGGATTCCGTCGACGTGCGGGCCGGAACCCATCGGGTGGCGGCAGCCTTCATCAAGAACTGGGAAGGGCCGGAGGACGATTTGATCACGCCGGTGGACCATACACTGGCGGACACGCAGATCGGCCTCGACTACGGTGTCACGACGCTACCCCACCTTCAGCGTTTCGCGGTGGTCGGGCCCTTCCGGGTGACGGGCGTCTCCGACACCGGGACGCGCCGACGGATCTTCTCGTGCCGGCCCGTGACGCCAAGCGAAGCGCGGCCCTGCGCCCAGAGCATCGTGGAGCGGTTGGCGACCCAGGCCTATCGGCGCCCTCTCAATCAAACGGATCTCGAAGGGCTGATGTCCTTCTACGACGAAGGTGAGGCCGACGGTGGCTTCGAGGGGGGCATCCGCTTCGCGTTGGAAGCCGTCCTGGCCAGCCCGCACTTCGTGTTCCGGGCGGAGGAGGTGCCGAACAACGTACGGCCCGGCGCCGTTTACCGGATCAGCGATGTCGATCTCGCGTCGCGGCTCTCGTTCTTCCTCTGGGGCACCTCGCCCGACGGCGAGCTGCTCGGCCTGGCGCAGCGAGGCGAGCTCTCCAAGGGCAAGAACATGGAGACGCAGGTCAAGCGGATGCTACAGGACCCGCGCGCCCAGGGACTCTCCGCGCGTTTCGCCGCGCAGTGGTTGCGTCTTCCCGATCTGGAGAAGGTCGACCCCGACGCGCTGAGCTATCCGTACTACGACGCGACCCTGGCGGAAGCCATGCGCCGCGAGACGGAGTTGCTCTTCGACTACATCGTCAGCGAGGACCGGAACGTCTTCGACCTGATCACCGCGGACTACACCTTCGTGAACGAGCGCTTGGCCCGGCACTACGGGATCCCCAACGTCACCGGTGACGACTTCACGCTGGTCCACTATCCCGATGACACCCGCAGGGGCGTGCTGGGGCACGGCAGCGTGCTGGTCCAGACCTCGCACGCCGACCGCACCTCGCCGGTGCTGCGTGGCAAATGGGTCATGGAGGTGATCCTGGGATCGCCGCCGCCCCCACCGCCACCCAACGTTCCCACCCTCGACTCCCAGGAGAGTGTGGACGAGGGTCGTGTCATGAGCGTGCGTGAGCGGATGGAGCAGCACCGGGCCAATCCGTCTTGCAACTCGTGTCACCGCGTGATTGATCCGATCGGGCTGGCGTTGGAGAACTTCGATCCGACGGGCGCCTACCGCGTGAAGGACCAGGGCAATCCGGTCGACCCGGTCGGGGAGCTCTACGACGGCACCGAGATCAAGGGTCCGGCGGATCTGCGGGCCGCCATCCTGCGGCGTCCGGAGATGTTCCTGCGCAACTTCACGCAGAACCTCATGGCGTACGCGTTGGGACGACGCATCGAGTGGTACGACATGCCGGCCGTGCGCGAGATCACGCGAACGGCGGCCAAGAACGACTACAGGCTCTCCTCGTTCGTCCTGGGCGTGGTCGAAAGCGACGCCTTCAGGATGGGCCGGATGGAAGTGACGGCGGACCAGATGCAACAGGGAACGGAGGGCAACTGATGCGCACCATGCTCAAGGCCAACACGCTGAGCGCGCTGGCGGTGGTCTTCCTGACCGCCGCGCTGACGCCTCCCCCGGAGGCTCCGGTAGCAGACGCTGCGGAACGCGGAGATATCGAGGCCGTCCGTGCCCTGCTGCGCGAGGGCGCCGACGTGAACGCGGCCCAGGGAGACGGCATGACCGCGCTTCACTGGTCGGCGTTGAGCGGGCGTGCCGAGCTCGTCTCCATGCTGTTGTATGCCGGGGCCGAGGTCGAGGCCGCCACGCGCTTGGGCAGCTACACAGCCCTGCACCTGGCCGCCCAGAAGGGCCTGGCCGAGGTGGTGGGCGTGCTCCTGGATGCCGGGGCGGACCCCGACGCGCTGACGACCACCGGCGTGACGCCCCTGCACTTCGCCGCCGAGTCCGGCGACGTGACGACGCTTCAGGCATTGGTGGCGGCTGGCGCGGACGTGAACGCGCGGGACGGCCACTCGGGCCGGACACCGCTGATGTTTGCGACCGGCTACGGCCGTACGGATGCGGTGCGCGCGCTGTTGAGCGCCGGGGCGGACGTGTCGGCGGCCTCGACGGTGGTCGACTACCGGGAGCGTGCCAAAGCCGACCAGGACGAGCGTCGCAAGCGGGCGCGCCTGATCGCAGCGGCCCGGGGTGAGCAGCCGCAGGCGCAGCGGGGTCAGGGAGGCCAGAGCGCCGGTGCCCCCGCCCAGGCGCAGCGGGCCACACCGCCGGACCCCGATGATCCGACCCCTCCGCCCCCCGCTGATCCCGATCGGCCCACCGCGCCGGGTCAGGCGCGGCAGAGCCTGGTCAACGACTCGACGCGTACCGCCGCCGCCATGTCGTACACCGACCTGATCGGATCGCAGGGTGGCTTGACGGCCCTGCACTACGCGGCCCGCGACGGGCGCCTGACCGAGGCGCGCCTGCTGCTCGAGGCCGGCGCCGACGTCAACCAGATCTCCGGTGGAGACCAGACCAGCGCCCTGCTGATCGCGGCCATCAACGGCAACTACGATCTGGCCATGATGCTGTTGGAGCACGGTGCCGATCCGAACCTGGTCAGCGACGACGGAGTGGGTCCGCTCTTCGCGGTGGTCAACGGCCGCTGGGCGCTTCGGACCTGGTATCCGCAGCCGACGGCCTGGCAACAGCAGACCACCGACTACCTCACGGTCATGAAGGCGCTGTTGGAGGCGGGTGCCGAGCCCAACACGCGGGTGAACAACCATATCTGGTATTCGGCCTACAATGCGGGCCGCATGGGCGTGGATTTCATGGGCGCCACCGCGTTCTGGCGGGCGGCCTATTCGTTGGACGTGGCGGCCATGCGGTTGCTGGTCTCCTATGGGGCCGACCCCAACATCCCCACGATGAAGCCGCCGGAGCGGCGCTTCCCCGGGGGTGGCGGGAGCGGTGACGGTCCCGAGAAGGAGGATCCGTCCGGGCTGCCCCCGGTGCCCGTCGGCGGGCCGGGCGTGCACCCCCTGATCGCGGCGTCGGGAGTGGGATACGGGACGTCGCGCGTGGGCCAGCAGCACGTGACGGTGCCCAACGGATGGCTCCCGGCCGTGCGGTATCTCGTCGATGAGCTGGGCGTGGACGTGAACGTCCGCGACCACGACGGCTACAGCGCGCTGCACAATGCCGCGTCCCGCGGCGACGACGAGATGATTCGCTACCTGGTCTCGAAGGGTGCGGACGTGATGGTGGTCAGCCGCCGCGGGCAGACGACGGTGGATATGGCCAACGGACCCCAGCAGCGGGTGCAGCCGTTCCCGTCCACCATCGAGCTTCTCGAGGGCCTCGGGGCCAAGAACAACCACAACTGTCAGTCCTGCTGAGACGCTCGGCAGCGACCGGACCTGCGCTCGCCAGCCGGCGCCCTCCCTGAAGAGGGCGCCGGTCGTCGTTTGGGGGATTTGCTGCGAGCCTCCGACCTCGCCACTTTCCGCGGGCCGCACACCGACTGTGGAGACGGAACGCATGCAGCTCACGCGAGGGATGCGGTGCTCCAGGCACCGACCGTCGCGGATCGCGGGGAACCTCGCGCTCGCTCTCGTCTGCTGGGGTTGCTCGGCCAAAACCCCGGACACGCCCGCGCCCCTGTCGCGGGTGGCGCGCTCCCGCGCGGGGATGGTCGTTACCGGGTCGGAACCGGCGACCGCGGCGGGCGTGCAGATCCTCGAGGCGGGCGGAAACGCGATCGACGCCGCGGTGGCGGTGGGCTTCGCCTTGGCGGTGGCAGAGCCGACCCAGTCCGGACTCGGGGGCCGTACCCAGGTGGTCTGGCGCGACGGGCAGGGTCGGGTCCAGGGGCTCGATGCCACCACGGAGGTGCCGGTCGGCTTCGATCCGGCTTCCGCACCGGGCGGCGACTACGGTTGGTCCGCCGTGGCCATCCCCGGGACCGTGGCCGGCTTGGCCGCCCTCCACCGGAGTGGGGGCGTGCTCGCCTGGGAGCGAGTGCTGCAGCCCGCGATCCGACTGGCGGAGGAGGGGTTCAGTTTGAGCCCCGGAGAAGCAGAGCGGCTTTCGAGCGCCTCCGCGGAGCTGGCCACCGACCCGGGAGCCCGGGCGCATTTCCTGAAGCCGGATGGATCCACCTACCAGGCCGGCGAGCGTTTGGTGCAGCGAGCGCTGGGCGCGACGCTCCGCCAGCTGGCGGAGGGCGGTGCGGAAGCCTTCTACCAGGGGCCGCTCGCCGATGTCATCGCGCGGGAGATGGCAGCGGCGGGCGGATTGGTGACGGCGGCCGACCTGGCCGGCTACCGGGCTCGCCCCGCGTTGGTGGGGCACGGCCGTTTCCGCGACCTGGAGCTGTGGGGGAGCTACCTGCCGGCGTCGGGGCTCACGACCATCGAGGCGCTCCAGATCCTCGATCGCGTCGACCTGAGTGGAGACGTTGCTCATTGGCAGGCGACGCTCGCCCAGGCGCTGCTCATGGCCTTCGCCGACCGGGAGGGAGTCACGGGATCTCCCGACCAGATCGCGGCGGAGATCACGTCGCAGGCGCGGGCCGACCGGCGGGCCGCGGAGTTGGCCGGGGCGCTCGGCCTCGTGGGGGCCGCTCCGGGGGCGGGGGTCGACCGTGAGCACCCCAACACCACGCACGTCTCCATCGTGGATGGGGCCGGTGTAGCGGTGTCGCTGACGCAGTCGTTGGGCCCCACCGGAGGGGCCCGGGTCGCCAGCCTGCAACTCGGCTTCCTGTACGCTTCCACCCTCGGCTATCTGGTGGATTTGCAGCCGGGGGCGCGTCCCTGGTCCTCACAGTCGCCGTTGATCGTGCTTCGCGAGGGGCAGCTGGCCTACGTGTTGGGCGGTGCGGGCTCCCGCCGAATCATCTCGGCGTTGGTTTCGACCTTGGTCCGTCTCGGTGACCAGGGCATGGACCTGGAATCCGCGCTCGCGGCTCCTCGCCTGCATCCCAGCGAGGATCGTCTGACGCTCGAGGTCGGCACGGGTGTGGAGGGAGCGGACTGGGCCGCCGGCGACGGCAGGGAGTCCGGATTCGTGCTGACCACGGAGGCGTTCGGCGTGTACTTCGCACGTTTGAACGGCATCGCCGTGGACCCCGTGACGGGGGAGCTGTTGGGGGTGGGAGATCCTCGTTGGCCTTGGTCCGCAGCGGCCGGCCCAGACTCGTGGTGATGCGCAGTGGGGGCCGCCTTGCGATGCTGCGTGCGCTCCGTCTCTTCGCCTGCGTCGCGATGCGGCGGAAGTGGGCGGCTCTGCTGCTCGCCGCTCCGATGGCGACCAGCGTCGGGTGCCAGGCCGTGAGCGAGCCGCTACGCGCCCGGTACCCGGATCTGCCGGCGGAAGCGCAGTCCGTGCCATTCGCGGTGGTCGAGGCACTGGTCGCTCCCATGTCCGCGCTCGAGGAAGCCCGGAGTACGGTGTTGCGCACGCCGCGGGAGTGGGATGAGTACTGGACGGCATTCCATGCGCACGTCGATCCGGCGCCTCCGGCCACACCGTTCGAGGGGGACGTGCTGGTGGTGGCGCTGGGGATGCGGTTCAGCGGTGGGTACAGCGTGGAGATCGAGGGCGTCTTCGACACGCCCTCCGCGCGTTATGTGGCCGCGCTCGAGATCATGCCGGGCGACGACTGCATGGTGACGCAGGCGCTGACGGCGCCGGCGACCGCGGTGCGAGTCCCGCCCTCTCCACTGCCGGTGACCTTTCTGCACCGGACCGAGGCCCGCCCCTGCGGCTAAGCTTCCTGGACCGCTCTAGCCGCCGCCCCCGCGAGCACCGGTGGTGACTTCGATGACCCCCGCCTCGACATCGAGCCCGTAGCGCGTGGTGGCATCTTGTCCGTTCAGGTAGCGGATCCGTGTCACCTGTGACCCACGCAGCGTGCGCAGGACATCGGCGCCCCCCGGTTGCAGCGAGCTGTCGATCACGACACGCACGCTCCGTAGGCCGCCGACCGGAGTCATCTGCCCGCGCCCACGCAGCCATTGAGGCCGCATCTGAGAGACCAGCGTGTACAGGTCCAGATTCGATCGGGTGCCGATCTCTTCGGGCGTGATGTCTCCGCGGCCTGCCGGAGTTCCGCTACCGGCGGATCCGCCGGAGGCGCAAGCGAGAGGAAGGCCGACCGCCAGCAGGAGGAGAGCACGAGGGAGACGACGGTTCAGACTTGGCATTGGCCACCTCCTGGGAACGAAATGCGCTCAAGCTGTGCGGAGCGCAAAGGGCCGGCAAGCGGAGGCGCCGGCAGGCGCCTCCGCTCCTTGGTACGACCGGACGTCAGTTGAATGACTTCTGCCAGCCCACGGTCAAGCTCCAGGTGGTCTGGAGCTGTGGGCCGTGCAGGTCCTGATACACCGGAACCCCGAACTCCGCTTCGAGCCGGTGGCCCTTCATGCCCCCGGTCGGTACATAGAGGTTGAGACCGACCGGAAGGTCGAAGCGGGTTCCCCCCCGGAGGTCGGCACGGGCAGTCGGGCCCTGCGCGGGATTGACCGATGGGGCGGGATCCTGGCCGTCGACGTCTCCCCAGGTGGCCAGATGACCGCGCAACGAGGCGCTGACCCACTCGTTCAAGCGGACCGCGCCCCAGGCGGTGGCGTCGACGCGGTTCCCCAAGGTGTAGTCGTGATCGTTGCTCCCAATCCGAACGGTGCCGATGGCTTGAGCCCCCCAGGAGGCCCGCGGCCCCATGCCCAACAGGGTCAGGCCCGGCTTCACGTCGAACGTACCCGACCCGAGCTGCATCGGGTAAGGCAGCTGTACCTCGTTCCCCGAGCTGGCGGGCGTCACGTCCATGACTTCGATGGAGCCGGTCGGAATCGAGACTGCCGCGTTCAGGTGGGCCCGCACCGACCCCTCCCGCTTGAGGCCGATGAGACCTCCGACCGAAACATCGCCGATTCCACTGCCATGCGTGGTGAACTCCACGTTGGTGCGGGTCACGTGGTCCATGTCGATCTGCAGGTACGGCACCATGACCAGGAACGTGACCCGGTCGGAAGGGGCGACCATCACGCCGAACATGTGCATGTCCATCGGCATGCGCAGGGGGCTCACGGGAAAGGCGGCCAGCACCTCGCTGGTGCTCGCTTCCTCCGTGCCGGTGCGGTTGCCGTCCATGTTCATGCGCATGAACCGGTACGACAGCATGAACTCGCCGGCCTCGTGGGTGTGGTCGCCCATGACGCCGATGGGTGCGTGGCCGTCCGGCCGGCCGGACGTCCATTGGGTTTGGGCCTCAGCCACGTGAGGCACGAATGCGTACAGGGCCAGTGCCCAAACGACGGGCCTGGCCTGGACTCGATGTCCAGGATTCATGGAACTGCCTCCCCCGCGCAGAGCATCCGCTCTCCGCGATCGTCAGGTTGGTGAGGCCGGGATTCGTGACCCGGCCGTCGGGGTTCCGAGTGTCAGGCGAGGGAGGGAGGGCCGGTGGCGTCCGGGAGCAGCCGCTCGGGCTGGGCCCGCGGCACCGTTGCTGGCGGCCCCACGGGCGCCGCGAGGCCCCTCACCCATGCGGGTGGGGGCGGGGCGGCTGGGGGCGGAGACGGCGTCCAGGGCGAGGCGCTGCCCAGGCAGGCGCCCAAGCATGTGCAAGGATGTGGGGTGGGGGGGTCGTCTCCACCCTGTTCGTGATGGGTGTGGCCGGCCGCCGTGGGTGGCGTTGCCGGGTCCGTGGTCGTTTCCCGCTCGTGGTGAGGGCACCCGTGCACGCCTGCGAGGTCCGCCCCGGAAACGAAAAGCAGGAGCAGGGCACCGTAGATCCGCAGAACGAGCGGAGCGGGAGCGCTTCGGCGGGTCATATCGATTCAGAGTACCCCTTCGTGCGCCTGGTTGGGAAGCTCTGCCACGAGTTTCGCGGGAATGGTCCCGGCGCTACGATGCGCGCGGCAGGGAGCGCTCGGAGCTGGAGTCCTTGATCGGGAGGCAGGTGTGGGAGGAGGACCTCGAGAACACGCTGGGAGGCCGGGGCGGGTCGCCCTCCTCGCGATGCTGTGTGCGGCGGGCGCGTGCCAGTCGGGCCTCGAAGGAACGGTCAGTCGGGAGGGTTCCCAGGGCGGGGGCGGCATCCCGGGTGCAGACGTCGCGATCGTCTCCGAAGGTGGGGTCCGCGTTGCGGAGGTGAAGACCGACGCCCAGGGCGCGTTCACGGTGCCGCTGGAGCGTGGGACCTACCGCGTCCAGGTGTCTCATCCCGACCTGTCCGACCGCACGGCCCTGGTGAAGGTAGGGTTCGGGCAACGGACGCTCGCTGTGAGTCTGGCGGAGCCCAGGGCCACGACCGTGTTCGTGGTGCGGCACGCGGAGAAGATCCACCCCGACTCGAATGCCATTTCGGTACCTCTGAGCGCCGAAGGCACGGCTCGGGCCCAGGCGCTGGCGGAGACGTTGGACGACGCCGGCATCTCCGCCGTGTACACCACCGTGGCCCTGCGGACCCGCAACACGGTGGGGCCGCTCGCGACACGCATGGGGCTCGAGCCCATCGAGTACCGCAACCTCGACGAATTGGTGTCGCGCATCCGTGCCGAGCATCCGGGGGACGCCGTGCTGGTGGGTGGGCACAGCAACACGGTCGGCCCCACCTTGACCGCCCTGGGCGCGGTGGTGGATACAGCCACCATCGGCGACTACGACAACCTGTACGTCGCGACGGTCACGGACTCCGGCACGGGGTCGCTCAATCTCCAGTATGGAAGCGACACAGGTCCGGACGACGTGAAGAGCGGCGGTGACCTCCAGACGTTGATCCTCGTCGAGGCGGGCGGGGATGCCCCTCGTGCCGCAGGACTGGCGCATGCCCTCGGAAAGGCCGGCGTCGGGGCCTGGTTCGCGGAAGGAAACGTTCCAGTGCTGGGTGAGGCCGCGGGAGCGGCGGGACAGAGCGTACGGAGCTTCGAAGCGCCGCCCGACCTGCGCGCCTGGTTCGACGAGGTGGGCGTGTCGACCGTAGTGGTGGGTGCGACGGCGTCCACCGTCGCCGGCCTCCTGGAAGGTCTCGGTCTCCCTGCTGTGCGGGCCGGCGCGGACGGGAGAAGGGTCTTCGTCGTCACGCTGCTGCCGAATGGCGCACTGGAACGGACCCTTCGGCTCTGAGGCCTCCGAAGCCCGTCGTCGCACAGATGAACGCACCACGTCGCTTCTCGATCCGCTCCAAGGTCGCCACCGCGTTCGCGGCGCTGGCGCTCATTCCGCTTCTGGCCCTGACCGCGGTGGCCGCCGTCTCGGCGGTGCGCACGCTGCGCAGCAGTGCCGAAGCGAGTCTGGAGTACGATCTGGAGATCGCGCGCCTGCGCGCGGCCCGCTCGCTCCGCCAGGTCGAGCAGAATCTCGACTTCCTGGTCGAGGCGGTGTTGCGCGACCGGTTGGCCGGCGTCGCGGATGATGGCTCCGCCGATGCATTGGCCTCCACGTTCCTGCGTACGGATTCGACGGCCATCCTCCGTGTGAAAGCGATCGACGCCAACGGAGACCTGGTGTTCCAGACGTCGATCCTGCCCGGGGATGGGGAGGAAGGAGGGGCGAGCGGCGAGCTGTTCTACCTCTTCCAGGCCGAGGAGGCAGCACCCGG
Source organism: Gemmatimonadota bacterium (assembly GCA_041390105.1). Lineage (NCBI taxonomy): Bacteria > Pseudomonadati > Gemmatimonadota > Gemmatimonadota bacterium. The sequence goes on from JAWKQO010000002.1 coordinate 804,915, forward strand.
GCAGGCTCTCTACCTGCCGGTCGAGCTCCGCTCACCGGGGGCTCCCGCAGATCCGGGTGTGATCCCGGCCATCGCCATCGTCGAACCGCTCCACGAGGACGGCGAGCTCATCGGAGTCGCGGTGGCGGAGGCCAGCCTCGCGGCTCTCTTCGAGGGGCTCGAGTACGCATCGCCCGGATTGACCGGTACGACGGGCCTCGTGGACGAGTCGGGGCGCTTCCTCTATCACTCCGACCGCAAGAACGACTGGGCCAGCCTGTTGGCCGCGCAGGGGTCCATCAATCTGCGTACCGACTTCGACGAGGGCGCCGCCCAGGTGATTCTCTCAGGAGGAGCGGGGACGCGACGTCTCCCGGGTGGAGGCATCGTCGGGTTCCGGCCTCTCTCGGGCGGGGACCTGCGCGCGCCGCTCCTCGTGCTCTATCGAGCGCTGGCGCCGGGGGCCGTAGAGGCGTCCGTTCGGCAGTTCCTCCTGCTCACCTCACTGATCGTGGCGGGGACACTGGTGCTGGTGTTGTGGGTCGCTTCCATGGCGGCCGGCCAGCTCACTCGGCCCATCTACGAGCTGCGGTCGGCCGCGCGCAGCCTGGCGCGGGGCGAGGAGAGCAAGCCCTTCCAGTTCCAGACCGGCGACGAGCTGGAAGACCTGGCTCAGGACTTCACTCGGATGGCCGACGCCCTGCAGGCGCAGCAGCAACAGCTGGAAGAGCTGGTCGCCGACCGCACCACGGCTTTGGAGACCACGCGGGCCGAGTTGGCCCAGGTGGTGGCCCACGCGGCCGACGCCATCATCGGGTTGGACATCGACAGCCGCATACGCTTCTGGAATCGTGGCGCGGAGACGCTGTTCGGCTTCTCCGAGGAAGAGGCGATCGACCACGCCGTAGACGATCTGATCGGCGTGGATGTGCCCTGGACCGAGCTGGAGTTCATCCGCCGAACGATGGAACAGGGCGGTACCGTCACCAACCTGCTCACACAACGGACTCCCAAGGACGGGGTGGCTTTTCCCGTTTCTCTGACCCAGGCTCCCGTCATGGATCCCGAGGGGCGAATGGTGGGTGCTTCCCTGGTGGTCCGTGACCATCGGGCGCAGAGCCGTATCGAAGAACAGATGCGGCACTCCGAGCGCCTGGCCGCCGTGAGCATCATGGCGGCAGGACTCGCTCACGAGATCAACAACCCGCTGGCCATCCTGCAGAACCGTATCGAGCTCATGCAGCGTGAGGCCGACCCCGAGTCCGGTTTCGCCCGGGACCTGGAGGTGCTGAGCGCCCATGTGGGTCGGCTCCGCGGCATCACCAGTGACCTGTTGGCGTTCGCCCGCGAGGAGTCCTCCGGCACGGATCAGGTCCACATCGACGCCGTTGCCCAGCGCCTGGTGGACCTGTTGGAGCGAACCTTCGTAACACAGGGAATCCACCTGGTCTCGGACATCGGTCCGGTGCCGCCGGTGGTGGGGGATGAACGTGCCATCGAGGCGGTGTTGGTCAACCTGCTGACCAACGCGGCGCAGGCCACGCCGGACGGAGGGCTGGTGCGCCTCCGCATGGGTCACGACGCGGAGCGGGGCCATGTCTGGGTATGGGTGGAAGACTCGGGGCCCGGGATCCCCCACGAACTGCGGGACCGCATCTTTGAGCCCTTCTTCACCACGAAAGGCGGTACGGGGTTGGGACTGACGTTGTGTAGGACCATCGTGGAGCGACATGGAGGCGTGCTGCGTGTCGATCCAGGATTCGATGAAGGGACACGGTTCGTGCTGGAGCTGCCGGTTCGGGGGGGTGCCACGTGAAGGGCTCACGCATCCTCATTCTCGACGACGAGCCCGAGATGCTGGAGAACCTCAGCCGGCTGTTGGCCGCCGATGGGTTCGTCTGCCACACGCTCACGGGGGCGGGGGCGCTCGAGGGTGAGCTCGAAGAGTTCAAACCTGCCATCGTCATTTCCGACCTCAAGATGCCGGGCGCGGACGGAATGGCCGTCCTCGAGCGGGCTCGCGCGGTCGACGACACGCTGCCCGTGATCCTGATCACGGGCCACGCCACGGTGAGCTCCGCGGTGGCGGCGATCCAGAAGGGGGCCTTCGACTACCTGGCCAAGCCGTTCAGCGCGGATCAGTTGTCGGTTGCGGTCGGCCGAGCGCTCAAGTATCGCGGGCTGCTGCTGGAGAACGAGTCGCTACGGGCCCGGGCCGGGCTGGATGCCGCCAACCGGATCGTGGGCGCCAGTCCGCACATGAAGCGGATCTTCGAGCAGCTCGAGCGAGTGGCGCCCACGGACGCCAGCGTCCTGATCACGGGCGAGAGCGGTACTGGAAAGGAGCTGCTGGCGCGCGCGATCCACGACGCCAGTGCCCGCAAGAGCGGCCCCTTCGTCCCCGTCGACTGTGCTTCGCTGCCGGAAGGGCTCCTGGAGTCGGAGTTGTACGGGCATGAGAAGGGAGCCTTCACGGGAGCGGTGGGTCGGCGCGAGGGGCTGATCGTCTCCGCCAATGGCGGAACATTGTTCCTGGACGAGATCGGCGAGATGCCCCTGACGCTACAAGCCAAGCTCCTGCGCGTCCTGGAAGAGCGGCAGGTGCGCAGCGTAGGCTCTTCGCGCTATCAGCCCATCGATGTGCGCATGGTGGCGGCCACCAACGTGGACCTGGCGGATGAAGTGGCCAACGGGAGCTTTCGGGGAGACCTCTACTATCGGCTCAACGTGGTGCACTTCAGCCTGCCCGCGCTTCGGGAACGACCGGGAGATGCGCTTCTCCTCATCGATCGCTTCGTGGAGCGCTTTGCACGGGAAGGCGGCCGACGCGTTCCCAAAATGTCAAAAGCTGCGCTCCGCACCCTGGAAGCGTATGCCTGGCCCGGCAACGTCCGACAGCTGCGCAACGCCATGGAGCGCGCCGTGATTCTGGACGTGGATGGGGAGATCGGCCTGGACGACCTGCCGCCTGAGATCGTCGGCCATCCCACGGGTTCGCTGAGCGCGGACGACGCGCCGCTGGCATCGCTTCCCTACGCCGATGCACGCGAGCGCGCTCTACGTCAGTTTCGCGGTGCCTACATCGATGCACTGCTACGGGAGCACGGCGGCAACGTGTCCAGCGCCGCCCGCGCTGCGGGGGTGAGCCGCCGCTCGCTACATCGCTGGATCGCCGAGGGCGATGCGGCGGATCTGGAAGAGGAAGGGGAAGGCTCTTGAGTCGGATGCTCGCAGGGTTTCTGCTCGTGGCGCTCCAGCCGGCCGCGCTGCTGGGGCAAACGGACATCGAGGTCCAGGTGCTGTGGCGGGGGCGCCCGGCCACCGAGGCCGTCGTGGAGTTGATCCCCGTGGAGGGCGAGGCCCGGGCCCTGAAGCCCGACACGGTGTTGATCGACCAGCTTCATCTGCGGTTCACTCCCAACATCCTGGGTGTGCCAGCGGGTACGGTCGCCGAGTTCCTCAACTCGGACCAGATCATGCACAACGTGTTCTCGCCGGAACGAAGAGGCGATGCCTTCGACCTCGGCACCTATCCCACGGGGGAGAGCCGCTTCCACACCTTCGGGCAGCCCGGCAGCTACGTGGTGTTGTGCCACGTGCATCCCGAGATGGCGGCGTGGGTGGTGGTCAGCGAGAGCCGCCACGTGGGCGCGACGGACGAGCAGGGTCGCCTACGTTGGGAGGGCGTGGAGCCCGGCGAGTACCGGGTCGTGGGTTGGCTGCGTCGTCGCGTGGTCCACGACGTGCAGGTCCGAATCGAACCAGGACAGACGGCGCTTACCGTGGAGATGGGACGATGAAGCTGGAGCGCACCGGTCTCGGGAGCGTGGGGCGGGTTGGTTGGGCGTTCGCGTTGGTCGTACCGGTGCTGGCCGGGTCGACCGGGCCACTCTGGGTCGGGCCGGCGCCCGACACGCCGGCGCACGCCGACGTCACCCACCTGTCGCGGCCGATTCCGGCCTTCTCGCGCCAGTACCGCACGGCTTGCTCGACCTGCCACACGGCGGCGCCCAAGCTCAACGTCCTCGGGGAGGCTTTTCGTCTGAACGGCTACCGGATGCCGGACAACCAGCTCCTGCTGCGCGAGGACGATCCGGTGTCCCTGGGAGACGAAGCGTGGAAGGACCAGTGGCCTCGGGCGATCTGGCCCGGCGACGTCCCCGGCCAGTCTCCGCTCGCGATCCGGGTCCAAAGCGACATGCAATGGACCCGCGATCAGGCGGTGGACTACGACTTCACCTACCGCTTTCCGCACGAGGTGTATCTGCTCGCCGGCACCAATCTCGGAAACAGCATCGGTGCCTTCCTGGAGAGCGAGTGGAGCCGAGAGGACGGGCTACAGGTCATTCAGGCCAAGTTCAAGTTCCAGGACGTCATCCCCGGCCTGGCTCCACGCCGGGCCAACCTGTGGCTGGGCCTTCAGAATCCCTATCTGTTCTCGTTTGCCGACCGGCAGATCGACCGGGCCGCGCGACAGCAGTTCACCTGGCAGGAGTTTCGAGCCTCCGACCTGCGCTTCGTGGATCCGGAGTCGGGTGCTGACGTGGTCTCGCGCAACGCCTTCCGGCTGGGATGGACACAGCCATCCCTGGAGCTGAACGGCTTGCTCAACTCCCGACTCTACTACGGCGTCGGCCTCGCGCAGGGAACGGCCCGCCAGACCGCGGACAACAACACCGCCAAGGATCTGTATGTGAAGCTGCGCTACAAGCTCGGAGGCCTGGACCTCGAAGGTCAGTATGCCGATGGGGACGGGCCGGTGGTGGGCACCGGCGGGCAGCTCCTCGACCATTCCCTCACGCTCGAGACCTTCGGCTATTTCGGCTCCCAACCGGCGGCGCAGGGCGTCGAGGACCGCACGCGTTCCCTCGGCGTCGCGCTGCGAGCACTCTCCGGCCCCTGGGACGCGGGCATCGGATTCGTACACACCCACCACGACGATCCCTGGGGGAGAGACGCCGACGGCACGTTGGACTACTGGTCCACCTTCGGGAAGCTGGAGGTGCTGGCGTATCCCTGGGTGATTGGATCCCTGAAGGCAGAGGTCTTCGCAGCGCCCGTACCGGAGAATCTGCGTTCTGACGGGTTCACCATCGGCGAACGCCGTCGCACCACGGTCTTGCCCGGCGTGGTGGTTCTGCTGCGCCAGAACGTACGCGGGATCATCGAGGGTGAGATCTTCTTGCGTGACACGCAGTCGCGTGAATTGGGCCGGCGCCGTCCCCACAACCTGTGGGTTCGCCTGGACGTCGCGTTTTAGCAGGGCAGCGGCCACCACGCGCCACCGGACCCTCGGAGCGCGCCCTGGAGCCATCGGGCGTCCGGTGACCCTTGGGTCACGGAGCGGTGACGGCCCCCGTCGCAGGTGGGAAGCGCAGCGTCCCACTCCAACCCGCCCCGGGGCCGGTTCCTGGGACGCCCAAATTCCGTAAGACATTATAATAAAATAACTTATAGGAACCGACTCCCGGGCGGCCCTGCCCGGTACGCCCCCTGCCTTTCTCCTCTGCGGTCTTCTCAGTTCCTACTGCCTCCTGAGAAGGCCTGATGCGCGAAAAACCCGGTGGGTGCCTTCGGGCCCCACCGGGCCCGCGCCGGGGAGGCAGGAGCCAGGACACGGGAGCGGCGTACGCGAGTCCTCACGTTCTGCCACGATTCGTTCGGTCTGGGCCATCTCCGCCGCACCACGACCCTGGCACGTTCCTTCGTCGAAGCCGACCTGGGGGCCAGCGTCCTGTGCGTGACCGGCTCACCCCGCCCTGATCTGTTCGAGCTCCCCCACGGGATCGATTTCGTTCGCCTGCCGGGCGTCACCAAGGGGGATCAGGGCGAGTATGTGCCCCGCCGTCTCTCCGTGTCGACGCCCGAAGTGGTTTCGCTGCGCGCCGCCATGATCAAGGCGGTGGCACACGAGTTCCGCCCCGACGTCATCGTGGTGGACCATTCACCGATCGGGATCGGCGGTGAGCTGCTCCCGATGCTGGAAGAGCAGCGGAGGGTCGGAAACGCGCTGATCGTCCTGGGCATGCGGGACATCGTCGACGAGCCCTTGCGGGCCCGGCGCGAGTTGGCGCGTGAGCACACCCGCCAGGCGCTGGAGACACTCTACGACCGCATCATCGTCTACGGCCATCCGCATGTGTGCGACGTGGCCCTCGAGTATGGGCTGGGGGCTCGCGTCGGGCACAAGCTTCGTTACGTGGGAGTGGCCTGCGCCACGGACCCGGAGTCCCGTCCCGCCGAGCCGACCGCACCAGCGCCCGCTGCTACCGGCGGACTGCTCGTGACGGTGGGGGGTGGGGAGGACGGGCATCCCACCCTGCAGGCCGTGGTCGACTGGCTCGAGTGTGATCAGGAGTCGGCCCAGGCTGCCACGCTCGTGACCGGACCGATGATGGGTGCGGCCGAACGCGATGGATTGGCGCGGCGCGCGGAGCGGGTGGGTGCCCGCGTACTCGAGAGCACGTCGGACCTGCCCGCGTTGCTGGAAGCGTCCGACACGGTGATCGGAATGGGCGGCTACAACACCGTGTACGAGAGCCTGGCCATGCGCAAGCGTGTCGTGGTCATTCCTCGGGTCTATCCACGGCGGGAGCAGTGGGAGCGGGCGCGCCGGCTGAAAGAGCTCAACCTCCTCGACTACGTCGATCCGGCGGAGCTCTCTCGTCCTCGGACCATCGCGTCCGCGGTGGAGCGGGCTCGCGCCCGCACGCCGATCGACCCCGCGGACGTCGGCATCCGTTTTGACGGTGCGCGCGTGGCTGCGGAGTCCCTTCTCTCGGAGGCACACGCTCGCGCGTTGCCTCTGGCATCCTGAGCTCCGGAGGTCGAGTCGTGAGAATCGGGTACGTCCTCAAGTACTTCCCGAAGCTGTCCGAGACGTTCGTGCTGCACGAGATGGTGGCTCTGGAAGCCGCTGGCGCAGACGTCGAGGTATTCGCGCTCGAGGCCTCGGGTGGGGCCCCCTTGGCACCTGCGTTGGGGCGCCTGGCCGCACCGGTCCACTATCTGGGTCAGATGTCCGACGGTGCGTTGTTGTCGGGCCTCCGAGCCCGCCCGGACGAGGTGCGTCGCGCGGTCGGCTTGCACCTCCCGCGCTTGCTCGCCGAGTTGGAGGGCGACAAGACAGGGCTGACTCGACTGCGTCAGGTCGTGGAGCTGGCCCTGCACGTACGGATGCGGGGGATCGAGCACCTCCACGCGCATTTCGCGGGACCAGCGGCGGATCTGGCCCGACTGGTCGCTCGGCTGACGGGAGTTCCCTACAGCTTCACGTGTCACGCAAAAGACATCTACCACGAAAGCGTGACTCCGGCCTTCTTCCGGGCCCTGTGTGCCGAGGCCAAGGCGGTCGTGACGGTGTGCGAGGCCAATCGCCTCCATATCCAGCACCATCTGGTGCCCGACTTGAACGGAAAGCTCCACGTGCTCTACAACGGCGTGGATCTGGATGTCTTCCATCCACGGGATCAGAAAGCCGAGGGGGCGGTGCCCCTGATCGTCGGGGTGGGCCGATTGGTCGCCAAGAAGGGGTTCGCCTACCTCGTCGATGCCGTGGCGCGCCTCGAGCGGAGCGGACGGTCCGTGGAGTGCGTCATCGCCGGCGAAGGTCGTGAGCGTGCCGATCTCGAACAGCGGATCGCCGCTCTTGGCGTTCGCGGGATCCGCCTGATCGGAGCCGCACGCCACGACGAGGTCCGAGCGCTCCTGGGGCGTGCCACGGCCGTGGCCCTGCCCTGTGTGGTCGATGACGATGGCAACCGGGACGCGCTGCCGACGGTGCTGTTGGAAGCAATGGCGGCGGGCGTGCCGGTGGTGAGCACTCCGGTGACGGGCGTCGCGGAGATCATCGACGACGGCGTCACCGGTCTGCTGGTTCCCGAACGCGACGCACCGGCGCTCGCGGAAGCGCTGGGCCGCCTGCTGGACGATCCGCAGTGGGCCGAGCGTCTGGGCCGGGCGGGCCGGGCCCGTGCCGAAGAGCGCTTCGATCTGCACAAGAACGCCGAGACCCTGCTCGACCTGCTCCAGGCCGACTCGCTGCAGGAGGCCGTGGCATGAGACCCCTTCGCCTGGGATACCTGTGTGCAGATCCGGGCATTCCGCCGGACGGGACCAAAGGTGCCTCGGTGCACTTTCGTGAGTTCGGGCGTGCGTTGGTCCGGAACGGGGTCGAGTTGCAGGCGGTGACCCGGCGTGGTCCCGGGGGACCCTGGGGCGAGTTTCCGTTGCGGGTCGCCCAGATCGGAGAGCGTGCGGCGGACTCCCTGGTCCGCGAGCTGGACGACCTCACGGATCAGCAGCCCGTGGTGGAGGCGCTCGATGCCAGTGGGCCCATCGACGCGATCTATGAGCGCTATACGTTGTTCGGGCTGGCGGGGCTCCGACATGCGCGCTCACGAGGCGTCCCGCACTTCCTCGAGGTGAACGCCCCCTTGTGGGAAGAGGCACGGACCTATCGCTCGCTGTCCCTGTCCGGGACGGCGCATGCCATCGCGCGCGAGTTGTTCCGCCGGGCCAGCCGCGTACTGGTCGTCTCCGAGGGTCTGCGTGACCGCGTGATCGCCGAAGGCGCGGACCCGGATCGGGTGGTCGTGTTTCCCAACGGCGTGGCGCCTTCGTTCCTGAACGACGGCGCTCCCGCACCGCGTCCCGAGGTTCTGCAGGGTCGTCCCGTGCTCACCTTCGTGGGATCGCTGAAGCCCTGGCACGGGATCGAGATGCTGCTGGACGCGTTCGTTGCGATGCCGGAGCGGCTCGGGTTGGGGTTGTGGGTGATCGGGGACGGCCCCGAGGCGGCGCGTGTGGATCGCCTGGCCGCTCGGCATCCGGACCGCGTTGTGCGCACGCCCGCCGTGGCTCACGAGGATGTGCCGGCGGTGCTGCGCGCCTCGGACATCACCGTGGCGCCCTACACGGCGGCCAGCCCGTCCTACTTCTGTCCTCTGAAGGTGATCGAGGCCTTCGCCGTGGGCGTGCCATTGCTCGCCAGTGCGGTGCCGGCCGTCGAGCGCCTCGACCTGGAGGGCATCCATCTCGACACGTTCCAACCTGGGTCGCTCTCCAGCTTCCGGGCCGCGCTGGAGGCGGTGCTGGCGGACCTGCCCGCGGCGCAGGGCCGGGCGCACGCCAACCGCGAGGTCGCGCGACGACGCTACACCTGGGATCAGCGAGCCCTCGAGCTGAAGGCGATGCTCAAGCAGAGCGTGCGGGCGCCGCGTCGGGCAGGAGCGGCCTGATGGCCCGTCAGCGCCTGCGGCACCGGATCGTGGGGACGCTGGGGCCCTTCCGGACGCTGGCGCCCTACTCCAAGCCCTACCGCAGCACGTTCGTATCTGCGGGTCTGCTCACAGTCGTGGTGATCGCCAGTGAGCTGCTCAAGCCATGGCCGATCAAGCTGGTGCTGGATCAGGTCATCCTGGAGCGGCCCTGGGCGCTCCTGCCGGCCGCGTTGAGCGGCGCCGACGGACGGGCTCTCCTTCTCTGGATCAGTTGTGCGCTGCTCCTGGTCGTGGCCGTGCTGGGAGGCCTGGCGGAGTATGCCCGCACGGTCCAGATCGCACAGGCGGGGAATCGGATTGTCGCGCAGCTGCGGTCTGATCTTCACGATCGATTGATCCGCATGTCGCTTTCGTTCCATGCACGCTATCCGCGCGGGGACCTGTTGGTCCGGCTCACCGGGGATGCGGCCATGCTGAAGATGCTGCTGCTCGAAGGCGTGGTGCTCTTCGCGCAGGAGCTGCTGCTGGTGGTCGGGATCGTGCTGGTGGCGTTTTCGCTGAATGCCACGCTGACGATGGTCGCCGTGGTCACAATGCCGGTGGTCACCGCGATCGTGTTCTACTACGGCCGCCGGATCCGTACGGCAGCCCGCAAGCAGCGACGCAAGGAAGGTCAGATCGCGGTGAATGCCGCGGAGTCGCTGCTGGCAGTGCCGGAGATCCAGGCGTACGGGCTCGAGGATCGGGCCGGTGCCTTCTTCGGAAAACATGCCAACAAGAGCGAGAAGGCTGCGGTGGCGGCCACGAGGCTCGAGGGGCAGATGGGGAGGGCAGCCGATGTCGCGATCGCGCTGGGGACGGGTGTGGTGCTTTGGGTCGGGGCCCGGCAGGTGCTGGCTGGACGCCTGAGCCCCGGTGAGATGCTCGTGTTCGTATCGTACGTGCGCGCGCTGTTCAAGCCGTTGCGCCGCGTGACCTCGCTCGCCGCCAAGATGGTCAAGTCGGCGGCGGGAGCAGAGCGCCTCCTCGAGATTCTCGACACCGAGCCGGATCTGCGCGACCCGAGCCCCGCGCCCGAGCCGACGCGCCTGCGGGGCGATCTGCGCTTCTCGCGGGTGTCCTACGCCTACACGGATGACGCACCGGACGTGCTCGACGAAGTCGACCTTCACATTCGTCCCGGTGAGGTCGTGGCGCTGCTCGGCACCAACGGAGCCGGCAAGTCCACGCTGGTTTCGCTGATCCCACGGCTACGCGACGTGCGCACCGGACAGGTCCTCGTCGACGGACAGGACGTCAGGTCCCTCTGCATCGCCGATCTACGCAGCCAGGTCGCGATGGTGTTCCAGAAGACGGTGCTGTTCGATGGCACCATCGAGGAGAACGTCCGCATGGGCGGCCCAGCCACCACGGACGAAGCGGTCCAGCGGGCCCTGCGGCTTTCCGGCCTCAAGGAGGTCGTCGGTCACCTTCCCAGGGGTGTGCAGACTCGGGTGGGAGAGGTCGGCGACGCCCTCTCGGGTGGCCAGCGCCAACGCGTGGCCCTGGCTCGGGCGCTGCTCAGGGACGCCGCAGTGGTGGTCTTCGATGAACCCACCAGCGCCCTCGATCCTGCCGGGGTCCAGCGCCTCATCGAGGATGTCTTGCCGGCCTTGCGCGGGAGAACCGTGTTGCTCGTCACGCACGACCGGCGCCTGGCGTTGGCCGCCGATCGAGCGGTGGCCCTCCAGCGAGGCCGAGTGGGATTCGACGGCGCGCCGTTGGCCGCGCTGGAATGGTTGGCCGCGCAGGAGTCCGATCACACACCCGACTTCGCGGAGTTGGAGGCATGAGCGCGCTCCCCTTGCCCCAGACCGACGACCGGCCCGTCCTTCTTCCCAGGGCGGTCGAAGACTCCCGGAGCGCGCGGTTGGTGGCGCAGCGGATTCGTGCCCATCTGCTTCGTCCGGGCTACGAGCTGGTGAACCTGACTCCCGTCTACTCCCGCTTCAAAGGCGACGACGGGGGGCTGGTGACCTACCGAGTGGAGTTGCTTGGGGGACCGGACGCCGGCACGACGTTCGTCAGCGTGCGCACGGGATCTGGGTGGCGCCTGGAGTCGCAGGCGGAGCGGTTCGACGACCCTGTCTTCGCGCAGCGGACCGGAGCGCTCGAGCCGTTCCATCTGGACGCTCGTGCCGGCATTCTCCTTGTCAGCTTCCCCATGGACCGGGGGCTCCGACACCTGCACCGGGCCCTGCGACCGAAATGGATCCGACGCTGGCTGGAGCCCGCAGGCCTGCTGCCGGGCGCGGAAGGCGCCGGGCTTTCCAGCGAGGCCAGCCGCGTGGTGGTGGTCAGCTACAGACCCGAGCGACGCGCGGTCCTCCGCCTCGACCCCGTGTTCGAGAACAGCGGTTCTCGCGGGCCTTCGCTGTTCCTGCGCATGCACGCCGATCCCTCGGGAGCGGACCGTGCCGTTGCGTGCGAGCACGCGCTTGCCGCTGCCGGGCTGGACGCGCCGCGCCCCCTCGGGCGCCCCCGTCCTGATCTGGCAGTCGAGTCTGGGTGCAGCGGTGTGCCGGTGGGGTCCGCCGCGGTCACCAACCTGCAGCTGATGCGGGCACTGGGTCGCTTGTTGGCCCGCGTGCATGCGATCGAACCGCCCGCTGCGCTGGAGGACCTCCCGATCGACACGGTACCCGACCAAGCGCGCCGCTGTGCGGCAGACCTCGAGCGTGTGCATCCAGGCCTGGGCGCCTGGGCACTCAGTTGTGTCGAGTGCCTGGGTCCTGCGCCCGGATCGTCCGAGCGCGTGCTGCTGCATGGCGACCTCCACCTCGGCCAGGTTCTCATCGACGGCGCACGACTGACCCTGGTCGACTGGGATCGTGGGTGCGCTGGAGATCCGGCCTACGATCTCGGGACGCTTGCTGCCCACCTGTACTACGCGCACGGACGGAGAGTCGACCCGGCGTTTCAGGAGGTCGTGCACGGCTATCGCGACGCGGGTCGCCACGTCGACGAGGAGAAGTTGCGTTGGCACCATGCTCAGGCGTTGCTGCGCCTGGTGAACACCCCCTTCCGAAGCCTGCGCCCCGATTGGCCGGAGCGCACAGAGTGGATTCTCGCACGCCTGGAGGAGGTTGTCGGGTGTTGAGCGCGACGCGAACCCATGAACCCGAGGTGGACCGGCTGCGACGGGCGATCATTCGCTCCGCGGCTCAAGCGGTCAACGAGAGTGCCCCGCTGGACGTCATCGATCCGCGCGGGATGATCTTCGATCGCGATCCCACGGGGCGGTGGACGCTCCGTGTACGCGGGACGGACCGGCAGATGGTGTTGGGGCTGGGGAAGGGCGAGAGGCCCTGGGTGCAGCCCGATGCCCTCGACTGGCGCGTCATGCCCCTGGATGAGGACGTCGATCTCCCGGGCCGTCGCGTGCTGGGTGAGGCCCACGATCTGGAGACGCTGGTGGACATGGCCCTTCCCCTGACCGTGACTCCCGTCACCTATCGGCGGGGCCGGCGAGCGGTGTTGAGGATCGCGTCCGCGGAACACGGCGAGGTTCGCTATCTGAAGCTGCTGTCCCGGAAGGCGCTCAAGAAGGCGCACCGTGCCGTGAAGACCGTCCGGCATCTGGGCCTGGACTGCGTTCTGCTGCCAAGGCACCTCCACGAGGGTTTCGCGGCCCTCGTCTTCGACGAGCTGAGCGAACCGTCGCTGCACGATCGGCTGTGGGCGGGTGACGACGTGGATCTGGCTCCTGTCCTGGAGGGACTCGCGGCCCTGAAGTCCGCCAGTCCCTCCACGGACCTGCCCCGCCGCAACGTCGCGAGCGAACGCGAGTCTGCGGAGCTGTTGCTGCGGACGTCGGTGTCCTTCCTGCCGGGCCTGGGCCCGCTCCTGGACGCGCTGCGCCACGTATCGCTGCCGGAGCTGGACGGCGTCGGGCTGATCCATGGGGATCTGCACGACAAGCAGATCTTCTTCCAACAGGGCGAGATGCGCCTCATCGATGCGGAGAGCCTCGCCGTGGGAGCGATTGAGGTCGACCTGGTGAACCTTGCCGAACACCTGCGGTTGCGAGGTCTGCAGGGCTGCGAGGGGGCGCCGGCGTGTGCGGAGCGCCTGTGGGCCGAGGCGGACCTCGACCGGAGTGACCCGGCCATCCAGGCGTTGAGCGCACTGGTCCGAGCACGTTTGGCGGCGGTGTACGCTCGGCGTCCGTGGTGGTGGGGCCTTTCGCTGCAGCTTGCCGATGAGGCGGTGGCAATGCTGGCGGAGCTCGACTGAGATGGTGAGTCGCCTTCTGCCGGTGCTGGCGCTGCTGGCGGTGCTGCCGCCCGCGGACGCCCAGGCACAAGTGCTGGTGCCCGGCCAGGGGGTGTCCGTCGACATCCGGCTGGGGGAGGGGGGAAGCTGGATCGCGGAGGACATCGAGGTGCTGTCGCGGCCGCGCTCTCTCTCGCTGCGTGGACCGATCGAAGCGCTGGATGTGGAGGGCTCCCGCCTCAAGGTGCTGGGCCGCTGGATCCGTTTCGGGCCGGACTCGACCACCTTCGTTCCTGCGCGCCAGGGAGCATCGCTGGCCGCCTTCGAGCAGTGGGAGTGGATGGAGGTCAAGCTGACGGAGCTCGGCACTCCCGAGCCGGTAGCAGCGCGCGTCGACCTCTACGCCAAGACCTCGCGGACGGTGAAGGGGACAGTGACTGCGGTGAATCGGGCGGCGGGGCGCACCGTACTGTATGTCAACGGTTTCCCCATCGAGATCACCCGGGAGACGGATGTCGACGATGAGGCGGGGGGCATGTTCACCGAGCTGTTCGGCGAGCTGAAGTCCGAGGATCTCATCGGAGATGATCCGGGCTACCGCCAGATCGGCTCGAATCTCTTCGTTTCGGGGAGTCTCCGGCCCATCGCGCAGGTCCAGAGCTCCTTTTCCTTGGCAGAGAACTCGGACGATGTCTTCGGAATCGGCGAGCCTTCGGCCCGGGCCGAGATGATGGCGGTGCTGCCGGGTGGGGCCAAGCTCTTCGCGCAGGGACAGCTGCGGACCCGCTACGAGCTCTACCGTACCGAGGACGTGTTGGCGGACGAGGTGTCCACCGACCCGGAAGTGCAACTGCGGCAACTCTACGTGTCCGCCCCATCACTCCTCGATCTTCCCATCGGCGTCACTGCCGGGAAGCAGCGCGTTCGCGACAACCGTGAGTTCCTCTTCGACGAGTACCTCGACGGCCTGAGGGTGTACGCCTATCCTCTGCAGCCACTGGTGCTCGAGGCCTCGTTCTTTGCGCCCGTCGTGCCGCTGCGCGACCGCTATGAGACGTGGAAGGATCTGCTGCTGCAAGCACGCTGGTTCGTCGGTGACGACTGGCGGACCAACGTCTACATGCTGCGCCGCTCGGACACGGACGAGGCGCGCGGTCGCAATGTCCGCTACTACGGCGCGTCGCTGGAAGGGAAGCACGACTTCCTCAAGGTGTGGGGCAACGGAGCGCTGCTGCGGGGGGAGGACAAGGGACGTGCGCAGGACGCGTATGCCTGGGACGTCGGGGTGGCGCTGCGGGCTCGGCACCTGGCCCTGCAGCCGGGAGTCAGCCTGTCACGGGCCAAGGGCTCCGGAGACCGCGACGGCGGCGATGCCACGTCCAACGAATTCCGGCAGTCGGGCTACCACGACAACTCCAGCCGCGTCTGGGGTCTCGCGTCGTTCCGACACTTCGGCGAGGCGCTCGATCCCGAGCTGAGCAATCTGAACATCGTGACGGCCAGTGTGGGAATTCGGACCGCGTCCCGCTTCTCGCTCGACCTGGTTGGACATCAATACTGGTTGGTGGAGTTGACGGACCAACTGGACAACGTCGACCTGGAGACGTCCGACACACCTTTGAGTGGGGGCAGCTACGACGTGGGCTACGGCGCTGACGTGGTGCTGGCTTTGCGTGATGTTTTCCCCGGAACCCATTTCACCTACAAGCTGGGGGCCTTCGTACCTGGCGATGCATTCGAGAATTCCGCAGGCCTGGCCTGGCTACACAAGCTGGAGTTCAGGATCGACTTCTGAAGCGTCCCTCGTCCGCCGCGTCTTCGGGGTGATGCGGTGTCTCGGCGTATGCTTCATGATGGTGGCGTGTTCGCCGCCCCCTACGGGGGTGGCCCGTATGCCGCAGGTGACCCTCTCCGTGTCTTCGGGATGGTCGGCGGCCGCAGGCGTGTCCAGCCGCGACATCATCCAGAGCGATGGGGCCAATACGCTGCGACTTGCGCGCATAGCGCTGGTGGTCCGCAAGCTCGAGCTCAAGCGACGCTTCCAGAGCGGGTGCTCCACCGTGCCCACGTCGGATCCCACCTGCCAGACCTTCGCGGTGGGACCGCTGCTGGTGGAGCTCCCGGTGGACCGGGAAACCGCCGCGGTGGTCTCCGTGGACGTCACCCCGGGCATCTACGACGAAGTGGAGTTCGAGATCCACAAGCCGGACGACGACACCCCCGGGGATCGGGAGTTCCTGACCCGTTGGCCCGAGTTCCGGCGCGTATCCATCCGCGTGGAGGGCGAGTACAACGGTGAGCCCTTCGTCTTCACGCAAGACCTGAACGAGAGCCAGCAAGCCGACCTCGTGCCTGCCCTGGAGGTCCTGGAGGACGCCCCCGCGACCAATGTGACCCTGCGGGTGGACGCGCGCAGCTGGTTCTGGCGTGGCGCCGCGCTGGTGGACCCGCGAGCCGCGCTCAAGGGCGGTCCAGACGAGAAGGTCGTCGAAGACAACATCGAGCGCTCGATCGCGGCATTCGTGGACCGCGACTGGAACGGCCAGCCGGACAACTAGCGAGGAGGCAGCTAGCGACTACCCTGCGAATGGGGCGCTGCTTGCCAGAGTGCTCGAAAGCGGGGGTCGTCGCGCAGCGGGGCCCAGGTAAGGCGCGTCTCCAGCGTGTGGACGGTGACCTCGGACGGCACCGAGAGCAGATAGCGCAGGTCTGCGACCGCAGCATCCACGTCCCCAAGCTCCGCATAGGCTTGCGCCCGGCGGCGGATGACCTGGATCTGCTGCACGGGCTCGACGTCGATGGCAGCGGCGCGCACCAGCGCCGCTCGCGCCTCCTCCGTCCGTCCCGCGCGGGCCAGGTCGCGGGCCACTCGCGTTCGCCACTCGGCTTCCTCGAACGGAGGTAGCCCATCCGGTACGGGCCGTCGGGTCGTGGCCAGCGAATCCCAGTACACGCGGGCGATGGCGTCGCGCCCGGCCGCACGGTGCATCCAGGCGTGCTGAGCGTAGCAGGCGCAGCGGTACCTGGGATCCTCCGCATCCACCTTCAGGCGGGCGACGAGCGTGTCGTAGGCTCCGCCGACGAGCAGCTCGGGAAAGTTGTTGATCCAGCCCGCGAGCACCGTTGGCGGCATCGGCCGCTTCGTGTGCTCGTCCTCGAACACCTGCTGCAGGATGTCGATGCTGACGCCGGTGGCCAGGTGCAGCCAGAGGCTCTCGCTGAGGACCCGGTTCTGGTCTGCTTCGTCGCGCGCCATGCGCTCGGCCCGAGCCAGGTAGTAGCGCGCATCCTCGAAGCGCCGCAGGTAGCGAGCGAGCCGGGCGGCCGCCACGCGCTCGGCGGTGCCGGCCGAGTCCGAGTCGGCCAGCAGGGCCACACGGTCGAACTCCGCTTCGATCTGCTTGGTGACCTGGGCGGCCGCGGGAGTCGCGAACGCCAAGGTCAGAAGGCCTGCGGCCAGGGCTGGGTTCTTCAAGGGTCGGCCCTCCTCTCTCCTGAAACAGTAGCGAATTCGGGGGACTGCGGCCCAGGACCGACCTCCGTGGGCCGGGGTGGCTGGACGGAAGCTCGCCCAACGCCTATCTGATTCGGGAGATCCGGTCCGGAGATCAGGGGGAACCATGCCGCGTCACGGGAGGACACTGGGGGTCGGGGCCGCGCTGTGGCTGGCCAGCGTGGCGAACGGCGGTGCCCAGGACCAGTTCGGGCGTGCGGTGGCGGTGGCGGGAGATCACGTGATCGTGGTCAAGCCCACGGTCGGGCGGGGACCCGCCATGCTCTATGTGTTCTCGCGCGACGGCAGTGAGCGAGAGCGCCTGACCGTGGCGCGCAGCGCGCGCACCGGCGAGGGAGTCAGCCCTTCTCTCAGCGCCCAGTCCGGCGCCTTCGTCGTGGGGAGCGGCGATCCGGAGAACCGCCTCGCCGGCCACATGTTCCGGCGGGGAGCGGGGGGACAGTGGGCCTGGGATACCAGTCCCGCCATCGCGCCGGCGCCGGCCACGGGCGGTCCGGCCCTCGACTTCGCGGGCATCCTCCGGATCCTGCAACCGCCCTCGCGCGTCGTTGCGCTCGACGGGGATCGGCTGCTCGCGGGCGTCGTGGGCGCGCCCGGGGGAGAGCGGGGCGTCCGGGTGCTGGAGAAGAACGCCGAGGGCACGTGGGCGCCGGTCGCCCTTCTGGCGGCCCCGGAAGGACCCGATGCCCGCTTCGGCAGCGCGCTGTGGCTCAACGGGGACGAGGCCTGGGTCGGTGCGCCTGGCTTCGAGGGGACGGGAGCCGTATTCCGGTTCGTCCGCCAAGCGAACGGCGCGTGGACCCAGGATGCGGTCCTCCGGGGGGAGACGCTGCCTCCCGGGTCGCGTATGGGGGAGGCGCTGGTGCTGGCGGGCAGCCGCCTGGTTGCCGGCGCCCCGGGGGCCGATGGCTCGCGCGGGCTCGTCCTGGTGTTCTCGCCCACCTCGGTCGGGGGCTGGGCCGAGGTGCAGCGTCTCGAGGGCGAGGCACCGGGCGACGCGTTCGGGAGTGCGCTGGCGTACGGAGCGCGCGAGTTGTGGGTCGGCGCTCCCCAACGGGATGCCCGAGCGGGCGCCGTGTACCGGTGGGGTGACGGTGAGGACGGCCTGGTCGCCCTGGGTCCCCTGCCGTTGGGCGCCGCGCAGGCCGGTGATCTTGTCGGCATCGCCCTCGCCCTGACGGACGAGATCGGGGTCGTGGGCGCTCCGGGCGCGGTTGGCGGGGTGGGGCGCGCTGCGGTCCTGCAGCGCCGGAACGGAGCGCAGTGGTCGATCGAGCGTTGGGTCGAACCGCTCGGGCGGCTGGCCTCCGCCAGGGATGGGGAGGTCCCGTGCGTGGAAGGAGCCGCTGCGGGATTCAAGTGCGAGAACGTCGATCTGTTGTCCTTCGTTTCACTGCAGGATCTCGGTGCTCATCCGGGTGAACGCGTGAGCGACCTCTGGGGATGGACGGATCCCCAGACGGGTCGCGAGTACGCGCTCGTGGGTCGGACCGCTGGCGCTGCCATCGTCGATGTCACCGATGCGGGTGCGCCCCGCTTTCTGGGATTGGTGCCGGGCAACCCCAGTGGTGCGCGCGACCTCAAGGTGTATCGCGATCACCTGTTCTTCACGGGAGACGGCGCAGGCGAACACGGCTTGGTGGTCTTCGACCTCACGCGGATTCGCGACCTCGACGCCACGGCGCCCACCACCGTCGCCCCCGATACCGTCTATCACGGGATCGCGAGCGCACACAACCTGGTCATCGACACGGGGAGCGGGTACGCCTTCCCGGTCGGCGCGAGCGGCGGGGGTGAGACCTGCGGCGGCGGGCTGCACATGGTGGACATCAGGGATCCCAAGGCGCCGGTCTTCGCAGGGTGCTACACCGACACGGAGGGGCTCATCTGGCAGGGTCGGACGCACGACGCGCAGTGCGTCGTCTACGACGGACCCGACGAGCCCCACCGAGGACGGCAGATCTGCTTCGCGTCGAACGAGACCGCCATCCGGATCGTCGACGTCACCGACAAGGCCAATCCCACCCCGATCGGCGTGGCGACCTATCCCGGCCGGGCCTACGTGCACCAGGGATGGTTGTCGGACGACCAGCGCTACTTCTACATGAACGACGAGCTGGACGAGCTCGTGGGCACGGCGCCCCGTACGCGTACCTACGTCTGGGACGTGTCCGAGCTCGACGACCCCATCTTGCTGCGGACGGTCGACGGGCCGGACACGTCGACGGACCACAACCTGTTCGTCAAAGGCGACCGGATGTACCAGGCCAACTACCAGGCCGGCTTCCGGGTCTTCGACCTGAGCGACCCCGAGAACCCCGTCGAGATCGGGTGGTTCGATACGACGCCCTACGAAGGCAATCCTCCCGGATTCGTGGGCGCGTGGACCGCGTATCCGTTCTTCGCGAGCGGCACGGTCATCGTCTCCAGCATGAACGAAGGGCTGTTTCTGCTGCGGCCGCGCGGCCGCCCCTTGATCCCTTGAGTCACCAGGCCCGAGCGTCCCTCGCGGAGGAAGATCGATGGAAACGTTGATTGCCCGGTTGTTGAACGCATTCGAGCGTGGAGCGCTCGACCGGCGTGAGTTGATCCAGTCGATCGCATTGGCGGCCACGGGATCCGCCGTCCTGGGCGCCGCCGCGCCGCTCGCGGCCAAGACCGCCGGTGCGGACGCAGCCCCCAGCGCGTTCCGCACGGCCAGCCTCGACCACATCTCCTACGCCGTTGCCGACTACGGCCGCAGCCGCGACTTCTACGCAGATCTGATGGGATGGACCGTGGTCTCCGACAACGGTGAGAATCAGGCCACCCTGCGGATCGGCGACGTAGGAGACATCATCATCCGCAACAACCGCCGTCCGGAATCGATCGGATCCAACCGACCGGAGCAGCCGCCCCTGTCGGGCGTGATCAACCACATCGCCTGGAAGCTGGAGCGTTTCGAGACCGACGAAGTTCGGGAGGAGTTGGAACGCAGGGGCCTCCAGCCCCGTCGGGATCAGGGTGGCGGGGACGGATACGACAGCTACCATGTCCTCGATCCGGACGGCTGGGACCTCCAGATCAGCTAACTCGGAGGCGTACGATGACGGAAATCCGGCTGCGCCCCACCTTCGAGATCACCCTACCGTTGCCTGCGGACATCGCCGTGGAGCGCATGCGGGTCCGCCTGAACGAGGTGGACCTGCCGCACTGTTCGGCGGCGGCGG
Source organism: Gemmatimonadota bacterium (assembly GCA_041390105.1). NCBI lineage: Bacteria > Pseudomonadati > Gemmatimonadota > Gemmatimonadota bacterium. The sequence goes on from JAWKQO010000002.1 coordinate 825,092, forward strand.
GCCGCTGCATCGACCTGCGCGTCGAGGAAGAGGTACGGAAGGTGTGGTCCCCCCACCTCTCCATCCAGCTCGAGGACGCCCCCAAGGGCTCCACGTTGTACGGTCGCTACGCGCCTCACCCCGAGGTCTGGACCTTTTTCATGTTCCTGTACTTCGCGGCGGCCTTCGCCGTACTGCTGGGAGGATCCTGGGGGTATGCGCAGTGGGTTTCGGGCGAGCCGGCCCTGGCGCTCTGGGCTGTGCCTGCTGGTCTGCTGGTTATCGTGGCCATCCACCTCGCCGGCGCTGTGGGACGCCGACTGGGGATGGAGCAGATGTACACCCTCCGGGACCGACTGGAGCGCCTGTTGGCCGACCTCTGAGCTGCCTTCCCAGCCTGGCCTCCGCGCCGTCTGCCACGCATGTTGCGCGAAGCTCGCTCCCGTCCGATCGGGTGCCGGGTGCCCGAGCCCCGCTCGCTCCTCTGACCACGCATCGTCCTGCCATGACCCAACCGAGCCGCCGCGAAGCCCTCCGCGTCCTCGCGCCCTTCATCCAGGGCCGACAGCAGGTCCGCGACGCCGTCATCGTGGGGTCCGGCGCCGGTGGGGGGATGGCCGCCAAGGTGCTCACGGAAGCCGGGGCCGACGTCTTGATGCTGGAGGCGGGCACGCCGTGGGACAATCGCACCGACTCGGCCATGTTCACGTGGCCCTACCAGACCGACTGGCGGGGTGGCTGGATCCCGGAGCGGCACTTCGGCGAGTTCGACGCCGGCCTGGGAGGGTGGTCCCTGCCGGGTGAGCCCTACACCCGGGCGGACGGGACGGAGTTCGATTGGTTCCGTCTGCGGATGGTGGGTGGTCGCACGAACCACTGGGGTCGTATCTCGTTGCGCTTCGGCCCCGACGACTTCCGACGCAGGAGCCTGGACGGTCTCGGCGACGACTGGCCGATCAGCTATGACGACATCTCCCCTTACTATGATCGCGTCGACCGCTTCGTGGGCGTGTTCGGCAGCAACGAGGGGATCCGCAACCAGCCGGACGGGATCTTCCTGCCTCCGCCGGAGCCGCGCTGCTGGGAGCGCCTGATCCAGCGGGCGTCCCAGCGCTTGAGCATTCCCTGCATTCCTTCACGCCTTTCGATCCTGACGCGCGAGCTGAATGGACGGGCCGCCTGCCACTACTGCGGACAGTGCAGTCGGGGTTGCGTCACCAACTCGAACTTCACTTCCACCAACGTGATGATCCACCCGGCTGTCGAGTCGGGCCGCCTGGAGCTGCGCACCGGGTGCATGGTGCGCGAGGTCACGACCAACGCCCAGGGTCGCGCGGACGGGGTGATCTACATCGACAAGGAGACCGGTCGCGAGGAACGCGTCAGTGCGCGGGTGGTGCTCCTGGCTGCCAGCGCCTGCGAGTCGGCGCGTATCCTGCTTAACTCGCGCTCTACTCTGTTCCCGCAGGGTCTGGCGAACTCGTCCGGCGTCGTGGGCCGCTACCTGACGGACACGACCGGGACGGACGTCGCCGGATTCGTTCCCGCCCTCATGGACGGAATCCCACACAACGAGGATGGGGTGGGGGGCGCGCACCTCTATATGCCCTGGTGGCTGAACAACGCCCGGCTCGACTTCCCGCGAGGATACCACATCGAGATCTGGGGCGGGCGCGGCATGCCGGGAGCGGGCTTCATGGGCGGGATCCAACGCTTCCCGAACGGCGGCGGGTGGGGCGCGGCCCTCAAGGACGATTACCGTCGTTACTACGGGGCTGTGGTGGGCTTCAGCGGCCGCGGAGAGATGGTGCCCAACGACGACACCTACTGCGAGATCGACCCCGATACCGTGGACCAGTGGGGCATTCCTGTGCTCCGCTTCCACTTCAAGTGGACGGATCACGAGTACCGCCAGGTGAGGCACATGCAGGAGACCTTTCGGGAGATCATCACCGAGATGGGCGGTACGCCCTTTGGTGAGATGCCCTCCGCGGAAAGCGGATACGGCATCGCGGCGGGCGGGCGCATCATCCACGAGCTGGGGGTGACCCGCATGGGGAGCGATCCCCGTTCCTCGGTGGTGAACGGATTCGGACAGGCGCACGACGTTCCCAACCTGTTCGTGGTCGATGGCGGGCCCTTCGTGTCGCAGGCGGACAAGAACCCCACGTGGACGATCCTGGCCCTGTCCTGGCGGGCCAGTGACTATCTGGTCGAAGCCCGAAACCGGGGCGAGCTGTGAGCCGCGCCCGCGCCGTCGAGCGCGCGCTCAGCCCGCTCTCCGCTGCTGCAAAGAGGCGTTCAGCCTCCTGGAGACACCATGTCTGATCCGACCCGACGCGAAGCCATCGGCGCGCTGGCCGCGCTCGCTCTCGTCGCACCGCTGGCGTGCACGCCGGAGGAGGCCTCCAACGCACGGGCCGCGCTGCGCCAGAATCGGAGCACCGGACAGCCGTACCAGCCCCGCTTCTTCACGGCGGAGGAATGGGAGCGGGTTCGAGTGCTGGTGGATATGATCCTGCCGGCCGACGAGCGATCGGGGAGCGCCACCGACGCCGAGGTGCCGGAGTTCATCGACTTCGTGCTGACGGAGGGCAACGACGACTCGGCTCGCACTCAGGTCCGCGGTGGACTCACCTGGCTCGACCGGGAATGCCGCGAGCGCTTCAATGCGGGCTTCCTCGAAGCCACGGCTGAACAGCGAGGTCAGGTATTGGACGACATCGCTTGGCCGGCGCGGGCTCCGGCGGAGCTGAGCCACGGTGTCCGGTTCTTCAATCGCATGCGTGACCTCACCGCCAGCGGCTTCTGGTCGAGCCAGATGGGTGTGGAAGACTTGCAGTACATGGGCAACGTGATGAATCCGGGGTGGGCAGGGTGTCCGCCGGAGCAACTCGAGAAGCTGGGATTGAACTCATGAGCGAAGGACGACTCGGCATCGGATTCGTAGGAAGCGGATTCAACGCCCGTTTCCACATCCAGTCGTTCCCGGCCGTGCGCGACGCGGACGTCCTGGGTGTTTGGAGTCCCAACGCCAAGAACGCGAAGGATGCTGCCGCGCTGGCGCGCAAGCTCGATGTCGGTCAGGCCCGCGCCTACCGGTCCATCACGGAGATGGTCGAGGACCCCGCCATCGATGCGATCTGGATGTGCGGCCCCAACCACGCGCGGATCGAGAACATCGAGGAGATCGTCTCGGCCATCGAGCGCGGGAAGGGCAGCTTGAAAGGGATGGCCTGCGAGAAGCCCCTGGCGCGCAACGTGGAGGAAGCCAAGAAGGTCTGCGCGCTCGTGGAGCGCGTAGGGCTGAAGACGGGATACCTGGAGAACCAGGTGTTCGCGCCGCAGGTGGAGCTCGGCCGGGAGCTCATCTGGAAGCGCGGCGCCTCACTGACCGGGCGCCCGTATCTGGCCCGCGCGGCCGAGGAGCACGCCGGTCCGCACGGCCCGTGGTTCTGGAAAGGGAGCCTGCAGGGGGGTGGTGTCCTGAACGACATGATGTGCCATTCGGCACTGGTGGTGCGCCACCTCCTCACCCGCCCTGGTGAACCGTACTCCACCGTCCGTCCGCGGCGCATCACCGGTCATATCGCGAGCCTCAAGTGGTCGCGCCCCGAGTACGCGAAGCAACTGGCGCGTACGATGGGCAAGGATATCGACTACACGCGCACTCCGTCCGAGGACTTCGCCAGCGTCCACATCGAGTTCGAGACCGACGACGGCTTCACCGTCTTGGGGGAGGCGACCACCTCCTGGAGCTTCGTGGGGGCCGGCCTGCGCCTGTCGTCCGAGCTGCTGGGACCCGAGTACTCGATGGCCTGGAACACGCTCGACTCTGGACTGAAGCTCTTCTTCAGCCGCGAGGTGAAGGGGAAAGCCGGCGAGGACCTGGTCGAGAAGCAGAACGCCGAGGTCGGCCTGATGCCGGTCGTGGCCGGAGAGGCGTGGGCGTACGGCTACGAAGCGGAGGATCGGCATTTCGTGCGCGCGTTCCTGGGCAAGGAGGAGCCCTTGCTGACGTTCGCCGACGGGCTCGAGGTGGTTCAGATCCTCATGGCTGCCTATCTCAGCGCGGAGAAGGGCAAGACCATCGAGTTTCCACCGCGGGGACTGGATCGGTTCGTGCCCAGCGTGGCCAAGGGGGAGTGGCGCCCGCGGTAGACGCCGTGGGCGCACGGCGACGCCCAGCGTCGCTGGCGTCGGGCCGGGGGTGGGAGACGTCAGGGGGGCGTGCCCTCCCGTAGGGGGGTGCAAGGTCGAGCGATCCCTGGCGTACCGAATGGGCATGAACGTCAAAGGCGGTCGGTACGCGCGTTGGGTGGCCCCACTGGCCATCGGCTCGCTGTTGGGTGTGAGCTTGGGCTGTACCGACCCGATGGCGCCGCCCAGCGAACCGCCGGATGCGTCGGCGTTCAACGTCCTGTTCATCGGCAACAGCCTCACCTACGCGAACGATCTGCCCGTCATGCTGCGCGGGCTACTCGTGGAGGCGGGTCTGGGGCCCGTCGAGGTGGCCCAGGTGGCCTTCCCCAACTACGGGCTGGAGGACCACTGGCTGGACGGACGGGCGCGGGCGGCCATCGAGCTGGGCGGCTGGGACTATGTCGTGATGCAGCAGGGGCCTTCCGCGACCGAGGGAAGACCGTCGCTGTTGGAGTACTCTCGCCGCTTCGGCGAGCTGGCGCGAGCGATCGGCGCCACGCCGGCCCTCTACATGGTCTGGCCCGCCACCGAGCGGAGCTTCGATTTCGACGGGGTGGCGGCGTCCTACGCCTTGGCCGCCGACTCCGCGCAGGGGATCCTGTTTCCGGCGGGCGAGGCCTGGCGGGCCGCCTGGCGACGTGATCCCAACGCGCAGCTCTATGGTCCGGACGGTTTCCATCCGAGCGCGCAGGGCTCCTACCTCGCCGCGCTCACCATGGCCGACCGGCTGGTGGGCGAGTCCTTCGCGCCCAGCTTCGCCGGGGCGCCGATCCCGTCCGGGTACGGTCCGCTGCTGCTGGAGTCGGCGCGCGCGGCCAACGCGACCTACCCGTAGGGGCGGGGGACGCCTCCGCCGGGTGGGGAAGGTGGTGGTCCGCCCGTAGGACTAGGAACGCGGTCGAATCGGAACCACCCAGGGGTCGGAGACCACCTGATACACCGTGTCGGCGACCTGCAGGAGGCCTTCGCCTTCCACAGCTTGGTCCGCGGGCGTGACCGTGACGTGCACCTCGCGCTCATGCACATACACCGTGACGCGCGGCTCGCCGTTCCACAGCCCGACGGCGTGTTGGGTGAAGTTCACACCGTTGACCTTGAACGTGGTCGTGCTGATCTCCCCGAGGTCCAGATGATCGGGGAGGACCGGCCCTAGTCGTGGTGCCGGCGCCAACTCGATCGGCACCGTGACGGGTGCGGAGCTGAGGCCCGTGAAGCGGTCGAGCAGGTCCAGGGTCGCCGTTCCCACGGCCGCCTGGTCCTGGACGGTCACCGTGATCTCCAGCGACCCTCCATTGAAGAAGCGCGTGGCCCGCTCAGCCCCGTTCCAGCGTGCGACGGTTGACGGGGAAAAGCGGGTGCCCCGGATGCGCAACGGAGTCGCTGCCGGCTCGTGCGCGATCAGCCGTACGGGTGCGAGCGAATCGATCTGCGGTGGGCCGATCACGGGCTTGAGGTAGCGAACGCCCGATGGAACCGTCGTGAGGAAGGGGGTCTCGACCGCCACGCCGGCCCGGCCCTCCTCGTCCACCGTGGGGATCGGCGCTTCGGCGGACAGCTCGGTGAAGCTCACGTACTCCGTGATGAGGGGACTCCCGTTCCAGTTCACCTGCGAGGTCGGTTGGAAGTGGGCGCCACGCACCACGAGGTGCAGGGGCACGCCGACGTCGAACGAATCGGGCGCCACGGACACGAGAATCGGGGGCAGCGCCACCACCGGGAACGGGATCGGGTCCGATGCACGGGTAGGGTTGCGGGCGCGCACGTTGTAGGTGCCGGCTCGGACGACGATGCTCCACGGAAGGGGTGCGCGCAGGGTCTGTGCGTCCACAAACTGCGTGACCAGCGGGCCGCCGGGCTGAAGCTCGACGAGCGTGCTCTGGTCGAACCCGGTGCCGCGCACGACGAGCTCGATCCCTTGAGCGCCAGCCGGCACCGTCGCAGGCGTGATCCCACCGATCTGAGGTCGGCTCGCCGCAGCGGTGATGGGTACGGAGAGACTTGCCGAAAGCCCCCCGCTTGGAGGGGGGGTGAACACGGTGACGGTGCCGACGCCGGGCTGGGCCACGTCCGCCGATGTGAGGGTGGCCTCCAGTCGCGTGGGGCTTTGAAAGCGGGTGGGCCGATCGGCCCCGTTCCAGCGCACGACGCTCCGTTGCACGAAGCCGGCGCCGATGACCGTCAGTCGGCTGCTCCCGGTCGTGATTCCGTTGGGCTCGACGCGTTCCAGGCTCGGAACGCCGGCGTCTTCCGGGATCATGGTGTCCCGCAAGCATCCGCCCAGCGAGGTGAGCGGCAACGCGAGTCCGAGCAGGATCAGCGCAGATCCGCGTTGCCGAACCACCATGTTCCAAGAGCTCCGCTACAAAGCCCACCCTGACCGATAGGTGGGCCGCACGTACTCATCGGGTACCGAGAGATTGGTGATCGTCCCGGTGTCCGGATTCACCTCCAGAGTACGCCCGAGACGTACCGCCAGGTTCCCGAGCAGGATCATCTCGGTGAAGGGCGCAGCATATCCGGGGAAGTTGGAGCCGGGCTGGGGGCCGCCCTTCACGGCCGCGATGAACTCCGCGTGGACGCTCTCCAGGCGAGGGAACTTCTGCTCGACGGGGTGCGCCTCCACCTGGGCCTTGCGGTCGGGGTCCAGCAACACCGGATCCTGGCCGTAGGTGCCCGCCAGCAGACGGCCCTCGTCCCCGATCCAGAGCTGCCCCCCGTCATCCGAGGGCGGCCATCGCACGGTATCGTCCATCTCTGGGGGGCGCGCTGGCACCAAACCACCGTCGCTCCATACCAGCTTGACGGCGGGCCGACCCCCTCGGGCGGGGAAGCTGAACTCGACACGGGAGGCCCGCGGCGCCGTCTCCTCGAACGGTGTCGAGGTCTCCACGTCCACCTTCGAGGGGTACTTCAACCCGAGAGTCCAGTAGGCGGCGTCCATGATATGACAGGCCATGTCGCCGAAGGCTCCCGTACCGAAGTCCCACCACCCTCGCCAGCGGAAGGGTGCATAGGCCGGATGGTAGGGTCGCTCGGCGGCGGGCCCCAGCCAGAGGTCCCAGTCCAGGTGCGCAGGGACGTGGTGCATCTCGGTAGGTCTTTCGATCGCCTGCGGCCAGATGGGTCGATTGGTCCAGCAGCGTACCTCCCGCACGGTGCCGATCAAGCCTGCGTCGACCCACTCGCGGATCAGGCGAATCCCGTCGCCGGCATGGCCCTGGTTCCCCATCACGGTGGGAACCCCGGCCTGGCGCGCGGCGTCGGCCATGGCGCGCACTTCGCCAATGGTACGAGCCAGGGGTTTCTGGCAGTAGACGGGCTTGCCCATACGGAGTGCCGTGATGGCGGCCACCGCGTGTGTATGGTCGGGCGTCGTCACCGTCACCGCATCGATGCTGGAGCCCTCCCGGTCGAGCATCTCCCGGAAATCCTTGTAGCGCTTGGCCTGCGGAAATGCGTTGAAGCTCTCCCGCGCAGCGTGCCAATCGACGTCGCAGAGGGCATGGATGTTCTCCGAGCCCATGTTGCGCACGTCCGACGCGCCCATCCCTCCGACGCCGATACACGCGACGTTGAGCGTATCGCTGGGGGCGCGATAGCCCACGCCTCCCAGGACATGGCGAGGGACGATGGTGAAGGCGAAGCCGGCCTTGCCGGCGTCGCCCAGGAACTCACGTCGCGTGCGAAACCGCTTCGGGTGTTTCATCGGCGCTCCGCTGGCGGAAGAACAAGAGGAAGAGGACCAAGACGATGGCGGCACCGGCCGCGGGAACGCGCCAGATCACATCCCAGTGGTGCGCTGGCGTGCCGCCCACGGCCTGATTGGCGTCGACAGTCACGCCGGCCACCCACGAACCGATGAACCAGCCGACGCCCAGCGTGACGAAGGCGATGAAACCCTGAGCGGCCGCGCGGATCTGTGGACCGGCGCGCTGGTCGACGTAGATCTGGCCGGTGACGAAAAAGAAGTCGTAGCAGACGCCGTGCAGCAGGATGCCGGCGTACAGCATCCACACGCCCGATCCCAGATTGCCCGTGGAGAACAACCAATAGCGCAGTGTCCACGCCACCATCCCCACCATCAGGATACGCTTGACTCCCCAGCGCGTCAGGAACCACGGGAGCAAGACCAGGAAGGCGATCTCGGACATCTGGCCGAGCGTCATCTTGGCCGCCGCGGCCGTCATGCCCAGCTCGTTCAAGAAGAGGTTCGCGAACCCGTAGTAGAACTGGAGCGGAATCACGAGCAGGAAGGAGGCGATCACGAAGATCGCGAAGGAGCGATCCTTCATGAGCGCCAATGCATCCAGACCCAGCACGTCCCGTGCGGAGACCGGCCCGCCCGTCGCCTTGGGGGGCGTGTGCGGCAGGGTGAGGCAGTACAATCCGAGGAGCAGGGAAGCTCCCGCCGCGATCCGCAGGGGAACCGCGGTGGGCTCGATGCCCAGCCAGCCGATGAGCAGCCCCGCCACGATCCAGCCGATGGTACCGAGCACGCGGATGCTCGGGAAGTCGCGGGCCGGGTCGGCCACGTTGTGGAAGGAGATCGAGTTCGTCAGCGCCAGCGTCGGCATGTACAGGAGCGCGTAGCCGATGATGGCCGGGTAGAACAAGGAGAACTCCGTCTGCAGCGACACCACGAACATCATGATGCCACCACCGAGGTGCAGCGCCGAAAGGATCTTCTCGGTGGCGAAGAAGCGGTCAGCCACCATGCCCACGAAGAATGGCGAGATCATCGCGGCGATCGCGGTCGACCCGTAGGCCAAACCGATCTGTGTGCCCTCGAACCCGAGGGTCTGGCCCAAGTAGGTGCCCATGGTGACGGCCCATGCTCCCCAAACGAAATACTCGAGGAACATCATGACCTGCAGACGAACCCGTACGCTCACGGTAGCTCCAGGAGCTTGATGTTTCGGTAGGCGACCGCGTCACCGTGGTCCTGCAGCCCGATGTGGCCGCGGGTGGCGCGGCCGTATTCGGGCCACTCGGCGAACTTGCTGCCCTGCACCAACGCCTCCCATTCGGGAGTCCAAAGCTCGTATTCGACGATCTTGCGGCCGTTGAGCCAATGCTGCACGTGGGCGCCATCGTAGACGATGCGGACCTGATTCCACTCCCCCACCGGCCGCACGACGCCCTCAGGGGCAGGGTGCAGGGCGTAGTTGGAGCCCGCGGCGGTGAGGCGCGACAACCCGTCGCGGTGTGCCTCGTCGTCGAGCACCTGCATCTCGGGGCCGGAGTGGTAGGACCGCTCCGACGCCTCGTCCACCCGCAGCAGGATCCCGCTGTTGCCCCCGGGCCCCAGCTTCCACTCCAGGGCGAGCTCGAAGTTCGCGTACTGCTCGGTGGTGATCAGGTCGCCGCCTTGCCCCACCCGTCGTAGCTCCCCGTCCACCGCGGCCCAGCCGGTCGGCGCGTCGCCATGGAAGACGCGCCAGCCGTCGAGGTCCTGGCCGTTGAAGAGGAGACGCCAGCCGGCGGCCTCCTCTTCGGGAGTGAGACGATTGATCATGGACTGAACAGGATCCGAGGTGCTCTGGGCCGCACCCGTGCAGCCGGGGAGCAGCCCGCCCAGTGTGGCCAGAAGGAGGGGAATCGACGATGTGGGGCGCATGCGGCTCTCCCGGATGGACGCCCCACAATAGGCGGCTCCCCGTCCCCCCGCCACACGTTCTGCGCCGGGTGCCGCGCGGCGTGCCTCCGGACCGCCAGCGGCGAGCACCGGGACCGTCGAGCCCGTGGCTTTGGAGCCCCCCGGAGCACTTCTGCCGGGCAGTGGTGTTGAACGGGTCGCGGGTATCCAACCCGCGGTGGGCCCCGGTCCGCGGGCCAAGGTGCGAAAAGGGAAGATGCGGGAGTCGAGATGAACGTCAGAGGGCTGTTGCAGCACAAGGGGAACAAGGTCTTCACGGTGCACTCCACCTCCACCGTGGCTACCGCGCTCGAACTCATGAAGCTGCACAACGTGGGTGCCCTCGTGGTGTCGGACGACGAGCGCACGCTCCTGGGGCTCTACTCCGAGCGGGACGTGGTGCGGGATCTCACACGCTTCGGCGACGACCTGCTCAAGACCCAGGTCCACGAGGTGATGCAACACTCACCGAAGACGTGCGCCCCAACCGATCAGATCGATGAGCTGATGCGCATGATGACACACTTCCGCGCGCGTCACGTGGCCGTAATCGATTCCGGGGAGCTCAAAGGACTTCTCAGCGTCGGTGACGTGGTCAAACACCGACTCGCCGAGCTGGAGACGGAAACCGAGGTGCTACGGGATCGGCTGGCCGGCCGTTGACGGGCGCGGGCGCAGCGCTGCCCTTGGCGCTCGGGACCTGCGCTTGGCCCCGGGAGCTACCCCCGGCCGTAGGGTCTACCAGCCCCAGAGCAGCGGCAGTCCGATCACGATCGAAGTGATCATGGCGAGCGTGAGCGGGAACCCGAGACGGAAGTAGTCGCCGAATCGATATCCGCCGGGCCCGTACACCATCGTGTTGGTCTGGTACCCGATCGGAGTCAGGAACGAGCAGGAGGCGGCCACGGCCACCGCGACGGCGAAGGCCCTGGGATCGAGGCCGAACTCGTGGGCGGCTGCCAAGCCGACGGGGAACATCAGGGCCGCGGCCGCGTTGTTGGTCACCAGCTCGGTCAGCACCACCGTCGCCACCACCACGCCCAGCAGGACGCCGCGCGGGCCCAACCCGCCCAGGCCTTCCCCGATCCCGTGGGCGAGGGCCGCCGCCAGGCCCGTCTTCTCGATCGCCAGGCCGTAGGCGAACGAGGCCGCGATGACCAGGACCACGTCGAGGTCCACCGAATCGCGCGCCTCCCCGGCCGTCAGCACACCCGCGAACAGCAGGATGGCCACTCCGGCCAGGGCCGCCTGCAGGATGGGGAGAAGTCCCGAGCCCGCCACCGCGACGATCGCTACCGCGACCATGCCCACGATCCACCCTTTGCGGGTGACCCCGGGAGGCGTGCCCTGCATGGGGGCCACCAGGAGAAAGTCGTTGCGGTCGCGCCAGCGGGTCCGGAAGTCCGGGTCGGCCAATGTGAGCAGGGTGTCTCCCACGCGGAGGCGCACATCACCAGGCTTGGCGTCCACCCGTTCTCCTGACCGGTGGATGGCCACCACGGCGGCCTGGTAGCGGGACCGGAACTCCACCTCCTTCAGGGTGCGACCCACCAGGGGCGACGCGGGCCCGATGACCGCCTCGAAGAAGGCGTGCCGCGCGGTATCGAAGTGACCCATCTGATGCTGTTCCGTGGAGCGCAGTCCCTTGAGCGCCTGGATGTCGACGATCTGATCCACTTGGCCGGCGAAGCAGAGCCGGTCCTCGGCGCGTAGCTGGGTGGAGGGCGAGACGGGGACCAGTACCTCGCCGTCCCGCTCGACCTGGGCGAGGAAGACCCCCTTCAGGTTGCGAAGCCCGGCCTCCTCGATGGAGCGTCCCACCAGCGGCCCCTCCGGCACCACGTCCATGAAGACGACGAACTCGCGCAGGCTCTTCTCCAGTTGCCCGCGCACCGGAGCGCGATCCGGGAGCAGCAAAGGCGCCGTGACGATCAGGACCACGAGTCCCACTGCCAGGACCGGAATCCCCAGCGGACTGATCTCGAACAGACCGAAGGGTGCCATGCCCTCCGCCTCCAGGAGTCCGCTCACCACCAAGTTGGTGGATGTGCCGATGGTGGTGCCGACGCCACCGAGGACCACGGCGAACGACAGGGGCAGGAGGTAGAGGGACGGGGACCGCTCGTGGCGCTCGCACCAGGTGAGCACCACCGGAATGAGCATGGCGATGATCGGTGTGTTGTTGAGGAGCGCGGACGCCAACGCCGCCGGGAGCAGCAGGCGCAGCAGGCTCCAGCGGCCCTGGCGGGTGCCTCCCAGCAGACCGTAGACGAGCGGATTCAGGAGCCCGGTCTTCTCCACACCTCGCGCCAGGATGTAGAGTGCCGCCACCGTGATGGGGGCAGGATTGCCGAAGCCGGCGAACGCCTCCACCGGGGTCAGGACTCCCGCCAGCAGAAGTGCCACCGCACCTCCCACCATCATGGTGGCCGGCGCGATCAGGTCGCGCGCGAGCACCACGACCGTGATCAGGCACAGGGCGAGGGCGAACCAGGCGCTTGGTGTCATTCCGGCGGCAGGAGTTGAGGGCCACTATCCCGGTAGAGCGTGGGCGCGGTGGGCGCAAGCGGCGTGCCGGGGAAGGGGCTTCTCCGGGCAGCGGCCCGGACGTGCTTCCCGACGGACCGGGCGGCGCGGGGGCCACAAACTCAGGATATGGACGCCGCCACGCGCGAGAGTGTCGCCCAGGAGGACCCCTGGATCCGGTGGTTCGAGGACCTCGGCCTTGCGGATGTGCCCCAGGTCGGAGGTAAGAACGCCTCGCTGGGCGAGTTGACGCGGGCCCTCGTGCCCGAGGGCGTCCGGGTTCCAGGAGGCTTCGCCACCACCGCGGATGCCTATCGGCGCTTCCTGGCCGCCAACGGGCTGGAGGGCCCTCTGGCCGCCCAGGTGGAACGCCTGCACAGAGGTGTGCCACTGGCAGAGGTCGGCGCGGCGATCCGCTCGCTGTTCTCCGCCGGGACGCTTCCCGCCGACGTGCGAGAGGCCTTGCGGCACGCCTACCAGGAGATGGAGCGGCGGGAAGGTGTGCCCGGGCTCGCGGTCGCCGTGCGGAGCAGCGCCACCGCGGAGGATCTGCCTCACGCGAGCTTCGCGGGTCAACAGGAGAGCTTCCTCAACGTTCGCGGATTGCGCGGCCTGGAGGAGGCCGTGGTCCGCTGCCTGACCTCCCTCTTTACCGACCGCGCGATCAGCTACCGCGAAGAGATGGGGTTCGACCATCTCGCCATTGCCCTGTCGGTGGGGGTACAGCGCATGGTTCGCTCCGACCTGGGGGCTGCCGGTGTGCTGTTCACGCTGGACCCGGAGACGGGGTTTCCGAAGGTCCTCTACATCAATGCGGCCTGGGGCCTGGGTGAGAGCGTGGTGAAGGGGCTGGTCGACCCCGATCAGGAGGTCGTCTTCAAGCCGCTGCTGGAGCAACCGGGCTGCGTGCCCATCGTGGACCGCAGCGTGGGCACCAAAGAGATCCGCATCGTCTACGACCAACAGGGCGGCACGCGTACGGAAGACACGCCTGCCGCCGATCGCGCCCGACCCGTCCTCAGCGAAGAGGACGTCCTGCAGCTGGCCCGCTGGGGCGTCCGCATCGAGCGGCACTACGGCGCGCCGATGGACGTGGAGTGGGCCAAGGATGGCGAGACGGGTGAGTTGTTCATCGTGCAGGCGCGGCCGGAGACCGTGCGCTCGCGGGAGAGTGGCACGCTGGAACAGGTGACGCTGCTCGAGCGGGGAGAGGCGTTGCTGGAAGGCGCGGCGGTGGGTGGCGCCGTTGCGGTCGGGACCGTGCGGGTCATCGCCAGCGCCGCGCAGGGCGACCGATTCCAGGCGGGCGACATCCTCGTGGCGGAGCGCACCGATCCCGACTGGGGTCCTTTGGTGGCCCGTGCCGGCGCCATCGTCACGGACCATGGGGGCAGGACCAGCCACGCGGCCATCGTCAGCCGCGAGCTGGGGATCCCGGCCGTGGTGGGGACGGGTCGGGCTACCCACCTGCTGCAGGACGGGGCCACCGTCACCGTGTCCTGCGCCGAGGGGGATCGCGGTTTTGTGTACGCGGGAGCCCTGAAGCATCGGCGGGAGGTGATCCAGACGCAGGAGCTTCCCCCGGCGCCGGTGCCCCTGCTGATGAACCTGGGCAACCCCGACGCCGCCTTCCGGTGGTGGCGACTCCCGACCCGCGGCATCGGCCTGGCGCGGATCGAGTTCATCATCGCCGATCGCATCGGTGTGCACCCGATGGCGCTGGCGACCTATCCGCAGCTTCCTGATGCGGCGCGGGTAGCGGTCGATGCACGCATCGGATCGGTGGCCGACCCCGCGGAGTTCTTCGTCGAGCGGCTGGCCGCGGGCATCGCGCGTCTGGCAGCGGCCGTCCATCCCCAGCCCGCCATCGTGCGCACCAGTGACTTCAAGACCAATGAGTACGCCACGCTGGTGGCGGGTGCGCACTTCGAGTCCGCGGAGGAGAATCCCATGCTGGGCTTCCGTGGCGCCTCGCGCTATGTGGATGATCGCTACCGGGCCGCCTTCCATCTGGAGTGCCGTGCCATCCGCCGGGTCCGGGAACGCATGGGTCTCGACAACGTCGTGCCCATGATCCCGTTCTGTCGCACCCTCGACGAAGCCGACCGCGTGTTGGCGGAAATGGCGAGGTGTGGCCTGGAGCGCGGCCGGGACGGGCTGGAGATCTACGTCATGTGCGAGATTCCCTCCAACGTGATTCTCGCCGAGGGCTTCGCGGCCCGCTTCGACGGATTCTCCATCGGAAGCAACGACCTGACGCAACTGGTCCTGGGTGTGGACCGCGACAATGCCACACTGGCGCCGCTGTTCGACGAGCACGATGCGGCCGTGCGCTGGATGATCACGCAGGTGATCGAGCGAGCGCACGCGTGCGGTCGCCCTGTGGGGATCTGCGGGCAGGCTCCCTCGGACGACCCCGGGTTCGCGCGCTTCCTCGTGGACGCTGGAATCGACTCCGTCTCGCTCAACCCGGACAGCATCGTTCCGGTGCTGCGGACCCTGACCACTCCCGTCCAACAGGCCCCCCCACCGCAGCCTGCGGCCCGGTAGGACGGCCCCTGTCGCGACCCCCGCTGCGGGGCTACCCTAGCTCGCCCGGCCGGCCCACCGCGGGCTGCGGGCAGCGTTCGCGTCACTTCAGCAGGAGTCCACGATGAAACGGAAGGCGACGGCCGTCTGGAAGGGGACCGGTCTCGAGGGAACGGGAAGCATGTCCACCCAGAGCGGGGCGTTCACCGATCTCCCCTACTCGGCCAAGCTTCGTTTCCAGAACGAGGACGGCACCCTGGGCACCAACCCGGAGGAGCTGATCGCGGCGGCCCATGCCGGATGCTTCGCCATGGCCCTGAGCTTCCAGCTTTCCAACGCAGGCACTCCCCCGGAGGAACTCCGCTGTGAGGCCACGCTGACGATGGAGAAGGAAGAGGTGGGCTGGACCATCCAGAAGATCCGACTGGAGCTTCAGGGTCGGGTACCGGGCGTCACCGATGCGCAGTTCCAGGAGCTGGCGGCGAAGGCCAAGGCCGGTTGCCCGGTGTCGAGACTGCTGAAGGCGGAGATCGAGCTCGCAGCCACCCTGCTCGCATGAGCCCACAGCTCGTCCGTACGCTGATCTTCGTCGCATTGGGCGTGATCGGCGTGGTCTACGTCGCGGGGTGGTGGCGCGCCCTCGCGCGGACGGGGGGGCCGCAACGGCCCTCCTGGCTGGAGAACGCCATCGGGTTCGTGACCAACTTCTTCGACACGTTGGGCATCGGCTCGTTCGCTCCGACCACCTCCCTGTTCAAGCTCAAGAACGTGGTGCGGGACGAGGAGATCCCGGGCACCATGCACGTCGGGCACACACCGCCCGTCCTGGTACAGGCGCCGATCTTCATCGCGCTTATCCAGGTCGGCACCACCACGTTGGTTTCCCTCATCGTGGCCGCGGTGCTGGGGGCATGGCTGGGGGCGGGGGTGGTGGCGTCCTGGCCGCGGCGCCGCCTGCAGATCGGGATGGGGGTGGCGCTCGTGATCGCCGCGGTGGCGTTCACGCTGTCGAACTACGGGCTGTTCCCCTCCGGCGGGACGGCCACGTCCCTCGAGGGCCCACGGCTGGCGGCGGCCAGCGGCGCCATGTTCGTCTACGGTGCGCTGATGACGCTGGGCATCGGCATCTACGCGCCCTGCATGATCACCATCTCCTTGCTGGGCATGAATCCCGGAGTGGCGTTCCCGATCATGATGGGAGCGTCCGCCTTCCTGATGCCGGTCGCGGCCTTCCGGTTCATGAAGGCGGAGCGCTACGACAAGTCGGCCGCCATCGGGCTCACGCTGGGCGGGATCCCCGCGGTGTTCATCGCGGCGTTCCTGGTGAAGTCACTCCCGCTGACCCTGCTGCGCTGGTTGGTGGTGATCGTGGTGCTCTACGCCGCCCAGGCCATGCTCCGCTCGGCGGCACGGGAGCGGGCGGGGGCCATTCCCTTCGCGGACGCGGCCTAGCGCCCACCAGCCAACAGGTCCGCACGCGTGCGGTGGTCCGCCGAGCCTTTTCGGCCTTCTGCCACGATCGCGCCCAGGGCCTCGCGATCGGGTCGTCGCAGCCCCGGTGTGCAACCTCGGAGGACTCGGTCGTCCTGAAAGGGTGAGCAGGCGATAGACGCCTGTGTCATCCTTGCAACAGGACTCGGGCGCCATGACTGCCTCCTTCGCTCTCCGTTCCACCGGGCTGGCCCTCGCGGCGCTTGGACTGGCTCCGCTCTCACGGACTCCTCCGGCGGGCGAGATGACACCGCCCGGCACACGCTCGGACGCAACCCAGCGGGAGAGTGTGACCGTCACGGTCTACAACCAGAACTTCGGACTCGTGCGGGAAGTGCGGGGCATCGAGCTTCCCGGGGGCGTGGTTCCGGTCGAGTTCGCCGACGTAGCCTCGCAGATCCAGGCGCAGACCGTGCACGTGCGTCCGCTGGGACGGGGGTCGTTCCGGCTGCTCGAGCAGAACTATCGATACGATCTGCTGAGTCCCGAGACGCTGCTCCAGAAATACGTGGGGCGGACCGTCAAGATATATCGGCGCCAGCCGGACGGCTCCGAGCAGCCGGTCGATGCGGAGGTCCTGGCGGTCAACGGACGGCCCGTGCTCCGCATCGACGGGGAGATCACCTTCGACGTGCCGGGACGGTTCGCGTTCTCGGAGGTCCCCGGTGATCTCATCGCCAGCCCCTCCCTCGTCTGGAAGGTCGACGCGCCCAGCGGGACGTCCCGGACCGAGGTGTCATACCTGACGGGCGGCCTCAATTGGAGTGCCGACTATGTGCTGGTCGTAGACGACGCCGACCGGGTCGGTGACCTGACGGGGTGGGTCACGCTCACCAACCAGAGCGGCGCCACCTTCGACAATGCCAACCTGAAGTTGGTGGCCGGGGACGTGAAGCGGGTCATGGCACAGGACGAGATCGGCATGCGCATGCGCCGGGATGCGCTCGCGCTGAGCGAGGTCGCCGCCGCTCCCTTTTCGGAGGAAGGGCTGTTCGAATACCACCTCTACACCATGCAGCGTCCCACCGATCTCAAGAACAACGAACAAAAGCAGGTGGTGCTGCTGGAGGGGCGCGGCTTCCCCCTGAAAAAGGAATTGGTGTTTCGTGGAGATCCGTGGATCTACCGCAACCAGCACGGCGAGGTGGTGCAGAACCAGAAGGCTCTTGTCTACCTGGGCTTCGACAACGCCGAGAGGGAGGGGTTGGGCATGCCGTTGCCGCGCGGCGTGGTGCGCGTCTACAAGGCGGACGCCTCCGGGGCCCAACAGTTCATCGGGGAGGATCGGATCGACCACACGCCGCGGGACGAGCAGGTGCGGATCCAGATCGGGGAGGCCTTCGATGTGGTGGGGGACCGGCGTCAGACGGACTTCGAGATCATCGGCTCCTGCGTGACCGAGAGCGAGTGGGAGATCTCCATCCGCAATCACAAGGACACGGCCGAGGCGGTGACGGTCATCGAGCCCGTGGGCGGCGATTGGACGCTGGTCAGCTCCAGCCATGAGGCGCACAAGATCGACGCCTGGACCTTCGAGTTCCGTCCCCGCGTGCCCGCAAACGGAGAGGTCACCGTGCGCTACCGGGTTCGCGTGCGCTGGTGCTGAGCAGGGGGCTCGACCCGCGGCTGTGTAAGATCTCGCGGCCGCGGGTCGTTTCCCTGAGGAACCGCTCCGTGGAGGGTCGTATGCGTAGGCGCTGTCTCTTGTCCATCGTTCCGCTGCTGGGCGTGTCGCTTCTCGCTTCCTGCGATGACGATGGCACGGGCCCGTCAGATCCCATCACCGAGCTCCCCCGCGCCCTCAGCGCGGATGAGCGCGTGCTCATCGATGCCAGCAACACGTTCGCGTTCACCATGCTGCAGGAGCTGGTGGCCGAGCAGCCGGGCGAGAATGTGTTCTTCTCTCCCCTGTCCGCCTCGCTGGCCCTGGGCATGACGATGAACGGCGCGGCCGGCGACACCTGGATGGGGATGCGGCAGGCACTCGGGTTCGCAGGGATGGACGAAGACCAGATCAACCGCGGCTACGCGGATCTCATCGATCTGCTCGTGGGCCTGGATCCGCTCGTGGAGATGCGCATCGCCAACTCGGTCTGGGCAGGGCAGGGCGCCGGTCTGCTCCCCGACTTCGTGCAGCGCGTGCAGCAGCACTTCGATGCGACTGCGGACGCGGTCGATTTCGGCGCCCCCGCCACGTTGGCCCGGATCAACCAGTGGGTGTCCGACGGCACCAAGGGCAAGATCACCCGCATGTACGACGCCTTGCCCTCCGGGTTGGTCGCTCTCCTGCTCAATGCGGTCTATTTCAAGGGCGACTGGACGGAGCAGTTCGACCCCACTGCCACCGTGTCCGGCCCCTTCCAGGCAGCGCAAGGCACCGTCACGGCTCCGCTGATGCGTCGCACGGCGGAGCTGTCCATCTTCGGTGACGATGAGGCCACCGCAGTGGAACTGGAATACGGAGGTGGGGCCTTCACCTTCGTGGCGGTTCTGCCCGCTGAGGACTCGAGCCCCGACGCGTTGGTCCGCACCCTGGACAGGGACCGTTGGGTCCGTGTCACCGAAGGGCTCACCAAGCAGCGCGCCTCTGTGGTGCTACCACGCTTCGAGCTGGAGTGGGAGAAGCAGATGAACGACGCGCTGGCTCGCTTGGGGATGGCGGACGCCTTCGATCCCAGCCTCGCGGACTTCTCGCGCATGGTTCAGGGCGGAGGCGTCTGGATCGGCGAGGTCAAGCAGAAGAGTTGGGTTTCCGTGGACGAGCGCGGGACCGAGGCGGCGGCTGCCACCGGCGTGACCATCCCAACGTCGCTGCCCGCCGAGATCCGGCTGGATCGGCCCTTCCTGTTCGCGATTCGTGAGCGTCTGTCCGGCACGGTGTTGTTCCTGGGCGTGGTCGAGGATCCGAGCTGAGGGGGCCCGGTAGGGCTCCCCGGATGCTCGAGACCGACTGCGAGGACCCGTCGGACGCCTGCCAGCGAGGGGGCGGGCCCGGATTGCCCCGGCCTTGGGTGTAGAGTCAGAATGTTGGGGACACCTCTGATACGCCCTTCTGGATGGGTCCATGGCCACGCGAACGACCTCGCCGACTCTCCTCGCCCTGATCGTGTTGGCGGCCTGCGCTCCAGCCCCTGACACCGGCGGGGCCGCTGCAGCCGGAGGCGGCCCGCCTCTGCAGTCGGGAGCGGACTTCGCGATCTATGCACCCACCGACCACCCGCTCTACGACGGTCACTTTTCCATCTCGGGCTCCCGGGTCTACCAGGTGGGCTCTCTGTCAGACGAGTCTCCCTGGGACCACATGGGAGACGACGCGGCTTCCGTGCGGCCGGTGGCAGGTGCGGTCGAGATCGACGTGGACGAGCGGGCGAACACCGGGACCTTCCGTGCGGAGCTGGAGTTGCCGGAAGGCACCTACGTCGTGGAGTTGGACCGCTTCGAGGAGTTTTCCCCCTGCCAGGACGGGGGCATTGCCGCTTGGCTGTTCGAACATGGCGATTCCGGATGCGGCGACGCCAATTGGCCCAAGAGCATCCTGTACGTGGCCGGGTGGGGCTGGGGGCACGCCACGTTGAACGGTGAGACGCTCTACACGGACTACCAGATCCACTTCATGGTCACCCAAGGAATGAGAGACCGGGAAACGCTGGAGGTCTATCCGAATCGCACCGGTGCGCGCGGTGCCGGAGCCGTGAATCCGGCCGCGATGCAAGTGGATTTCTACATCCGCAGCCCGCAGACCAACGAGGCGAACCACCCCAATCGCCAGGTCTTCGATCACTTCTTCGCCATGGAAACCACTTGGCGCTAGACGCCGCTTCAGGGGGGCACCTTCGCCCGCCGGTCGTGCCCGGGTGGCGACTGGCGGACACCACACGCAGGTCGACGCCCCTCCCGAAGGCTTGCCGGTTCAGCTCCGGCCTGTGCTTGCTCTGCCTCGCCTTCGTCGGTGACCTCGCTGCCCAGGCGAGGCCATCCGGCGTAGTGGGCGCCGTCGAGGGAGCAATCGACGTCGACGGACGACTCGACGAGACCTCCTGGCAGGATGCGCGCCCCCTGCAGACGTTGACCATGGTGGAGCCGACAGAGGGTCGCTCGCCGACCTTCGCGACAGAGGTCCGTGTGGTCGCGGATGCTACGAACCTTTATGTCGGCGTTCGCGCTCTGGGACAGTCGCCGGCGCAAATCGTCTCCTACGCCAAAGCCCGCGACTCGGATCTTCGGTCCGAAGACCACGTGCGCATCATCCTGGACCCGTTCCTGGACGGACAGTCGGGCTACGTGTTCGCGGTCAATCCCGGGGGTGCGCGTTACGATGCGCTGGTCGCCGATCAGGGATTGGGCGAGAACGCCAGCTGGGATGCGGTCTGGGAGGCAGTGACCTCGCAGAGCGAAGAGGGATGGGTGGTGGAGGTCCGCATTCCCATCCGCAGCATCAGCTTCGGGCGAAGGCTCGATGCCTGGGGCTTCAACATCGAGCGCCGCGTGCAGCGTGCGCTGGAGGTGAGCCGCTGGGCCAGCCCGACGCGCGACGCGCCGGTCACGCAGACCACTCGTGCGGGACGGATCACCGGACTCCCGGAGTTCGAGACCGGACTGGGACTCACGGTGCGCCCCTCCATCGCGGGCGGCTCCGCGCGCTCCGCGCCCGATCTGGAGTGGACAAGCGAGCTGGAGCCCAGCCTGGACGTCTTCCAGCGCTTGGGCTCGAACGTGACCGCGGCGGCTACGGTCAACACCGACTTCGCCGAGACCGAGGTCGACACGCGTCGCACCAACCTCACCCGCTTTCCGCTGTTCTTTCCGGAGAAGCGCTCCTTCTTCCTGGATGGCGCCGACATCTTCGACTTCGGCGCTGGCCTCTCGACTTCACAGAACCAGGACATCGTGCCGTTCTTCACACGTCGGATCGGCCTCGTGGAGGGACAGCAGGTGCCGATCCAGGCCGGAGGCAAGGTCAGTGGCCGGATGGGTCGCACCAACTTCGGCGGGTTGTTGGCCGGTACCGGTACCGTGGAGAATCTGACGGCGCCCACGCGCATGGGGGCCATCCGCCTCAAGCAGAACCTGCTGTCGCAGTCGAGCGCAGGGGTGCTGGCGACCTTCGGCGACCCCCTGGGGCGGGACGGTGCCTATATGGCGGGCGGTGACGTGGTCCTGAACACGTCCCATTTCCTGGGCACGCGCAACCTGGTGGTGGGGGCGTGGGGGTTGGTGACCGGGCGGGAGGACCTGAGGGGCGACCGCTCCGCGTTCGGCGGCATCGTCGACTACCCCAACGACGTGTGGGACGTCTGGCTCGCGTACAAGCGCATCGGGGACGCGTTCGACCCGTCGCTCGGATTCGTCCCCCGCCGCGGCGTGCATCTCGGCAACCTGGGGGTCAACTACCGGTGGTGGTCGCCTACACCCGCCGTGCGCAATCTCTACTTCGAGCTCGTGCCCACCTTGGCGTGGAACCTCGCCGGCAACCTGGAGAGCTACCGCATCTTCACGGCGCCCATCAATGCGCGCTTCGAAAGTGGGGACCGCTTCGAGTTCAATGTGCAGCCTCAGGGAGAACGCCTGCCCGAACCGTTCGAGATCACGGACGGCGTGGTGATTCCTGTCGGGACCTACGACTGGGTGCGCTACCGGGCCGAGATGGATTTCGCGGGGAAACGCCTGGTCAGCGGGCGCATCTCCTGGTGGTTCGGCCCGTTCTACGACGGGAATGTGAGCGAGCTCTCCCTGCGCCTGGCACTGAATCCCTCCGACCTGGTGAACGTCGAGTTGACATCCAACCGCAACCAGGGGACGGTCACGGCCGGCGAGCTGCTGCAAGAAGTATGGGGAGCGC
This sequence comes from Gemmatimonadota bacterium, assembly GCA_041390105.1. Taxonomy (NCBI): domain Bacteria; kingdom Pseudomonadati; phylum Gemmatimonadota; species Gemmatimonadota bacterium. The sequence goes on from JAWKQO010000002.1 coordinate 847,294, forward strand.
GCGTGCGCATGAACGTCTCGCCGGACCTTCAGCTGACCGTCTTCGGGCAGTATGAGCGCGAGTCCCAGGAGTTCGGAGTCAACGCCCGCATGCGCTGGACGTTCGATCCACTCGGAGACGTCTTCGTCATCTACAACCACAATGCCACCGAGGATGGGCAGTTGGGCTGGCGTACGCAGGACAGCCAGCTACTGCTCAAGATCCAATACGCGTTCCGGCGCTGACCGCCGGGACCGGTGGCGATGGGTCGAGCCAGCGTATGCCGCTAGGGAGTGCGGCGCCTCGGGCCACGCCGGAGCACGAGTCTTCGGAAGGCCTGGATCACCGGGAGTTGTTCGACCCAGCGTGATGCGTCTGCTCGGTGGGGGTCGAGAGGGTGCGGATCCCCCGCGAAACCGTCGGGGATCTGCGTGTGCGTCACGGTACCGTCCTCGTCCACCTCGTGGTACTCGTACGCGGGCACCGACAACTCCTCGGGTGCATCCACGTCCACGAGTCGCACGCCGTAGCTGGAAAGCTCCCGGGTGGTCGCCTGTGGCGGGCTCATCCACGCACGCGTAGGCGAGGCGAAGAACATGTACTGGGCCGCGCGATTCACCGAGAGAACGCGGTACTTGAATAGCTCGCCGCCAAAGAACACGCTCTGCGTCACGTTCTGATCCGCAACGCCGGACGTCAGGTCCGGCTCGAACCCCGGCTCGAACACGAGCGAGGTCGGATCGCCGAGGCTGGTGAAGCGAGCGATGGGGCGCCCTGCGTTGATCTGGACCAGGGCGGCCCGTCGGGGGGCCAGGAAGTCGGCATAGGGCTCGATGCGACCGGACGGCGCGCGTCGGAGCACGAGCTCGATGGCGTCGTCGTCACGACGCTTGCGGACCGCGCGGCTGCAGGTATCGAGCGACGCCTGCATCTCGTAGGGGAGATTGGTGGTCTCCTCGGCGCTGCACAGGATCTCGTCGTCTCCGACCTGGATCCAGCGTGTGTCTCCCTTCCCGATCCAGTATTCCATGTGGTCGTGTACGTAGTGCGTGGCCACGCGCCAGAGCAGCGACGAGTCCTTGTAGAAGATCCGCGGGAAGACTTCGCGGGGGCCCTGACCCTCGGTCGCTGGAGGAACCACGTATCCCACGAAGAAGCCGAGTGCTTCGTCGTATCGGAAGCCGGTGAGGTAGAACGTGGTATCGAACAGCTCGAGCGCGAAGCGCGGCACGTAGCGCTCGAGGAAGGCGCCGAGGCTGCGGCGGGCTCGGCCCGCCGGCCTCAGGTGGGCGCCTTCCTCCAGCAACGCGCGGAAGCGCCGTCGGACCCTGGAGGCGTGCAGCTCGAGTGTGGGCCGAGGCTCAGCGGGGTTCGGCAAGCGGGACCTTCCTGGGTGCGGGAGGGGGCAGGGACGTCGTAGTCTGGGGGGTGGGCCGACGAGCCGCTACGGGGGTTGGGCCGCGGCCCGGCTTCCCCGAATCAGGAGGGAATGGTGCACACCCGAAGCCGCGGTATCCTGGCGCTGGTTGCGTGCCTGTCGCTGAGCGCGCTTCCGCTCTCCGGCCAGACGCCGGAGCAGCCGTACTTCGATTGGACCTCCATGGACGAGGTACCCTCCGAGCTCGCGGCCCGCCGAGGCCGTTTCCAGGTGGCTCTGCGGGGGGCGGAGCGGCCTGTGCTGCTGGTCCCTGGTGCCGAGGGCCTGTCCGACGGGGAGACGTTCCGGCAGGACGACGACTTCTGGTACCTGACCGGGCTGGAGGTGCCTCGCTCGATCCTCGCCATCGAGGGCGAGGGGAGCACGCTGTTCGTCCCGGAGCGTGACTTTCGCTTCGAGAATCCGGATCGACGGAACGACTTCCCTGGTCGCGCCTTGGCCGCGGACCCGGAGTTGGCGCGTCACACCGGCATCGAACGCGTGCTGCCGTTCGACTCACTGGATGCTTTGCTGGCCACCATGGAAGGAGACGGCCGACCCGTGCTCGTCCATGCGGATCCGCGGCCTGTCCCGCTGCCGCTGTTCGGCCCCCCGCCGACGGCCGCCCAGCGCCTGGTGACCTGGTTGGCCGCCCGGCACCCCAGCCTGGAGCGGCGCGACGCGACGCCGCTCTTTCAGAGGATCCGCGCGGTGAAGACGGCCTCCGAGATCCGGCGCATCCGCCGTGCGGCAATGCTCACCGCTTCAGCGATCGCCGAGTCCGTGGCCTTCGTTCGCGACGGGGTCAGCGAGCGCGAGCTGGAAGCCCGCTTCGAAGCCGCGTGCAAGCGCGGGGGCGCGCAGCGCATCCCCTTTCATCCGATCATCAAGTCGGGCCCCAACGCGCTGTGGCCCTGGCGGATCCTGGCCGCGCACTACGATCGTCGGAACCGCGCCATGCGGAGCGGGGAGGTGGTCGTCTTCGACGTCGGTTGCGAGCTGGATCACTACCTCAGCGACGTCGGGCGCACGTTTCCCGTGTCCGGGCGTTTCACCGCCGAGCAGCGGGAGCTCCTGGAGATGGAAGTGAGCGTCTCGGACAGGATCCTGGAGGCCATTCGCCCGGGTGTCACCTTCGCGGAGCTGCGAGCCGTAGCGGATCAGGCCATCCCGGCGCACGAGAGGCCGTACATGCAAGCGGCACTGTTCTTCGGTCACGCCATCGGGCTGTCGACGGGCGACCCTTTCGACGAGACGGCGCCACTCGAGCCGGGCATGGTCTTCACCGTCGAACCCTGGTACTACAACCACGAGCGTGGGCTGAGCGTCTTCACGGAAGACGTGGTGGTGGTCACGGAGACAGGAGTGGAGGTCTTGACGGCCGGACTCCCGCGGAGCCCGGCCGCCCTGGAAGCGCTGGTGGGCGCGGTGGTGCCCCAGTAGATGGCCGTACGAGGGGGCACCAATCGAACCCGACGCACCTACCGAACGGACAGCGTCCTGCTCACGACGCCGAAATTGCCTTTCCTGGGATCCATGGCCAGGACCTCGAGCTGGAAGCTCCCGGTGCGAGCGAGCGTCAGCGTGCCCTCGTAGACGCTGGTGGTGCCACTGAAGGCGAGGGGCGTCTCCGCGATCACGGCGTCGTCTGCCAGCACGCGCGCCACGATCTCGTAGTCGTTGGCGTCCCAGAGGCCGCCGGGCTCGGTGGGGCAGCCGCAGAGCATGGTGACGCGGGCGCGCACGGGGATGGCCTCGCCGCGTGCGGCGCCCTCGGGTGTCGGATCCTGGAGCTCCACGGTGAAGCCCCACAGCTCGAGGCGGATTCCCTCGCCCAGCACGTGCTTGCCAGGTACCAGCAGCATGGTCTGCGTGGCGCGTTGGGTGGCCCAGGGCGCCCCCAGCGGCCCCTCGGCCACGATCTCGACCACGGTGGGGCGCATCAGGTCCAAGGTGGCCCGGAAGGCCGCCGCGCCCTCCGTATCGTAGATCTGGGCACCCCGCTCGTGCGGTCCCATGATGCGGGACGTCTCTCCCGTCGAGCCTTCGTGCAGCCCCTCCGCCAACACGGCCCCCGAGCGGGCATCGCGGATCGTGACGCGAGCGCCGCCTACCCCCGACCCGATCAGCTTGGCGTCGTGGGCGCTCACCCGCACCACGACCTCCGTGGGGGTCTGAGCGGCGGCCCACGCTGGGAGAGCCAGAGCGAGGGCGGTCACGAGCGATAGGGCCGATCTCATTGTGTTGCCTCCTGTTGTGGGGCCGGGGCCAGGCGATGAGCCCGACCGACCCGGAAGGGGACTTCCCGACAGACATGCCCGAGCCCGGCCACGACTCTGAGGGAGCAAGCGGCGCCGGGAAAGCCCGGCCCCTGGCCCACTCGACCGGGAGCGAAGGAATGCGCGTTCGCGACTACATGACGACCGCCGTGTTCTATCTGAAGGCCGACCGCGGGCTGGTGGGAGCTCGGGAGATCATGAACTGGGCGCATGTGCGGCACGTTCCAGTCGTCGACGAGCGCCGCTGTGTGATCGGTGTGCTGAGCCACCGCGACATCGTGCGGGCGTCGGCCTCCCCGTTCGACGCCGGCGAAGGTCATCTGCAGGTCTCGCAGCGCGTCTGGAGCGTTCCGGTTACAGAGGTCATGTCCCAGAACGTTCGCACCATCAAGCCCGACGCGTCCATCCGTGAGGCTGCCCGGACCATGCGCGAGGGAAAGTTCGGCTGCCTTCCCGTCGTGGACGACGCGGGCGTCCTGGTCGGCATCATCACCGAGCACGACCTGCTGTGGGTCGTCGAGGCGCTCGCCCCAGAGCCCGAGGACGCCGACTGAAGGCCCGCTCGGCTCAGTGGGACAGCACGCCCGACATGCCTTTGAGCCCAAGCTCCATCATCGTCCAGGCAGAGCCGGCATGGAACGGCTCGCCGGCGCGGAACCGCATCGGCAGATAGAAACCCAGCATCTTCTTTCCGAGCCTCCAGGCCGGGGAGACCCCCACGCGATAGTCCGAGCCGGCGTCCGGGCGGACCTCCACGGGGCGCTGTGGGTCGCCGGTCAGGCGGAGAGGCACCTGGGCGAAGACGGCTTTGTCGAACTGCTCCATCACGCACATCGAGACCGGATCGAACGCGATGCGGGGTGGCTTGCCCCGCACGGCGCCGATGATGTCCTCGGCCACCGCGTCCGCCTGCAGGAAGGCGAGGAAGGCTTGTTTCACGGGGAAGTCCCCCGCGTCGCCCGGCGCGTAGATTCCCTCGACGCCCAGCACCGAGCGGCTCGGTGACTCCGTACGAATGAAGCCACGATCGTCCGTGGGCAAGCCGTCGAAGTCCACCGCTGCCACATAGGGTGGAAAAGCGACCAGGAGATCGTACGGAATCTCCTCGCCGTTCCGGTAGCGCACCCGATCCTCGAGCACCTCCACGACTTCCCAGTCTCGATACCCGACGATCCTCCGCTCCTGGAACTCCCCCTCGACGACCTCGTCGATCTTGGGGCCGAACGCCTGGATGTAGGCGTGCTCGCAGGTGGTCCAGACCAGCTCGATGGCTTCGCGCACGCCCTCGCGACGAAGGTGCGTGTCGACCATGAACACCAGTTCATACAGGGGTCCGGCGCACTTGTTGTTCGGGGGAATCAGGAACAGGATGCGGCTCACCTGACCCGCACGGGCGCGCGCGATCGTCTCCGTGAGGCTGCGCCCCAGTTGCTGCATGTCGTGCGGCGTCCAGATGGGGTTGCCGAAATCCGCCAGTCCCGGAATCTCGGAGGGACGCATGGCCGCGCCGGTGGCTACGATGAGGTCGTCGAACGACAAGTTCGAACTGGAGCTCAGGTGGACACGCCGGGCGGCGACATCGATGCCCACGGCGCGCGCATGCACCAGCTCGATGCCCTGACGGTCGCACGGCTCCCGGAGCGGCACCCGGAACTGATCCGGATCGGCCCCGAAGGGGACGTAGATCGTGTTGGGTCGAAAGAGGAAGGTGTTGTCGTCCGACACCAGCGTGAGGTGGACGTCGTCATGCAGCCGGTGACGCAGCAGGAACGCGGATTCGAGTCCCGCGAATCCCCCTCCCAACACCACCACGCGCCGTGCCATGGCCGTCCCTCCGACTGAAGCGTGTGGTTCGCGCAGCCGCGCCAGCTACCATAGATGGGTCTACCTCCGTGATCTGTAGGGAGTTGCGTCGCGACGGCTGTCGGGAGCCGCCCCACGGCCCGGTGGTGTGCAGAGGCTTGACCACGAGGCCAGGCCCTCTTTATTCAGGGGCCGCCTTCCCCAGCACGCAGGTCCACCGCGTTTGACGACCGCACCCCGCACGCAGCGTTCGATCCTCCTCTTCTGGGTGCCGCTGGCGGCCACCTGGCTGATGATGGCGCTGGAGGGCCCCTTCGTGGCCGCCGTCATCGCGCGCATGGCAGACCCGGCCTACAACCTGGCTGCCTATGGCGTCACCTTCGCCGTGGGCTTCCTGGTGGAGGCTCCGGTTCTGATGCTTCTGTCCACGTCGACCGCGCTGGCCTCGGACGGTGAGATCTTCAGGCGCCTGCGCGCGTTCGCCTACGCGCTGTGCGCGCTCTCGACCCTCGGTCTCCTGTTGGTGCTCATGCCCCCGGTGTACCGGACCGTGATCGAGGGCTGGGTGGCGCTTCCGCCGGAGGTGTCGCGCCTCACCTATCCGTCCCTCTGGGTACTGCTGCCCTGGCCGGCCGCGATCGGATATCGGCGGTTCTACCAGGGAATCCTGATCCGCGACGACCGCACTCGACTGGTGGCGCTGGGAACGTTGGTGCGTCTGCTCGGGATGGCCGTCGCTTCCCTGGTGCTGTTTCACGCGGACGTGTGGCCGGGTGCGCTGGTGGCTGCCACCGCCCTGGTGATCGGTGTGGTGGGTGAGTCCTTGGCCACACGCTGGATGGCCTCGGACAGCATCGCCCGCCTGGGTCGTCAGGAGCGCGATCCCGCGGCGGGCGCGCCGCTCGACTACCGGGGCATCGCTCGATTCTACTATCCGTTGGCGCTGACGTCGCTCATCGGTCTCGCGGTTCAACCGATGCTCACCTTCTTCATGGGCCGAGCGCCGGCCCCCCTCGAGTCGCTGGCGGTCTTTCCGGTGGTGCACTCGCTCGGGTTCGTCTTCCGGGCCGCGTGCCTCGCATTCCAGGAGGTTGCCATCGCCCTGCTGGGATCGCGGGCCGAGCATCTTCCCGAGCTGCGTCGCACGACCTGGACGCTGGCGCTGGCCACTTCCGGCGTCCTGGCGGCGATGGCGGTCACTCCACTGGCGAGCGTCTGGTTCGAGACGGTCTCCGGATTGCCGCCCGCGCTCGCGCGCTTCGCCTATCTGCCCACCGTGCTGCTCATCCCCATCCCCTTCGCCACCGCCTTCCTCTCCCTGTTCCGCGGCGTGCTGGTCATCGCCCACCGCACCGGACCGATCACGCGCGCTACGGCGATCGAAACGCTCACCATCGCGTTGGGATTCCCCCTCCTCACGGCGGGATTCGGCGTGGTTGGCGTCACGGCGGCCCTGTGCTCGTTCCTCCTGGGGCGCGTCGCGGGGGTGGCGAGCCTCGTCCCGACCGTCCGCAGGACCCTCGTGAGCCTGGGGGCCACGACCTGAGTCGGGGTCCCGTGCGCCCGGGACGAGGGGAGCGCGGGGGCCTCGATGGCATCCTCCCCTCGTTCGCTCGATCGTGGCACAGGTCTGGCCTTTCCGAGGGCGGATCCCTGGATCCGGTGCTGTTGCGGGACTCCCACAGAAGGGAGGGCAATCCCCGCGATCGCGGGCTTTTTCCGCCCGGGCACTGGTCCAACAATTGGAACGAAGTATCGAAGCCGCGGCATGACGGAACCCGAACGTCCCACGAGCACCCGGAGCGCCTCGACCATCGGGCGTGTCTGGACGCTGAGCCTGACGCTCATGGCCTGCGCGGCGGCGCTGGTCGTCGCAGGGGGTGTGTTCTTTCGTAGCCGGGCTACCATCGAGGAAATCGAGTCCCTGGGTCAGGGGCTGGATCTCCTGCGCCTGGAGCGGGATGTAGGCTTCGCGGCCGGCACGGCCGAGTTGCGGGCCCTCTGGCTGCTCTACGACGGCAGTGGTGAGAGCGAGTACCGCACGGCCGTGGAGCGGTTCGAGAAGGAGATGGACCGCTCCAGCCAGGTCCTGGCCAGCCTGCCGGCCACCGACGCCTGGCAGCCCGTGGTGCAGCGATTGGCCGGCCTGGCAACGGAGGCCTCCGACTATCTGGCCGGCCCACGGACCCCGAGCGAGGTCCGGGGATGGATGGAGGACTTCCCGGAGCGCTTCAGCGGCATCTTCCCGTCCGATCCCCGGGGACGGTGGTCGGCGCTGCTCGGGACGGTGCAGGGCGCTCAGTACGCCATCTACAGTGGCTTCGGATACGGAGAGCTGGCGCTGAGCCGCCACGCGTTCCTGCAGGGGATCACTCCGACGGACGCGTCCCTCGTGCCCGTGCTCACGGCCAACGCGGGGAATCTCGAGCAACTGGGCGTCACCCGCCCCGAGGGATTCTCACCCTTCGAAGAGGACCTGGACATCGCGCGCGCCGTTTCTGCGGACGCTCAGATCGGCGTCTTGGTGCAGAGCCTGCGCACCGGGCCGAGGGTGCGCCGTGTGGAGGGCGACATCGACTACCTGGTCGGTCGCTCCCGCGTGCCTTGGTTCTCGAACGAGCAGCAGCTCCTCCTCTTCACCCTGGACCTGGCCGCCGAGTTGGACGAGAGCGCGGAGGAGGTCTTGAGTCGGGCCGAGAACCTGCTCGCGGTGGCGCGTGTGCGCGCCATTCGCGACAGCCGCGGGGCCCTGGCCGCGGCGATCATGGCGTTCGGCCTGGGCGCGGTGCTGCTGAGCCTGCTCTGGCGGGGGCGCCAGCGGGAGGAAGCACACCTCCGCAGCGTGGCCGAGACCGATGCGCTCACGGGCATCTGCAACCGCTTCGCCCTCTTCGCGCGGGAGCAGACTCGGCTCCGCAACCCCGAGGCGGCTCCGTTCGCGCTCGTGCACATGGACCTCGATCACTTCAAGGAGATCAACGACCGCTACGGGCACGCGGTGGGTGACGCCGCCCTGGTCGAGTTCGCCAAGGTGTGCCGAAGCGTGGTCAGGGCATCCAGCGACACCGTGGCCCGCATCGGCGGTGACGAGTTCGTCATTGTGCTGCACGGGCTCGCGGACCCCCATCAGGAAGCGGAGACCGTGGTGGATCGCATCCACGCCCTGCTCGAGACTCCCATGGACTTGCTCGGGCATCGGCTCTCGATCAAGACCAGCGCAGGCATCGCCGTCGCTACCGAGCCCGTTGAGTTGGAGAACCTGCTCCATCAGGCGGACGTGGCGCTCCTGGAAGCCAAGAAGGCACATCCGAGCCGGCGCACCATCTTCCAGAGAAACCTGCACGGCAATCTCATCCATGAGATCGAAGATGCGTTGAGGGAAGGCCGTGTACAGCCGGTCTTCCAGCCCATCGTTCGAGCGACGAATCACCAGACCGCCGGATTCGAGGTATTGGCGCGTTGGGTGCGGGAAGACGGCACCCAGGTCCCTTCCGAGAGCCTCGTGCGCGTGCTCCAATCGCTGGGGATCACCAGCCGTTGGCTTCGCATCATCCTGGCACGCATCGCCGAGATCGAGCCCCAGCTGGGCGACGATCTGAAGGGACGCTTCTGGATCAATGTCAGCCTGGCCGACCTGGTTGCGCGGGGAGACGAGGCGATCCCCGCGTTGTTCCAGGCTTCCGGGATTCCGCTGCAGCGCCTCGGTGTGGAGGTAACCGAGCGCGTCTGTCGCGCCGACCTCGTAGCCGTGCGCGAGACCCTGCGTGAACTTCGAGCGCTGGGGGTCCAGGTGGCACTGGATGACCTGGGCAGCGACGGTGTGCCGCTGCGTCATCTCCTCGACCTGCCCCTCGATCGCGTGAAGCTGGATGGAGGTCTCATCCGCGGGTTGGAGCGGTCGGAGAACGTGCGTCACATCGTGCAAGGACTGTTCGCGATCGCGGTGCACCTGAAGCTGCAGATCGTGGCGGAGCAGATCGAGACTCCCGAAGAGCAGCGTGCCCTGGTGCAGCTCGGGGTGACGTACCTTCAGGGGAATCTCATCCGTGGGGCCGTGCCGGCGGACGAGGTGGTGGCCATCGTGCGTTCGGGCCATCCCAGCCCCGTACACGGGGTCGCCTGATCCCGGGAGCACGCACCGGCGCTTCTCCGTGCGCCTCCACTCCGTGCACCCCCAGTCCGTGTAGCGTCACTCCGCGCATCGCCAAAGCCTTCGCTTGACGGCGGAGCGCACCGGCCCGAATCTGGCCGGGGCAGTCGGCGAGGGGACCTGGTAGGTTCTCCCTCCTGCGTGCTCGGTGGAGCCGCGAGGGGCGCCCACCTCGTGAACGCTTGACCCCGTGAGGCGGTCGTGAGCCTTCCGCTCATCTCCCTGCTGGCGTTGTTGGCGGCGATTCTCATCAGCAGCTTCACCCGCGTCAACGTCGGCGTGCTCGCCATTGCCTTCGCGTTCATCATCGGAACGGGACTGGGCGACCTCGGCGTGCGGGACGTGGTGCGGGGCTTTCCCTCCAACCTCTTCCTGACGCTTGTGGGCATCACGCTTCTGTTCTCGATGGCGAGGCAGAACGGGACCCTGGACCGCATCACCAGCGCCGCCTTGGGGCTGGCGCGCGGACGGGCCGGCCTGGTGCCGGTGGTCTTTTTTCTCCTGGCCCTGGTGTTCGCCACGGCAGGGCCCGGGAACATCGCAGCCACGGCCATGCTGGCGCCGGTCGCCATGGCCGCGGCAGGTCGGGCCGGGATTCCCCCGTTGCTCATGGCGGTGCTGGTGTGCAACGGAGCCAATGCCGGCGGGCTCTCACCGATCGCACCCACCGGGATCATCGCCAACGATCTGATGGCGCAGATCGGGTTGGTGGGATTCGAGTGGCGCAACTACTTGAACGCACTCGTTGCGCAGACGTTCGTGGCGGTGATCGGATTCCTGGTGCTCGGAGGGCCCAAGCTGTTGGCCGCGGGCGGGAAGCGCGTGGACGGTGCTATGATGGGGCTCGAGCGCCAGGAATGGCAGTGGCAGCAGAAGTGGACGCTGATCGTGATCGGGCTCTTGTTGGTGGCGATCGTGCTCCTCGATCTGGACGTGGTGATGGGCGCATTCCTGGCGGCGGGCCTGTTGTCGGTGTCCGGGGCGACGGACGAGCAGGAGGCCCTGGCCAAGGTGCCCTGGGCGGCCATCCTGCTGGTGTGCGGCGTGACGGTCCTGGTGGCGATCGTCGGGAGCAGCGGAGGCATCGACCTGGCTGCGCGCTGGATGGCCGGGGCGTCCAATCCCGTGAGCGTGAACGGACTCATCGCCTTCGTGACCGGGGTGCTGTCCGTCTACGCCAGCACCTCGGGTGTCATCCTGCCGGCCTTCATCCCCATGGTGCCCGGATTGGTCGAGAACCTCGGTGGCGGCGATATGTTGGCCATCACCTCGTCGATCAACGTGGGAGGCCACCTGGTGGATGTGTCTCCCCTGTCCACGCTCGGGGCGATCTGCCTCGCTGCGGCGCCCGATGAGGTGCGGAGCAAGCTCTTCAACCAGCTTCTCGTCTGGGGGCTCTCGATGTCACTGGTCGGGGCGGTGGTCTGCTGGGTGTTCTTCGGCATCCTGGGCTGAGGCACACCGGAGGGGCGTCCCCGGCGGGCTAGCGCGCGTCGGAGCCCGAGGTCGTGGCCTCCAGGAGATCACGAGCCAGGCGCTGCGCCAACGTCGTGGGGTCGGTCCCCAGATAGGGCACCCGCTCCGCGAACAGGTGCGCTCCGTCCGAAGCCCGCACCAATTGCACGAACACCAGCGAATCCGCGGCGCGCGCGCCACCCGATACGAGGAAGTCCGCTCCCAGTCGCTCGCCGATCGCCGGCGCGCCCTCTCCGGCGTCCACTGCGGCCTGCGTCGTGGCAGGCCCGATCACCGCCAGCCTTCCTTCGCCCAGCCGCGTCAGCTCGACGACCAGTGCCTCGCTGAGCGCGCGATTGAAGGCGCCCGTATCCCCCGCCCCGAACCCGGGGTCCGCGAGCGGAAGCAGAACCAGGCGCTCGAGCGATGCCTGGACGGGCGCTGCCCGGCCCCGGACCCACATCAGGCCCGCCACCACGACGAGCGCAGCGAGCGAGACGCGGATCGCGAAGCGCCGGTGGGTACGGGGGCGCGGCGTCCCCGCTCCCGCCACCCCGCGCTCGACCGGGACCAGAAAGCGATACCCTCGTCGTGGCAGGGTCTCGATGAAGCGAGGCGCGTCGGCGTTCTCGCCGAGCGCGGCGCGGATCTGACGGATGCAGTAGTTGATCCCCTGATCGAACTCGACCTTGGTCTCCGGCCAGATCCGAGCCTGCAGCTCCTCTCGGGACACCAGTTCGCCCCCGCGCGTGGCGAGTAGCGTCAACACCTGAGCCGGCTGGGGCTGCAGCCGCTGCGGACCGGTGGGTCCCAGCAGCTCGCCCGTGGCGACCTCGAAGGTGAACTCCCCAAAACGCAGGTGCGTGGGCGTGTCCATCGACGGCAAGCTAGGCGCGCCCAACGCCGGCCACCAGATGGGACCCATGCGGGCAGAGATCATCCAAGCTATTGTGCAACAACATCTTGGCTTGGACTCATCGGTTCCTCATCCACGCCTCAGCGCGGCTCCCTGGAACCGGAGGGTCCGTGGACCTAGGATCGCCCATGCTGCTTCCGCCGCTGCGGGAAGCATGCGCGATCGGCACCTCCAGATCGGAGATCCGTCCATGACGCTGTTCGTAGCGCGACGCTCGTTCCTCAGCCAGATGTTCTCCGGCGTCGCGGTTGGCCTGGCTCCCTCCGGTGCTCGCCGTCCCGGGGACTCGGCGCCCTCGGTCTTTCCACAACAGGATCCGGAGGTGGTCCAGGCGGTGGTGGGCGCGTCGCACAGCGACCTGGATCGTGTGCGAGAGCTGGTCGATGCGCGGCCGGCTCTGGCCCGCGCCACCTGGGACTGGGGCTTCGGCGACTGGGAGAGCGCGCTCGGTGCGGCATCCCACACGGGGCGCCGTGAGATCGCGGAGTACCTCATCCGCATGGGGGCTCGCCCCAACCTCTTCACAGCCGCCATGATGGGGCAACTCGCCGTGGTTCGCGCACTGGTGGAGGCGCAACCCGGGGTCGAGGCCATCCCGGGTCCCCACGGCATCACATTGCTGGCGCACGCGCGCGCAGGTGGCGAGCCGGCGCGCGCCGTCGTCGACTATCTGGAGGGCCTGGGCTCGGCCGACCCGCGGCCCCTCGATCTGCCGCTCAGCGACGCCGAGCGCGCTGCCCGAGTGGGGACCTACGGGGTCGAGGGCGGGACCCCGGGGAGCATCGAGATCGCCGAGAACCGCGGGCAGCTCACGCTCTCAGCGGACGGCGGTACACGGCGGATGCTCTTCCACCGCGGCGACGACCTGTACCACCCGGCCGGTGCCCCGGCCGTCGCGATTCGCCTCTACCTCGAGGGCGGTACGGCCACATGGCTCGACGTCAGCGACGGACCCGTGTCCGTGACCGCACGGCGGCGTCCCTAGGGAAGCTCACAGGCGGGGGCCCCGGCGTCCGGAGCGCCCCGGCCTTGAGCGCCGAGGTGGAACGGGGCCGTCCTCAGCCTGGCGGGTAGGCCACGCCCACCAGGAGCTGCCCAGCGATGCTCCGCGCCGGATAGACGACAGCGCGTTGTCCGCGCCCGGAGGTGAGGGCCGTGAACTCGACCAGCCGGGTCAGGCCCACCACCGTGCGTGCGTCGAGCGTGAGGCGGAGCGCACCCCACGAGAGCTCGGTGCCGACGCCGAGGAGGGCGCCCCATTCCCAGGCCTCACTGGTGAGCGAGTCCGGGTTGTGGTAGAGGTCGCAGTCGAACTCCCGCACCCGGGTGGGGAAGTCGAGAGGATCCGTGGTGGAGTACACGCAGGAACGTTGCTGCGCCGGTACCGCGCCTACCGTGATGTAGGCGGCGTCGCTGGCGCGCCGGCTGAGGAAGCGTTTGATGAGGACGGGGAACTCGTACCCGGTCCACAGGAGGCCTTCGTCGGGAGGCCCCAGGTCGAATCCACGTCGGACCGCTTGGCCCTCCACCTGGATCGACCAGTCGGCGGTCAGCGGGAGACGGGCCCATCCCCCCACCGTGCCCGAGTGTCGCCACAAGGGGTTGCCGTAGCGCATCCGGACCGTGGTGCTCGACCAACCGCCGCGAACGCCGACCAGCGCCTGAGCCGTGAGGGGTGCGTTTGCGAGCGTGGTCAGCAGCAGCGCCAGGCCAGCCCGGGCCGCCGCTCGCCGCAGGGCGCGCGTCATGGGGGCCCCACCTCGTGAACCGGGACCCAGCGGTACTCGCCCTGTAGCGATCCGGTGAAGGAACCGGTCAGTGCGCCCAGGACCGTGCCCAGGCCCACTCGCGGCCCGAACTCGCGGGCGAAGCCGGTGATCCCCGGACACGAGCCCGTGCGGCAGCCCAGCCAGGCGGCCACCCCCCAGGCCACCCCGGCCCCGGCGCCCCACTTCCAGCCCTGTTGCAGACCTTCCCAACCGGGGCTCGCGCTCACCCGGCAGCGAGCGTCCACGTGCGTGCCCTCGATGGGCACGATCAGTCGGATGTCTCCTCGGGCGAGAATGCGTACGGCATCGGTATCGACCGATTGGAAGGAGCCGAAGAGGGTCACCGGTCGTAGCGTGGCCGATCGATCGTCACTTCCTCGGGACAGTACCTCGTAGGTCACCACCCGGACGGTATCGCCCCTCGACAACTGGCACGCCTGCGCCGAGGCCGCCTGAGGGGCTATCAGCAGGATCGAGACGATCCACGCAGCCGGCGCCGCTCGCAGGGTCGGCGGGCGCAGCGCACACATCACCGCGGCCGGTGGTGGTCCGTCAGCGGTGGGGCTGGAAGACCTCGACCTTGCCCTGATGATCGAAGGACAGCACGTCATACGGGTCCTTCCGGGGACCCTCCATGCCGGGCGAGCCCACGGGCATGCCCGGGACCGCGATACCGGCGATGTCCGGCTTTTCCTTCAGCATACGAGCGATGTCGGTGGCCGGCACATGCCCTTCTACGATGTATCCGTCGATGACCGCGGTGTGGCAGGACTGCAGTCGAGGATCGACCCCCAGATCCGCCTTGATCCCGGAGAGATCATTCATGTCCCGGATCTCCACCTCGAAGCCGGCCTCGCGCAGGTGGTCCACCCAGGCGCTGCAGCATCCGCAGGTCGGGGTCTTGTAGACCATCACCGGCCCCGCAGCGGCGACGATGGCAGGGTCGGGGGCAGACGAGGAGTCCGCGAAGAGGCGACTGGCGGCCACAGCGCCGCCTCCCAGGACAACGGTGATCAGCGTGATGGTGGCGATGCGCATGGGACCTCCGATTCGAAGCGCGATCCGTGCCATTTCGAAGTGTGGCGACGCAGGCAGGAGCGGACAAGGCGCGGCGTTGCTGGGACCGGACCCAGCGGCCTAGCTTGGCGCCGTTCCTACCCCCTCGACCCCACGAGTGCTCCCCATGCTGAATCTCGCGCTCACCCTCGATCACGCGGCGAGGCGGCACCCTTCGGCCACGGCCTTCGTCCTCGCGGACACGCAGCTGGATTTTGCGAGCCTGGACGCTGCTGCGCGCAAGGTGGCGGCGGGGTTGCACCGACTCGGCGTGCGCCCTGGCGACAAAGTGGCACTAAGCTGCCCCAACCTTCCCTGGTTCCCCATGGTCTACTACGGGATCCTCAAAGCGGGGGCGGTGGTGGTGCCCCTCAACGTGCTGTTCAAGCGCCGCGAGATCGCCTACCACCTGTCTGACAGCCAGGCGCGCGTCTACCTCTGTTTCGAGGGGACGGAGGCGCTTCCCATCGGCGCGGAAGGGAAGGCCGGTTTCGACGAGGTGCCCAGCTGCGAGCACCTGGTGTCGATCTCCGCGGGTGCGGAGCGCCTGTTCCCGGATGTGCCGACACTGCAAGAACTGCTGGCGGCCGAATCGGGAACCTGGGAGACGGTGGGCACAGCCGCGGACGACACGGCGGTCATCCTCTACACCTCGGGAACCACCGGGACGCCCAAGGGAGCGGAGCTGTCACATAGCAACATGCTGCTGAATGCGATGGCGTCGGCGGAGTTGTTCCACCTGCACCACACGTCGCGCTGGCTCTTGGCACTTCCTCTCTTCCATTCCTTCGGACAGACCGTACAGATGAATGCGGGCGTGTTGCGGGGCGCGATGAGCGTCATGCTCCCGCGCTTCGATCCCGGTGCGGCGCTGTCTCTGTTCCGCGAGCACCGGATCACCCACTTCGCCGGCGTGCCCACGATGTACTGGGCACTGTTGGCCCATGCCGACGCGCACGGCGTGGACCTCGCTCCCCTCTCGGAGCATCTGCGCTATGCGGTGTCTGGTGGCGCCTCGCTCCCGGTGCAGGTACTCAAGGACTTCGAGGCGCGCTTCCAGGTGTCCATCCAGGAAGGGTACGGTCTCTCGGAGACCTCTCCGGTGGCCAGCTTCAACCATCTGGATCAGGTGCGAAAGCCGGGTTCGATCGGAACTCCGATCTGGGGCGTGGAGATGCGGGTGACCGATGAGGATGGGCACGACGTTCCGGTCGGGGAGCCCGGCGAGATCGTGATTCGTGGTCACAACGTGATGAAGGGCTACTATCGCCGGCCGGATGCGACCGCCGAGGCATTCCGGGACGGTTGGTTCCGCTCGGGTGACGTCGCCCGCATGGATGAGGATGGATACTTCTTCATCGTCGACCGGACCAAGGACATGATTCTCCGGGGCGGATACAACGTGTATCCCCGCGAGGTCGAAGAGCTGCTGATGGAGTTGCCCGGAGTGTCCCTGGTGGCCGTGGTTGGCATTCCCGACGAGAGTCACGGGGAAGAGATCAAGGCCTTCGTGGTCCCGAAGCCGGGTGCCTCCCTGACCGCCGCGGACGTCATCGAGTGGTGCCGGGATCGCATCGCGGCCTACAAGGCGCCGCGGATCGTCGAATTCCGGGACAGCCTGCCCATGAACGCCACCGGCAAGATCCTCAAGCGGGAATTGCGCGGCTGACCCTGTCGGCCGCGCCTCACGCCCACCTGCCCTCCAACGACCGTACACGGTAGCGCATGCGCGAGTTGGGGTTGCGTATCGCCCCCGGCGCCAGACCACTGATATCGCCTCGCGGGTCGTTCGGCTGGGCCTGGCGCCGGCATCGATCCGCCCGAGATCTGGGCCGAGTTCGCCCAGCCTAAACATTCCTCGTTGGTAATATGGTGTTTCTCCCGACCCCGGCTGAGCGGCCCGGCCCGACAGATCTCGAGGCCGAGATGTGTGTTCGTTGGGCAGCACGAGGGAAGCGGCCGGCTCGCCGGGTGAGGAGGTCGGTGTCTCTCGTCAAAGCCCCGCATTGGGGGGAGGAAACCATGAGAAAGAACGCGCACGCCCTCGGGTCGTTGGCGGCGCTGGTGGGGATGCTGGCCGCAGCGCCGACCGCGGCGGCCGCCCAACAGATGGCTCAACAGCCGCCGCAGCAGCAGATGCAGATGCAGCGCATGCAGGAGCAGCTCCGGCAGTTCGGCGAGGTCATGCAGCGGATGGAGCGCATCCAGACACGCGCGATGGAGATGGAGCAGTTGATGATCCGCGACATGGATCGCCTTCGTCAGCAGACGCAACTCCAAGCGGGCGACATGGTTCGCCTGCGGGAGCAGGAGCGTGTGCGTGATATGACGCATGCGTATTCGAACGCAGCGCGGGAGATGCACCAGTCGATGGCCCGGCTGCGCGACATGCTCGGGGATCCCGACCATGCCTGGAACCAGGACATGGAACGCGATATGGAGCGACTGCGCGAGCACATGAGCGACATGGCCGGTCAGATGGAGGAAGGCCTGCACATCATGGATCGCATCCGTGACCGCATCCATCAGCCGTGAGCGAGGCACATGAACACGCGGCTGGCCCTCGCCGCGAGCCTGGTGCTCGCGGCGAGTGGTCTCGGGGGCCTCCCGCTCGAGGCCCAGAGCGTCGGTTACTCGATCGGCGCGCAGTATGCGACGGGCAGCTACATCTTCGATGAGCGCATTCACGCCTTCTACCTGACCAACACGCTGCGCCTGAAAGGGTCGCGGTTGGAGGTGTCGGCATCGGTGCCGCTGGTCGTGCAGAATGGTGGTCTGGTCAGCCTGGTGGCGGGTGGCGTGCCAGTGCCCACGGGGGGGGAGCAGGCCGCTGTCGTCGCCTCCCGGAGACGCGGCGAGACCGTGGGGACCCGCAAGGGGCCCGGAGCGGGTGGGCCGGGTGGGGCCGGGGGTGGAGCGGCTCTGCAGACCACCACCACCGTCACCCAGGCCACGGACTCGGTCTTCTTCGAGGAGGGCGTGGAGACACACCTCGCCGATCCGATGCTCTCGGCCAGCGTCGAGATCAAGAGCGGCTTCGGTACGCTCCGCTCGCTCCGGGTGAACGCCGCTGCCAAGGTGCCGGCCACCGATGTCTCATCCGGTGTGGGAACGGGGGAATGGGACTACGGGGCCGGCGCCTCCATGGTGTTTGGCCTCGGGAGCGTGCTGGCATTCGCAGACCTCCAGTACTGGTGGTTGGGAGATCTGCCCGAATTGGAGCTCAGCGACGGACTCAGCTATGGGCTGGGCCTGGGCCGTTCGGTCTTCCAGGGCGAAGGAACGCTACTGCTCACGCTGACCGGAATGTCACGGACCATCAGTTCCATGGATGCGCCCGTGTCGGCTGCCCTCTCCCTGGGGCGGAACCTGAGCGAGCGGGCGTTTCTTACCGTGGGGGCGGGCGCGGGCCTGACCGAGGCGGCACCCGACTTCTTCGCCTCGGTGGGCGTGTCGTTCGGGCGCTGATTCCTGGTGTTTGACGCCGCACCGATCCGGAGCGCGGGCGGGCTCGGCGGAGCCTGCCCTCGCTATCCTGCATTCGAGGGCGGTTGCTCCCGCTCGCGCCCCCGTACCACGCGCTGACCAGCCAGCCGGCCCGAGCGTTCCGTGACCACCGTGAACCGTTCCTCCGGACCCTCTCCGTCGGCGTAGATCACGACCCAGTCGTGAGTGCGCCCCAGCTCGTGGGCGCGCGCGGTGTTGGAGTAGAGCGCCGTGAACGGGCGCCCGCCCCGGGCGGTGTGGAGTACGGGAAGCCAGGCGACTCCTTCCGGGTTGAAGCGACGCGGCGCGATGAGGGGAAGATTGCCCCGTTCGGCGCGTCCCCGGTATTCGGCATCGATGTCGAGGAGTGTGTCGACCGACGGACGGATGGGTTCGCCGTATTCCTGCACTGCTGCCACATCGGTCTCGCGCGCCTCGTGGGGTCGGTAGCGACGGGCCCGGCGGCGGGAGGCCCGCCCGAGCATGCCGGCCAGGGTGTCCCGGATCTGGCGCACGCGGCGGGGCCCGAATCCCTCCACGTGCTCGAGACGTCCGTCGTGCGCGGCCAACTCGAGGTCCTCCAACGTCTCGATGTCCAGGTCTCGGTGGATACGCTTGGCCAGGGTCTCGCCGACGCCGGGCACGGTGCGGAAGAGGTCTTCAGGGCAGACCTCGCCCTCCAGCCGGTCCAGCATGGGGAGGCGGCCCGTACGCACGTAGGTCGAGATGGCGCGGGCCAGTCCCTCTCCGATCGCCGGCAGTGCTTCCAGCGCCTCCAGCCCTTCCTCTTCGACGAGGCTGGCCACGGCTTGGTCACAGGACCGGATGCTGTCGGCGCCGCGCCGATAGGCACGCACGCGGAAGACGTCTCCGTTCTGCACCTCGAGCAGGTCCGCCACGCGCTCCAACACGGCGGCGATATCATCGTTGGAGATGCTCGGATTCACGCCGTTGGTCATGGTTGACAGTTGCCCTTGCACAGTGCCCCAGGCAATCGGGAGGCTCGCGCCCTTGGCTGTCGGGTGAGTCCCCCAGCCTACGAGCCTTCGATGACGTGCACCCGTGCCCCTTCCCGAAGCCCGTCGGGGGGATAGACGACGACGGTCTCCCCTTCGGAGATGCCCGCCGTCACCTCCGCCTCGCGCTGTCCCCGGTGGCCGATCTCGACGATCCGCAGTCGCGCTCTCCCGTCCGCCACTGCGTACACGGCCCACCGGGAGTCCCTCCGGAAGAGCGCCCCCAGGGGTACCATGAGGACGTCGTCGGATTCCCACGTGATCAGCGACGCCTCGACGCGGAAGCGGTCCCCAACAAGCGGGGCTTCACCCTCGAAGGTGATGATGACGTTGACCCGCTGCTCCTCGACGCCCAGCGGAGACACGCGGGTGAACGCGGTAGGCTCGATGCGCTCGATCCTTCCCCGCAGGGTGTCCGCCTCGGGGCCGGGTACGATCAGGGCCTGGGCACCCACGGTGAGCAGGCCGACGTCTTCACTGAGAACGTCCACCACCACTTCCAGATCTCGGGTGTCACCGACCTCGAGGATCGGTGCTCCGGGGGACACCGCTCGCTCGCACTCCTCGAAGAGGCGGAGCACCCGCCCGTCCGCGGGCGCACGCACTACTACGGGAGACAGCCCGCGCTCGCCTGTGACCTCCATGACACTGGCCCGAGCGGTCTCGACCTCGTGGGCGCTGGCCTCCGCCGTGCGCCGCGCTTGTTCGAGGGCCAGCGCCGCCTGCTGCTCCGCTGCACGGGCGCGGTCCAGTCGATCCAGTGAGATGCCGCCCTCGACCCCGGCTCGCTCCAAGCGGCCCAAGTAGCGCCGCGCCTCGTCCCAGGCCACCTCGGCCCGCTGAACGGCAGCTTCGGCGGCGGCTCGACCTGCCTCCGTGGCGGCCAGCCGCCCGGCGGCTTCCTTCTGCGCCCGGGTGTCGAGGGGAAGTGGGAAGATCCGCGCGAGCACATCCCCCGCCGCCACCCGCTGGCCCGGTTCGCACTCGAGGCGGACGAGCCGGCCCGCCACCGGAGCGGAGAGCAGATAGCGCTCCTTGACGCGTGTCTCTCCGTCCTCCTGCAACGTCACGCGCAGCGCTCCGCGCGCTGCGTGGACGACCTCGACCGCGACTCGCTCGGGCCGGAGTACGAGCCAGAGCAGGAGGCCCGCGGCCAGCCCCGCGGCCATCCATCCACCGGTGCGACGCGAGACGTTCATGACAGCTACTCCCGGGTCTTCAAGACCGCGATCAGATCGATGCGATTCAGCCGGCGGCGGACGAGCAGACCCGACAGGACCGCCGCCAGGAGGACGATGCCGATCGCCTGAGCGTATGTCCCCCTGGCGACGACCACAGGAAGACTGAACAGGTCTGAATCGAAGCGTTCCATGACCAGGAAGGTCAGGAACCACCCCAAGCCGACCCCCAGCGGCAGGGCGGCCAGGACCAGTAGGGCCTGCTCGCTGAGCAGCATGCGGGCAACCTCCCCGCGCTCGAATCCCAGTACGCGGAGGCTGGCCAACTCGCGGCCTCGCTCCGAAAGCGCGATGCGGGTCTGGTTGTAGACGATGGCCATCACCAATGCCATCCCCAGCACGACGGTAGAGTACAGCGCGATGGCGAAGCTCTCCTCGATCGTGTCCGCGAATCCCCGCACCGTCAGCTCGCGCACCTGGATGCCCGCCACGGCGGGCAAATGCTTCAAGCGTTCGTAGACCTCGGCACGTGTCCGGGCATCCACGGCCAGCCAGGCACCGGATTCCGAGCTCGCCTCGCCCAGCGCCCGATGGAGGTCGGCCTTGGCCATGTAGCCGCCTCCACCCATCAACTCGTCGATGATCCCCGAAACCCGAAGCTCACGGGTCACGTCGCTTCCCTCGGTCACGTGGATCTCCACCACGTCCCCGGGGTGCACGCCCAGCTTCTCGGCCAACAGTGTGCTGAGCAGTAGCCCGCCCACGGGAAGCTGGTGCGTTCTGGATTCGGAATCGACCAGGCGTCGCAGCTGGGCGTCCTCCGGGAGACCCAGAATGCTGCCGCGGACTTCGCGGTGCTCCCTGACGAAGCGTACGGGAACGACCCGGAACGTTTCGACCTGTCGTACACCGGGGAGCGCGAACAGGGCGGCGCGGACGTCAGGGGGGCGCGGCCGATGGAAGTAGACGGAAACGTCCTCCCGCTGAACCTCCTGGAACTGGATCCGCGCGATCTCGTTGATCGCGTCGAACATGGACAGCAGTGCCCCGATCACGCCCAGGGCCAAGCCGATGCCGGCGATGGTCGAAGCCGACTTGAGGCGCGCCCGGGACAGATTGCGGACAACAATTCGCCCCGCTGGAGAGAGCGCCCTCCAGATGCGAGTCCGCTCCAGAGGGCCCTCCCGGTACCGCGGAGGGGCGGGTGGTGCCATGGCCACAGCGGGAGGCAGGCGTGTCACGGTGCGGACCGCCGTCAGCGCGCCGAGAACACCCGTGATCAGCGCGATGGCCCACGCGACCAGAACCACGGTGAGGTCCAGCTTGAAACCCACCTCCGGAAACTGGAAGAAACGCGCGTACACCTCGGCCATCCCGTGCGCGAGCCAGACCCCGACCACGGTGCCCAGAACCGCTCCACCGGCGACCGGGATGAGCGCGAACTGGAGGTAGTGGGCCCCGAGGCTGGCCGGCGAGATCCCGAAGGCCTTCAGCAAGCCGATCTGTTCCCGCTCCATACGCACGATCCGAAGGAGCGTGGCGTGCAACAGAAACGCGGTGACGATCAGGAACAACGCGGGGAAGAACGAGGCCGTGATCGTGGTCTCATCGATCTCGCCCTCCAGGAACTCGTGCGATACATGTAGCTCTCGACCGTACGCGCCGGGGTTCCCGTATGGATCGAGCAGCGCGTCCAGGGATGCCAGGACCGCAGCCTCGGACGCCCCGGGGGCGAGCGAGAGGACGATGTCGTTGAAGGCCCCCTCCATCTCGAAGGCGCTCTCTACGGCGGAACGACTCATCCACAGGGCACCGAACCGTCGGTTGTCGGGGAAGACCTGTCCATATTCCCCGATCTCGTAGATGAACTCCGGCGAGATCGCGGTCCCGACCACCCGCAGCGCCTGAAGCCGTCCGTTGAGGATCGCCCCCACGACGTCGCCGACGCGCAACCCATTGGCACGGGCGAAGGCCTCGCTGAGCACGACCTGGTCCCGGCGACCAGGGTCCGGGAGGGCACCGGTGCGGATCACCACCTGGTTGAGACGTACCTCCCCCAGGTCGGGTAGAGAGACCAGCCTCCCGGTTGCCGGCTCGGGGAGCCCTGGCACGTCGAGCAGGATGTCCTCGACGAGGCGCGTGTAGACGGTCGCCACGCCGTCGATCCGAGCGATGCGGGGCGCGAGCGCGTCCGGAGCTCGCACCACGTGGCTGAAGACGTCTCCGAAGCGAGCGTCGCGGTAGTAGCGCTCCTGGCCTCCTCTGAGAAAGCCATGCATGGAGCGGAGCATGACGAACGTGGCGACGCCGGAGGCGACGAGGACCAGGACAGCGATCAGCTGTCCTCGCGCATGAAGCGCGTCGCGAACGACCTTCAGCTGCAGCGTCTTCATGGCTTACCACTCGATGTCCGCGGGGGACGCTCGGGTGAGGTTGCGCTCGTCTCCGACGATGCGACCGTCCCGTAAGCGGAGCACTCGATCGGCAAGAGCCGCGATGGCAGCGTTGTGCGTCACGAGAACCGTGAGGGTGCCGGTGTCGCGGTTGACCTGCTCGAGGACTTCGAGCACGACCTTCCCGGTCTCGTAGTCCAGGGAGCCTGTGGGCTCGTCGCACAGCAGGACGTCAGGGCGCTTGGCGATCGCGCGGGCGATGGCGACGCGCTGCTGCTCCCCACCCGAGAGCTGTGCCGGGAAATGACGGAGGCGCTCGGACAGTCCCACCATGTCCAAGGCGGCGGCCGGGTCCATCGGGCTTCGGGCGATCTCGGTGACCAGCTGCACGTTCTCGATGGCGGTCAGGCTGGGCAGCAGATTGAAGAACTGGAAAACGAACCCGACGTGCTCCCGTCGAAAACGAGTCAATTCGGCTTCGTCCGCCGTCCGCAGGTTGTGATCGTGGAAGGCGACCTCGCCCGCGGTAGGCACGTCCAGGCCGCCCAGGATGTTGAGGAGCGTGGACTTCCCGCTTCCCGACGGGCCCAGGATGACGACGAGCTCGCCCTCGAACAGCTCGAGATCCGTGGCCTCCAAGGCACGCACTTCGACCTCACCCATCGTGTATACCTTGGTGAGGCCAGTCGCCCGGAAGACCGGGTGGACTTTGCCTGCGGGCGGACCCGCCGGGGGGAGTTCCCGGAACGTACCCGTCGGGGCGGCGCGGCCCGGATTCATCCCTTCAAGACTCCCAGGGGGAGCAGCTTCGCCACCTTGCGGCCGATGCCTGCGTGGTCCACGACGTCGACCACCTCCGCTACGTCCTTGTATGCCTCGGGGATCTCCTCGGCGAGGGTGGCGAAGGAAGCGGCACGCACTTCGATGCCGCGCTCCTCGAACTCCCGACGAAGCTGCCGGTCGGCTTGGCGGACGCTGCGCTCCGCCTGCCGGCGGCTCATGACTCGACCGGCGCCGTGGCACGTGGATCCGAACGTCTCGGTGTAGGCCGCCTGCGTGCCCACGAGCACATAGGAGTAGCGGCCCATGTCACCCGGGATGAGCACGGGCTGCCCGACATCGCGGTAGGCGGCAGGCACATCGGGATGCCCGGGGGGAAAGGCACGAGTCGCGCCCTTGCGGTGCACGCACAGGAGCGTGGGTCGGCCGTCGAGCGTGTGCGTCTCCCACTTGGCGTTGTTGTGGGCCACGTCGTAGACCAACTCCAACCCCAGCTCCTGCCAGGGTCGGCCCAATACCTGTTCGAACGCGCCGCGCACCAGGTGCGCCATCATCTGTCGGTTGACGAACGCGTAATTGGCGGCTGCGCACATGGCGCCGAGATAGTCGCGCGCCTCGGGCGAGTCGAGCGGCGCACATGCCAGCTGGCGGTCCGGTAGAGCGATGCCACAGCGCCGGGCCGCGGAGAGCATCACGTCCAGGTAGTCCGTACAGACATGGTGACCGAGTCCGCGCGATCCCGAGTGGATGAGGACAGTGACCGTGTCGGGCTCAAGGCCCAGCCGCGCCGCGGCCGCGCGGTCGTAGAGCTCCCCCACCACTCCCACCTCGATGAAGTGGTTGCCCGATCCCACGGTGCCCACCTGATCCCGTCCGCGCTCCAGCGCGCGGGGGCTCACCTTTCCCGGATCGGCGCCGGGGAGCGCCCCGCCGCTCTCGATGTGGGCTCGATCTTCCTCGGTGGCGTAGCCGCGGGCCACGGCCCACTCCACGCCCCGCCGCAGGACATCCTCGAGCTCGGCATCGTCCAGCGTGAGCCGCCTGCGGTGGGAGCCCACTCCGGCGGGCACGTCCCGTTGGATCTGGTTCATCAGGGCTTTGAGGTGGGGTCTGAGCTCTCCGACGCTCAGCGTGCTGCGCAGGAGCCGGACGCCGCAGTTGATGTCGTAGCCCACACCGCCAGGGCTGATCACGCCACCCCGTTCCGGATCGAAGGCGGCCACACCGCCGATGGCGAACCCGTAGCCCCAGTGGATGTCGGGCATCCCGATGGAGCGTCCCACGATGCCGGGCAGGCAGGCCACGTTCGCCACCTGACGGATCGCTTCGTCACCGCGCAGATCGCTCATCATGTGCGCGTCGGCGTAGATCAGCCCCTCGACGCGCATCCGTCCCTGCCTGGGAATGATCCAGCGCCACGGGTCGAGGCGCTCGATCCGAAGCGTCGCGGGCTCCGGCCACGCCATCGTCTGCTCGGGCATGGGTTCCTCCGCTGGGGGGATCAGATGTCGAAGATGACGCGTGCCCACCACCGCCCTTCGAAGTGGCGCAGCTCGAGTCCGTGGTACGTGACGCCCTTGAGCTCGCGTACCGGGTCGAAGGCGGATCGCCACCCGTGCACAGTCGCGACCAGCCGGAGGTCGTCGAGCGTGTGGAACTCGGTGGAGCCCAACTCGAAGTGCTGGGCCTCGGCCAGATAGAGAAGCTCGGCCAGCCAGCGTACGAGCAACACGGGAGGCTCGTCCGCCGAGACCTCCACCTCGAACCGGAGGGGCACCCCGTGCGCCGCCCGGTCGGCTGCTTGAGTGCCGGAGCGCAACCGGAACAGTGCCTGAGCAGCGCGCCGGAACAACTCGGCCCGATCCTCGGCCTCCACTTCGATCCCCAGGTCGGCGGTGTGCGCGATCTCCGCGACGCCGGGACCGAGCCACCCGTCGCCGTCGCCAGCGGTGTGGGCACCACCGGCCGCGTCGCTCATGTCGGGGACCCATGGACCGCCAGGGATGCACCCCGTGCCCGCCGCACCCCGCGATGGAGGTAGCGCGCCGTACTGACGGCCACCGTCGCCGCAGCGACTCCCGCCAGCGGGAAGATCCACCGATCGGCTGCTCCCAGCGTGAGGAGCACGAACAGCACGAACAGCAACACCGTCGCCAGCCTGCCGTGGGACTCGTGGGCGAGCACCTCCCAATGACCGCGGCGCAGGGCCCAGCGAGCACCCAGGACGCCCAGGACATCCCGGATCAAGAGCAGGGCGAGAAACGCGACGTGCAGGCGGGGCTCGACGAACACGAACTGGTAGGTCACCGCCAGCTGCGCGAAGCGGTCCGCGAACGTGTCGAGGATCATCCCGGTGCGGGTCGTCAGAGCGAAGCGGCGGGCCAGGAATCCATCGAGGACGTCCGACGCACCCGCGAGCCCGAGCACCACGAGGGCCAAGCGCCGCTGGGCGGGGGGAACGGCGGTGCCCGCTGCCATCACGAACAGATAGGCTACGACCAGCGCGATGCGCGCCAGCGTGATCGTATTGGGCAGCCAACGCAGCGGCCGCGCCCGCTTCGGGCCCCCCTCCGGTCTCACAGCCCGAACGGGTACGTGTCCGGTAGCCCCACGGCGGCGGGCACACCGAGCGGATGAACGGCACGGGTCTCGTCGATCCAGAGGTACTCATCGAATTGCAGCGGAAGGACGGCCTGGAAGTAGTGGCTCATCAGCTCGGTCTGGGGTCGGTAGATGACCCCGATGGCCCGCTCCAACCGAGGATCCATCAGCTGGGGCCGGAGCTCGCTGTGCAGGGGCTCCCGCAGGTGGAGCGACAGGGCCGGCACCTCGGTGAGGTGGAAGAGATGTTCGTAGCTGGCCGGGTGGGACGGGCGCACGTCCATCACCTGCATGGGATCGCCCCAATCCTCCGCAGCCGCCACCGTGCCCCGATGGGTGCCTAAGCCGATCAGGAACGCGTCGTCCCCGAGCGACTGACGACACAGGTAGCCCAGGTTGTGCTCGCCGCGCGTCCACATCTCGGTCGCACGTGCGTTGCCGATGTGACTGTTGTGCGCCCACACGACCGCGCGTGCATCGGGTCCGAAGGCACGGAGCAGGAACTCCAGCGTATCGAACATGTGGCTGTCCCGGAGGTTCCAGGAAGCCGCCCCGCCCCGGTACATGATCCGGTAGTAGCGCTCCGCATTGGCGATCAGCCGCGCGTTCTGGATGGCATCGAGGAAGCCGTAGCCGTTCCGCTCCGCCATCTCCAATCCATGGGCCAGCACGTGCTCGAGCATGGCCACGACATCGTCCTCGCAGGATCGATAGCGCCCGGACAGCACGGCCCGGCCGTAGGTTGCGGGATCCGCCTCATAGGGGCTGAGGCAGCCGTAGCGGACACGTGCGATGCGCGCCGCTTCGGGATCGACTCGATCCAGATACTCCAACACCACATCGATGGAACGATGCAGGCTGTAGAGATCGAGCCCGAAGAACCCGGTGCGCGCGTCCGGGGGCAGGGGCTCGTTGTGCACCTTCAGCCACTCCGCGAACTCGGCCACCTCCCAGTTTCTCCACATCCAGATGGGGAAGCGCGAGAACGGGATCCACTCTGGATCGGGTATGTCGAGGTGCCGGACACGGGCGTCGATGCGGGCCGCATCGGGCCAGTCCGCCTCGGCGGCCACGATCCGGAAGCCGTGTTCCTGCACCAGCGCCTGCGTGATCCGCGCGCGGGTGCGGTAGAACTCCGACGTTCCGTGGGATGCTTCTCCGATCAGCACTACGCGCGCGTCGCCGATGCGCTCCAGGAGGGGCCCCGGGTCGAGTTGCTCGGGATCGGAGAGGTGCGTGCTGTTCTCCCGCAGGAGCGTGACCAGCCCGGCCTCGCCATGGCTGGAACGGGAGTGGGTGGCGGAGGGGCCGGGATTGGCACGAGGGGGCGCCCATCCCTCGGCCCCGATGAGGGGCACGAAGCGCACCGCGCCGAGCGACCTGCGCGTGAACGTGCCGTCCGGCTGCTTGCGCTCGGCCACCAGCTCCTGCGTCCGCGGATCGGCTCCCACCGGGATCACCACTACGCCGCCCGGCGCGAGCTGCTCGGAAAGAGCAGGGGGTACACCGGGGCCGCCCGCGGACACCAGGATCGCGTCGTAGGGCGCGTGCTCGGGCCAGCCCAGGGTGCCGTCCGCATGCAGCACCTGCACGTTGTCGTACCCGACGGCCTCCAGTGCCGCGCGAGCACTCTCGGCGAGGTCCTCGTGGCGTTCGACGGTATACACCTCGGAGGCCAGGCGGCTCAACACCGCTGCAGCGTAGCCGGACCCGGTGCCGATCTCCAGGACGCGCTCACCGCCGCTCAGGCCCAGGGCTTCGGCCATGAGGGCCACGATGTAGGGCTGCGAGATCGTCTGCCCGGAGGCGATGGGGAGTGGAGCGTCCTCGTATGCGAATTCCGCCAGATGAGGCGGCACGAAGAACTCGCGAGGCACCTCCCCCATCGCGGCCAGCACGCGCGGATCGTGGATTCCACGGGCTGCCAGTTGCCTGGAGACCATCGAGCGACGTTGCCCAGCGAAGTCGGTCATAGCGCCTCCCCGTCGGGTCCGGGAGCGAACCCAGCGGCTGCTTCCGCCCTATCCGAGCGGAGCAGCCGCCACGACCGGGGCGCTACGTCCGGATCCGACCGTCCTCCCGAGGGGCCTGCCCTCTCAGGAGCGTTCTGCCTCGGCTTCCATCGCGCGCAGGCGCGTGTAGTAGTCCGGAAGCTCCTTGAGGTGCGCGAGCGCGATCTTGGCGGTGAGGATGGGATCGTCCCCCGTCACATTGGTGCTGGGGTCGTGCAGACCGTGCTCCAACTCCACCTCCAAACCCATGCGGAACTGCTCGAGATCGACTCGTGACCAATCCACCCTCAGGCGGTCTCCCAGCAGCCGTGCATCGGCGTTCGTGAACTTGCGAAGGGGTGCCATGATCCCTCCAGGCCAAGGGCTTCCATCCTGACTAAAGGTCGAATGCGGAGGTGCCGGGGGCCCATCCGGCCTTTGCCCTCGTGGGCGTAGGGGTTCTTCCGTCGGGTGGGCCGGTGTCGGGCAATCCCCGCTCCGGTGGTGCGGCGGGCTCCCGATGGCGGCCGCAGTCACCGTTCCTGCATCTTGCCACAGAAGCCCGGTGTCATCCCGGGCAGCTCCGACAACGGAATGGTGGTTCGTGAACAGAAGGCGATCCGTCGTGTTGGCGGTGTTGGTTGGCGGTTGCGCGACCGGCGTGGTGGTGGATCCAGCCGCGCACATGGGTGAGCACTTCATCGCCGGGATCGATCTGCAGACGGCGATCATCCGCGGAGACCTGTACGAGGCCCGCAAGCATGCGGAATGGCTCGCGGACCATGAGGAGCCCGAACAGATTCCTCAGGCGGAGGCGTCCCTGCGCGGGGTGCACCAGGCATCTCGCGCCGTCCTCGAGGCGCCCGGCCTGCCGGAAGCCGCCGCTGCGACGGCTCAGGTGGCCTACTTCTGTGGCGATTGCCACGCCGCCCTGCGTAGCGGCCCAGAGATGGCCCCGGGCGCTCCGCCCGAGCCCGGGTCCGGTGCCCAGAGGTCCATGTTCGGGCACATCTGGGCCGCGGACCGCATGTGGGAGGGCCTGGTAGCTCGCTCCGACCGCTCCTGGGAGGCGGGCGCCGAGACCCTGGGCCGCTCGACGCTGTTTCCCCGGGACGTCGTATCGGACTCGGCGCGGGTCGCAGCCCTGGAGACGGTCGTCCGTCGTGTGACCGGGATCGCCGGGGAGGCGCAGAGGGCCTCGGATTGGGCGGGTCGGGCCGAGGTGTATGGGCGGCTGCTGGCCACCTGCTCGGTCTGTCACAGCCACCTGGGCATCGATCCGCTGGGGCTGCCCGCCACGCCCTGACCCCGACCCGTCCCTTGGACGGGGGATGCTTCCGCTCTCTGGTCCGGGTCGATTTGCCAGGGAGTGCGCTGAAAGAAATACTTCATACCTGCCGGCGTATCGATCTACCGGAAGGAGGACCGCGAAACGATGACCACCACCACGACCGGACCGTTCAGCAAGCGTGAGCGTCAGTTGATGGACGCGCTCTACCGGCTGGGCGAGGGGTCCGCCGCGGATGTCGCGCGAGCCCTGGGCGAAGAAGACGCGTACCACACGATCCGGGTGACGTTGCGCAACCTGGAGAAGAAGGGGCATGTGCGGCACGTCAAGGACGGTCGTGTCCACGTCTACCGGCCGGTCGAGCCACGGTCCCGGATGCGTCGTACCGCACTTCGACATCTGACGCGCACCTACTTCGGTGGTTCGCGATCGCGCGCCATCCTCACCTTCTTCGACGAGTCCGTGGACCTCCTCTCCGATGAGGAGATCGCGGAGATCCGGAAGCACATCGAACAGGCCTCTCGGAGCCGACGCGGCTAGCATGGCGGCCCCTGCGTTTCCTCTCCCCACGAGCGCCGAGGCACTGGAGCTGGCGCTGCTCCTCTTTGGGGAGGCGACCGCCGTGGCCTTGCTGGCTGGAGTGCTCCTGCGCCTGGCCAAGCAGCGATCGGCCGCACTGCGTGCCGCCGTGGGGTCGGCCGCGACGCTCGCGCTGTTGGTGCTCCCCCTCGCTCAGCGCGTGGCTCCCCATTGGGAGGTGCCCTGGACCGGTGGCGTGGCGGAACGGATCGCCGGCGTGAGCACGGGGCCGGTGGCCTCGAGCGCGCAGCGCGGTGCGCGACAGCCGCCGGCCTTGTCCCCGGTGCCGCAACCGCGGGAGGAGCCGGGTTGGACGGGGGCCGAGATCGCGCAGACCGCACCGGGGGCGGGCTGGGCTTGGTTGCTGCCCGCGCTCTTCCTGTACGGGTGGACGGCCGGGGTCCTCATGGTGGCCTTCGGTTTGGTCGGAGACGAGATCCGGCGGCGCAGGCTCCTCCGTGGCTCGACTCCACCCCCCCCATGGGTCGCGGATCGGGCGGAGGCGGTCGGCAGCGCCGTCTTGAGGCGGCCCCTCCGAGTGCGGATGGTCCAGGGACTTCCGTCTCCGGCGGCGACCGGCGTATGGCGACCCACGCTGCTGTTGCCCGAGGAGGCGGCACGCTGGAACGGTGCACGTCTGGACGCCGTCCTCCACCATGAGGTCGCCCATCTCGAGCGCGGCGACATCCTGGATCATCAGCTGGGTCGCGTGGCCCAGATGCTCTACTGGCCCAACCCACTCGTGCACGGTCTCGTGCGTCGGGCCAGGGCGGAGCGCGAGCGGGCTTGTGACGACCGCGCGCTGTCGCAGGGGCTCGCGCCCGATCACTACGCGCAGGTGCTGTTGGATCTGGTGGAACGAGCCCGCGGAGCCCGCCCTGTCCGTAGCGTGGTGGCCATGGCCCGCGGGCGGCGCTCACCTCTGAGCGAGCGCCTGCTGGCCGTGTTGGACGAGTTGCGTGACCGAAGGCCCGTGCGTCGCTCCACCGTGGCGGCGCTCACCTTGGCGTTCGGGGGACTCGGCATCGTCCTGGGGGGAGCCCGCGCATTGGCGGCGGGCCGCGTGCTCCCGGGCGACGTGCTCCGGGCGCTGTCGGCGGTCGATCCTGCAGCGCGCGCGCGCGCTGTTGCGCGACTTGGCGGGTTCTGTGGCCCCCAGGCGCAGCGCTACGCCGTCGAGCTCCTGACGGACTCGGAACCCGCCGTGCGCGAAGCGGCCGTCGGCGCGCTGTCGGACCTGGGCAGTCCCGCGGCCTTGGCCGCGAGCTTCGTAGCGCTTCGTGCGGAGGTGGATGCGCGTGCCCGTCGCGGGATGACGAGGGCGCTCGCGAGAAGCCGCTCCGATCAAGCCGAGGCGGTGCTCATGTGGGCCACACACGAAGCGGACCCGGGCACCCGCGCCGAGGCTGTGGAGGCGCTCCGCCTCCGTGGTCGTCTGCGGCCGGCGACGCTCAAGGAGTTGGCAGAGTTGCAGGTGTCCGATCCGGTGGCGGCCATCCGCGTGGCTGCGTTGCGCGCTATCGGGTGGAGCGGGCTGGAGCGCGTTCCACAGGCGTTGCAGCGGGCAGTGAGTGATCCGGACCCCGCAGTGCGTACGGCCGCGGTGGAGCTGGCCGCCGAGCACGTGGACCGCAGCGCGGCGCGCGAGGCCCTCGGCTGTCTGGCACAGGATCGCGACCCCGGCGTGCGCCGGCAGGCAAAGGCGGTACTCGGAGGGATCTGACCTCCGACGCTTCGACATCGACAGGGAGGAGAGGATGGGCGGGGGGATTGTGCGCACTCGAAATGAAAATATTATTTCTTTTGGACCCCTCCGGGCCTGTGTGGTCTGGATCCTGGTGGTCAGTGCGGGTCCACTCGCTGCGCAGGCGCGGCAGGGAGGCGAAGCCAGCGCGGCCACAGGGAGCGGGGCGGGTGTGCTCGCCCTCCCCACGTGGAGCGGATCGGTTCGCATCGACGGTCGCCTGGACGAGGCAGGCTGGGGGGATGCACCCGTCGTCGAGCTGCCCTGGGAGATCCAACCCTCGGACAACGGGTCGGCGCCCGTGGCCACCCGCTGCCGATTGGCCCACGACGACACGCACCTCTACCTGGGATGTGAAGCGCTCGACCCCAACCCCGGACAGATCCGTGCGTACATCACCGATCGCGACGACCTCGACGGCCAGGATCGCATCACGCTCACCATCGACCCCTTCGGTGCGGCCCGACAGGCGTACGAGTTCAGCGTCTCGCCACTGGGGGTACAGGGGGATGCACTGTTCGACGGGCAGGGGTTGGGCGGCGACGACGGAGGGGGGCGCGGTCGACGTGACAGATCCTGGGACGCGCATTGGAGCTCGGCCGGCCGATTGACCGACGGCGGATACCTGGTCGAGGTGGCCATTCCCCTCAAATCGCTGCGCTTCCCCTCCGGCTCGGGGACGCAGACCTGGCGGTTTTCGATCACGCGCGACTGGCCACGCGATACTGCACTGCAGACGCGCAACGTCCCCTGGGACCGGTCGGACGCCTGCGAGTTGTGCCAGGCCGCCTATCTGGTCGGGTTCGCGTCCATTGAACCGGGCGCGAACGTGGAGCTCACCCCCTCCCTTACCGGGGGCCGCTCGGACGAGCGCGTCGAGCAAGCAGGCGGACTGCGGACCGGTGACGTGACGCGAAGCGTCGGTTTGAATGCGCTCTGGGCCATCAGTCCGAACGTGGTGCTGTCCGGCACCGCCAATCCGGACTTCTCCCAGGTGGAGGCGGACGCCCCGCAGTTGACGGCCAACGCTCGCTTCGCGCTGTACTTCCCGGAGCGCCGCCCGTTCTTCCTCGAAGGGGCGGACCTCTTCACCACGCCTCTGCAGGCCGTCTTCACCCGCTCGATCGCGGATCCCACCGCAGGGCTCAAGCTCACGGGCAAGGCGGGGGCCCACTCCTTCGGCGTGCTGGCCGCCCACGACCGGATCACCGGTCTGCTGCTCCCGGGTTCACTGGGATCGCAGCAGGCGACCTTGGAGCAGCCTTCGACGACCGGGGTTCTGCGATACCGCCGCGATGTGGGCGCCAGCGGGTCCATAGGCGCGCTGCTGACGGGGCGCCACGGTGAGGACTACGCCAATGAGGTGGTGGGCGTAGACGGGTACCTCTCCCCGCTGGGGGCACTGCGCGTGAATGGGCAACTCCTGTGGTCGCGCACCGAGTACCCCGAGCGCGTTCGGAAGCAGAATGGTCAGCCAGAGGGAGCGTTCCAGGGCCGGGCCGCCGCGCTCACGCTGGACTACGGCACTCGGGAGTGGAGGGCGCTGTTCAACCTGCGACGGCGCGGTTCCGGGTTCCGTGCCGACGCTGGCTTCGAGCCGCAGGGGAACCTGCAGCAGATGTGGGGATTCGTTTCGCGCCAGTGGTGGGGCGAGGACAGCTGGTTCACGTCCCTGCGTGCGGACGTGGGCGGTTGGCGCTGGGACCAGCTGGATCCGGCTGCCATGCAGGAGAACGGCGGCTGGCTGTACCTCGAGGTCGCGGGACCCAGGCAGAGTCGGCTGTGGGCCAACCCTAACCTCAAACGCGAAGTGTTCGCGGGGGCGAGCTACTCGTTTCCGGAGCTCTGGTTCGGCGGGTCCACCGAACCCTTCGCCGGCGTGCGTCTGTCCGGCTACGGCGTCCTCGGGGGGCAGGTCGACGTCGAGAACGAGCGGGAGGGGCGTGTCCTGGAGGTGAGCCCCGGGTTGCAGGTGCGCCTGGGCCGGCGTACGGACCTGCGCTTCAACCACTCCGTCCGTCGGCTGGAGACCCTGGCCGGGGAGCGCATCTTCCACGCGGAGGTGAGTCAACTGCGCACGGTGTTCAATTTCGACGCGCGCACCTTCATTCGGGTGGTGCTCCAGCAGCGCCGCACCGAGCGTTCACCCGAGCTCTACGTGGCACCGGTGGAGCCGGTCGACCGCAGCCTCGCCTCCCAGGTGTTGCTCTCCTACAAGGCCGGACCGCAAAGCGTGCTGTTCCTCGGGTACTCGGAGGGTCGTTTCGCCGAAGTGGGTGAGGACATCGCGGGCACGCCTCTGACGCTGCGCAACCGCTCCTTCTTCGTGAAGGCCAGCTACGCATGGCGACCTTGAGACCGGCCAAGGAGGGTCAACGGGGACCGACTCGACGGGCGAGGGGTCTTGTGCGAGAATCGGTGTCGCACCCAACGCCCTTTCTACGTCATGGCCTCCATGTCCCACGAGCTCGACGTCCTGCTCCGGCCGCGTTCGGTCGCGGTCATCGGAGCGTCACGTCGTCCCAACAGCATCGGCTGGCAGATCCTCGACAACCTGATCCGACACGGCTTCACGGGTCCGGTCTACCCGATCAATCCCAACGCCGACTCCGTTCACTCCATTCCAGCCTATGCGAGTATCCGGGACGTGCCCGGGCCCGTGGATCTCGCGGTGGTATCGATTCCTGCGCCGCTGGTGTTGGACGCAGCTCGGGAGTGCGTCGAATCCGGGGTGAAGGGCTTGGTGGTCATCACGGCTGGCTTCCGGGAGATCGGCGGGGAAGGGGCGGCGCGCGAAACGGCGCTGCTGCAGCTGTTGGAGGGAAGTGGCGTCCGCCTGGTCGGCCCCAACTGCATGGGCGTCCTGAACTCCGAGGCCGGGGTGCGCATGAACGCCACTTTCGCTCCGTCGGATCCCCCCTACGGGCCCGTGGCCTTCATGAGCCAGTCGGGCGCGATGGGGCTGAGCGTGCTCGACTACGCAGAGAGCTTCGGCATCGGGTTGTCCATGTTCGTTTCGGCGGGCAACAAGGCCGACGTGAGCGGAAACGATCTGCTCGAGTACTGGGAGCAGGTCGACTCCGTGAGCCTGGTGCTCATGTACCTGGAGAGCTTTGGCGATCCAGCCCGCTTTGTCCGCCTCGGTAGGCGCATTACCCGCACCAAGCCGATCTTCGTGGTGAAGTCGGGACGCACCGGTGCCGGTGCTCGCGCGGCGGCTTCGCATACCGGTGCGTTGGCCCAGACGGAGTTGGCCACCGACGCGCTGATCGCTCAGGCCGGAGCCATCCGGGCACAGACCGTCGAGGAGCTGTTCGATCTGGCCTCGGCCTTCTCGAACCAGCCCATCCCAAGAGGGAAACGCGTGGCGATCGTGACCAACGCGGGCGGCCCCGGGATCATCCTGGCGGATGCCTGCGAGACCTACGGACTCGATGTGGCTCGACTGCAGCCGGAGACCGAAGCGCTCTTGAGAAGCCGCCTGCCCAGCGAGGCCAGCGTGCGCAATCCCGTCGACATGATCGCCAGTGCCACGGCCGAGGACTATGAACATGCGCTGCGCTGCGTACGCGCCGACCCCGGAGTGGACGCCACCATCGCCGCGTTCGTGCCTCCGCTCGGGATCGAGACGGTGGATGTGGCCAGCGCCATCGTACGCGCCTCCGAGGTCGAGCCGGACAAGCCCGTACTGGCCGTATTGATGGGTCGCCAGGGCCTCCCGGCCGGTCAGGCGGAGCTACGGGCGGCGGGCATTCCTGCGTACACCTTCCCGGAATCCGCAGCCCGAGCCCTCGGCGCCCTCTGGCGTTACCGGCGCATTCTGGACCGGGAGGAAGGCGAGCAACGAGTCTTCGGCGATGTAGACGACGACGCGGTGCGGGCCGTGTTGGACCGCACCGAGCGCGCGGGCCATCGCAAGCTCACCGAGCCGGACGCCCTCGCGGTGGCGGAGGCCTACCGGATTCCCACGGTCCCCTGGCGCTACATCGAGGCCGGCCCGAGCCTGGAGGAGCGGATCGTGGTCGCCGCCGACGAAGTGGGCTACCCGGTCGCGCTCAAGGTGGTCAGCCCCGATATCGCCCATAAGACCGACGTGGGAGGGGTCGCATTGGACCTCGGCAATCGTGAGGAGCTCGAGCACGCCACCCGGTCGATGCGACAGAGAGTGCCCGCTGCCGTGTCCGAGGGCACGGGCAGGACACCGCGTGTGGACGGGTATCTGCTGCAGGGGATGGCGCCGCCCGGCCGCGAGACGATCGTGGGACTGACCCGGATTCCGTCGGTGGGGCTGATGGCCATGTTCGGGTTGGGCGGGCTCTACGTCGAAGTGATGCGCGACGTGGTGCTCCGCCTCTGTCCGCTCACCGACGCGGATGCCGCTGCGATGCTGCGTGAGGTGAAGCTGAGCGCGCTCCTGGACCACGTGCGTGGCGAGCCGCCGCGGGACCGAGCCGCTCTGGTCGAGGCGGTCCTGCGGCTGGCCCAGCTCGGTGAGCGGCACCCCCGCATCGCGGAGCTGGATGTCAACCCGCTCATCTCTCTCCCGGAGGGATCGGTCGCCGTCGACGTGCGGGTGCAGATGGGCGACTGAGCCGCGGGGATGGGACTACCGTTCGCGGCGGTTCGTCTCTAGCGTACGGCCCATGCCCAGAGGCGCTGCGGGTTCCGCTCGTCCGTCCTCCGGGTCGGGTGCACCCACACTGAGCGCACCGATCTGGAGTCTCCGTCCCAGTTGGCGGGCGCTGCTGCGCCGGTCGATGACTCCTCCGCGACTGCTGGCGACGTCGTTCCTGGCCCTGGTGCTGTTCGGGACCGTCGGCCTGCGCTGGCTTCCGGGCCTCTACACCGGCCCCCGCCTGTCCTGGTTGGACTCCCTCTTCACGGCCACCTCCGCCGTATGCGTGACAGGACTGATCGTCGTTGACACGGCCACCGCCTTCACGCCCTGGGGGCAGGCGTTCCTGCTGTTGCTGATCCAACTCGGCGGCCTGGGGATCCTGACCCTGACGACCGCTTTGATCCTCGTGTTGGGACGCCGCCTGTCCCTCTCCCAGCAGGCCGTGGTCTCCAGCGGCAGCTCCATCGCCGAGCAGGTCGACTTCCGGACGCTGCTCAAGAGCGTGCTTCGCTACACGGTGCTGCTGGAGGCGGTGGGCGCCGCGCTCCTGTTCATGGTCTGGGCGCCGCGCTTCGGGCTCGCCGCGGCCTGGCATGCCGTCTTCCACTCGATCAGCGCCTTCTGCAACGCGGGCTTCTCCACCTTCTCGGACTCGCTGATGGGGTTTCAGAAGGCACCGTTCACGCTCACGGTCATCATGCTGCTCGTCACGCTCGGGGGGCTGGGCTTCCTCACGCTCGAGGAACTGGTGCGCGCCTGGCGGCTCCGCCATACCCGGGCGCATCGGAGGTTATCCCTGCACACGCGCTTGGTCCTGGCTACCTCGGCGGCGTTCATCCTGTTCGGGGCGGCGTTGTTCGTGCCCCTGGAGTGGAGGAACAGCTTCCAGGGCCTGCCGTCCTGGGCTCGCGTGCTGAACGGTGTATTCATGAGCGTGACCGCGCGTACCGCCGGCTTCAACACCATCGACTACGATCTGGCGGATGACAGCGCGAACTTCGTCACCATCCTCCTGATGTCCATCGGTGGCTCACCGGGGTCGACGGCGGGGGGGCTCAAGACCACGACGTTCGCGCTCCTCGGCCTATTGGCCTGGTCGCGCCTGCGCGGACACGGGGTCACCAGTTGGGGCGGGCGCTCGGTACCGGACGGTACCATCGATCGAGCCATCGGCCTGTTCGTGGTCGCGCTGGCCGGTATGATCCTGGGGGTGTTCCTGTTGGTGCTGTTCGAGTTGGGGCGCACGGCTCCGCTAGGGCAGGGCGACGCGTTTCTCGACTTTGCCTTCGAGGCCGTCAGTGCCTTCAACACGGTGGGTCTGTCCATGGGGCAAACCGGGGGGCTCTCGGTGGCGGGCAAATGGTTGGTGATCGCGCTGATGTACCTGGGTCGGGTAGGGCCGCTCACGTTCGTGGCGGCGATTTCCGTGGCGCGCCCCACCGAAGGGGCGCGCGAGTTCCGGTTCGCCTATGAGGATGTGCTCGTCGGGTGAGGATTGAATGAAACGATTCGTGGTGGTCGGACTCGGGAACTTCGGTGCTTCCGTGGCGGAAGCGCTGTTCAGCATCGGGCACGATGTGGCGGCCCTGGACCGGGTTCCCGAGCGCGTGGACGAGATGGCGCCTCTGGTCAGTCGCGGCGGGGTGGGAGACGGAACCGACCCGGCGGTGCTGCGGCGGCTCGGCGCGGAAGACGCGGACGCGGCGGTGGTGAGCACCGGTGACGACATCACAGCGAGCGCCCTGACCACGCTGGCGCTCAAGGACCTGGGCATCGAGGAGATCTACGTGAAGGTGGTCTCGCACGAGCACGCTCGACTGATCGAGAAGATCGGCGTCACGGAGACCATCTTCCCGGAGCGGGAGTCCGGGATCCGGCTGGGCAAGCGTATCTCCAGCCGCTCGTTGCTCAACTACGTGCAGCTCGGGGAGGACTTCAGCATCCAGGAGATGGCGGTCCCCACCGATTGGGTGGGCCATACTCTGCGCGAGCTGCAACTGCCCCGGCGCCTGCGTGTGACCGTCGTGGCGGTGCACGACATGTTGCGAGGCAAGATCACCCCGGTGCCGGATCCAGACGCGGTACTGACGGAGTCGGATACCCTCCTGGTCGCGGGCACGGACACGGATCTGCAGCGGGCCGCCGAGTTGACCTGACGTCTGCACGACGGTCCTGTGTGTGACGTGCCCGGGACGAGGGACCCTTCCGCACTTGCCTCGGCCGGCAGGTCCGGCCCACACTGGCCCGGTCGAGGCCGATCTGAGCTCCCGCCGCCGTGGACCTGGGATCGGCCCCTGTCGTCCGGAGGAGCTCGATGCGTCGTACCTTCTTGGCTACCCTGCTGCTGGCCTTGGCCCTTCCCTCCCTGCAAGGCCTGTCCGCCCAGGAACAGCGCAGGTCCCGACAGTTGCGTCGTCTCCAGGACGAGGCCCTGACGCTGGTCGATGCCCGCGCCAAGCAGGTCCAGGAGATCGTGGACATGGTCTTCTCGTTCGGCGAGCTCGGTATGCAGGAGTTCGAGACGTCGAGATACCTGACCGGCATTCTCGAGGAGAACGGCTTCACGGTGGAGCGCGGCGTCGCCGGGATGCCCACGGCCTGGGTGGCGCGCTGGGGGTCGGGCAAGCCCGTGCTGGCGCTGGGTTCCGACATCGACGGTATTCCGCAGTCGAACCAGAAACCCGGTGTCGGCTACCGGGATCCGATCCTGTCCATGGCCCCCGGGCACGGTGAAGGGCACAACTCGGGACAAGCCGTCAACATCGTGGCGGCCCTGGCGGTCAAGGAGATCATGGAGCGCGAGAACCTGCCCGGTACCCTCATGCTCTGGCCGGGAATCGCAGAAGAGCAGCTGGGGAGCAAAGCGTTCCTGGTGCGCTCCGGGGTCTTCGACGACGTCGATGTGACGTTGTTTACGCACGTTTCCAACAACTTCAGCGTCTCTTGGGGTCAGTCCGGGGCCAACGCCCTCGTCTCCGCGCAGTTCCGCTTCCGCGGTGAGACCGCACACTCGGCTGGCGCGCCCTGGCGGGGGCGCTCTGCGCTCGACGCGGTCATGCTGATGGCGCAGGCCTGGGAGTACAAGCGCGAGCATCTGCAGCCTGCGGCGCGCTCCCACTACGTCATCGTCGAGGGTGGAGATCAACCCAACGTGGTTCCCCAGTGGGCCACCATCTGGTTCTACTTCCGCGAGCGGGACTACGAGAAGGTCACCGAGATGTACGACGCGGCGAAGAAGATGGCCGAGGGGGCGGCGCTCATGACCGGCGCCACGGTCGATACCATCATGACGATCGGATCAGCCTGGAGCGGGCACTTCAACAAGGCCGTGGCCGAAGTGACCTACGACAATATCAAGCGCGTGGGTCTTCCGACCTGGGACGAGGCTGATCTTGCCCTGGCCAGGTCGATCCAACGGGAGTTGGGGAGCGAGGAGGAAGGCCTGGCCACCGAGGTCGGCAACCTGGGAGGACCCGTCGACATGCGGCGCTCTCTCGGCGGTGGCTCCGACGACATCGGAGACATCTCATGGAATGTCCCCACGGTGACGCTGCGCTTCCCCTCCAACGTACCGGGTACGCCCGGTCACAACTGGTCGAACGGCATCGCGATGGCCACGCCGATCGCGCACAAGGGTGCGCTGGCCGGTGCCAAGGTGCAGGCCCTGACGCTGTTGGACCTCGTGATGCGCCCCGAGGTGGTGGCGGATGCCTGGACCTACTTCCGCGACGTGCAGACCAAGGACACGAAGTACACGCCCTTCATCCTGCCCACCGATCAGCCGGCCATCTGGCTCAACGCGGACATCATGGAGCAGTACCGCGAAGAGATGCGCAAGTACTACTACGATCCGAGCCGCTACCCGACCTACCTGGAGCAGCTCGGCATCGAGTATCCCACCATCCGTACGCGGGCGGTGAGCGACGGGCGCTAGGAGGCGGCAAGCCTGGCGGTGCGGCCGGGCGGCGGGGATCCGCCGGCCGAGCCGGCCCAGGGACGGCGGCGCGCCCCGGAGGTCGGAGGGCGCCGCCGTCCGCGTTTTTGCTTGGAGAAGCATGGCCCCCGTCGTACCATGGAAGGACGCTCCCCCGGGTTCCCAGACGGCTGCCGCCACATCCGTGGCAAGGAGGCGACCCCATGCGGATGCGCGATGTTCTCGGCCCCAAGGGCCAGCAGGTCTTCACGATCTCGGCTGACGCGACCCTCCACGACGCGATCCGCACCCTCGTCCAGCGCAACATCGGATCCTTGATGGTCGTCGCAGGTGGGCAGATCTGCGGGATCATCACCGAACGCGATATCCTGCGGCGCGCGGCCATCGCGCCAGCGGGGCTTCGGGAGGACAAGGTCCGGGATACCATGACCGGGCAGCTCCTGACAGCCGGCATGGACGACGGGATGCATGAGGCCATGGATCTGATGACGCGCCATCGTGTGCGCCATCTCCCCATCGTGGAGAACGGAGAGATTCGCGGACTCATCTCGATCGGGGACGTCGTGTTGGCGTGCTTGAACGCCGTGGAGTTCGAAAACCAGCAGATGCACAACTACATCCACGGGATGGCCTAGGCCAGTTCTGCACAGGTGGGGTGCCGCGCGCAGGAGGCGCGCGGGCCCTGAGGGAAGGAACGACGGTGAGGGCGGGCTTCTTTCCGGTGGAGGGGAGCCCGCTCCCCTTCAGGTCAGGAAGAGCCGAAGCGCCATCACCACGACGGCCACGAGCACGACACGCTTGATCCAGACGTGCCCTTTCAGCACGCTCAAGCGGACGCCGAGCAGCCCACCCAGCAGGTTGCCCGCAGCCAGCGCCGTGCCCAGCCGCCAATCGACCATATCGTTGCGTGCGAAGGTGATCAGGGCCGGGACCGTGAAGCCCAGCACCACCAGGACCTTCAGGGCATTGCCGCGAACGAG
This sequence comes from Gemmatimonadota bacterium, assembly GCA_041390105.1. Taxonomy (NCBI): domain Bacteria; kingdom Pseudomonadati; phylum Gemmatimonadota; species Gemmatimonadota bacterium. Next base: position 888,706 of record JAWKQO010000002.1, read on the forward strand.
GTCGAAGCCGGCCCAGGTGGTGGCCGCCAGGAGCAGGAAGCCCACGCCGACCTGGATGAAGCCGCCGTACATGCCGATCGCCAGGAACGCGGCTGCCAACGCGGATCTGGCCAGCAGGCCCTGTGGGACCGAGGCGTCCTCGCCGGGATTCTTGGCGCCCAGCGGGTCCCAGATCGTCCAGATCGCCACGACCAGCATGATCCCGGCGATGATGTTCTCGAGGACGGCATCTCCCATCCGAGTGGCCAACCAGGAGCCGAGGAGAGCCCCTATGATCGCAGGAGCGACGGTGAAGCCGGCCCAGCGCCAGGGAAGCAGCCTGTGCCGACTGAACCCCCACACGGCCCCCACGTTCTGCACCAGGATGGCGACGCGATTGGTGCCGTTGGCCACCGTGGCCGGTAGCCCCAGGAAGATCAGAACGGGAAGCGTGAGCATGGAGCCGCCGCCAGCCAGCACGTTCAGCGTGCCGGCCAGGCAGCCTACCAGGAAGAGCAGGATGAGGGGGGACATGCGCCGGCAAGCTAGCCTCTGGGCCTCTCCGCACCAGGGCCAGGGAAACGCCCCCGGAAGCAGAGGCGGTGCCCCACCCCAGTGCCCGGTGCATGGAGCCCTCCGCGCCTGGGCCGCCGGAACGGAGGCACGGACCTCGCTGTATGGCTAGCCATGGAGCGCCTCTCACTGATTCCACTGCCCTTCGTGCCGTTTCCCGGTACCGTCATCCAGCTGCAGCTCGCGGACGAACGGGCCCGGGAGGCGTTCCAGGACTGCGCCGACCACGGTCGGGCCCTGGGGTTCATCTTCCACGACGAGGCGCGCTTCGGGCCGTTCCGCTTCGAGGAGGGTGGAGTCGGCGTCTCCGCGGAGATCCGAGCCGTCCAGGGCGCGGAATCAGGCGGACCGCGCGTCATCGCCCAGACCACCGGTCGCTTCGTGTTGGTCGACTCCCTGGTCGTTGCGGGTCTCTTCCTCGAAGTCGTTGCCGAGCCCTATGTGGACGAAGCGGATCAGGGAGAGGAGATCATCCAGCGGCGCGAGCAGACGCTGCAACTCTTCCGGTCGGCCTTGCGCGCCCTGCCGGGGGCTCGGCGTGCGTTGCCCCGCCTCGATTGCCAGCGCGACGTCTCGTTCCGGATGGCTCCCTCGGTGGGCGCCGGCGCAGGGTGGAAGCAGCGCTTGCTCGAGATGCGGGACGAGCGACGGCGTCTGGACCGACTCGACTCGGTGTTCCTCCAGACGATCGCGCGCTACCGGGCCCCAGTGGTGGACCGAGGTCCGAGCGACGAGCGGGACCCCGAGAAGCCAGTCTGACGCGCGCCGTTCACAGGCACCCACCGGCGGGAGCGTCGGCGGGTACCGAGCCACCCCACCCATAGATGTCAGGGAGACGACGCGGGCCGTCCGGGCCTGGCACCTCGAGGTCGTAGCGAACCACGACGCGCGTTCCCAGCGGTGCATGGTAGTAGATTCGCCACATGGCGGCTTCCGAAACGCCGATGCACCCGTTCGAGTAGGCTTTTCCGAGCGTCTCCAGGTTGGTGGTGGGATGGATCAGCTGACCCATGCGCCGGCCGTCCAGCTCTGGCTCCAGCCAGGGAATCCTGGGCAAGCCGGTGACCTGACCGTCGTCACGGCGTGTGACGTCGTAACGGTGGTTGTCCACCGGATTGCGGAACACGGGGCTCTTCTCGATGCGCACGATCCTGCCCGATCCCGGCAGGGTGCGCAGATCGACCTCACGCCCCGCCATCTCCAAGTAGCGCGTCCGGTCCTGACCGATGCGCACGGGGAAGGAGAAGCGTTCCCGATCGCTCTCTAAGATGCGCAGCCTGAACTCTGGAATATTCACGTCGATGACCGTGGCTGCCATCACCGCGCGCAGGGAGTCCGCCTGAGCGACCGTGGGAAGGGCGAGGGTATCGCCCGCGCGCAGCGCCAACAGGGCCTGCGGATCCGGGGAGAACTCTCCGCGCTCCATCATCCGGTAGTAGTCGGTGTCCATCAGTCGCTCGATGAGCCACGGATTCGCGCGTACCAGGAGGTGCTCATCGACGGGAAACGGTACGCGCGCCTCGGCATCCGCCAGCAACGTGTCCATGTACTCGAAGTACTCGCGGATCGGCACGTCGCGCTCGATCGCGATTAGCCGCGGCTCGGGCTCCCCCGTGAGGCGGTGACTGGCCAGGGCACGCGCGCCGCCCGGGTTCCCTTCACCGCGAATGCACGCCGCCGCCAGTGTGATTCCGAGGAGGGAGAGGGTGCTCCAGGCCGTGCGGCGCCGGGTCATTGCCAGCGAAAGATGCGCAGGGCCGCCAAGAACGCCACGAGAGTCCAGGCCGCCAGTATCGTCAGGGGCCCGAGGATTCCCGCAACGCCGGCACCCTCCAGCATGACTGCCCGTAAGGCGTCGTTCACCGCCGTGAGCGGAAGTGCGCGGATCACGGGCTGCACCACGTCCGGGAACAGCGCGTAGGAGAAGAAGACGCCGGAGAGGATCCACATCGGCATCATCACGAGGTTCATGAGACCCGAGACACCTTCGATGGTGCGAGCCCGGCTGGCGGTGAGCAGGCCCAGGGCAGCGAATGCGAACGCACCCATCACGGCGACCAGGAGCACGGTTCCGATGCTACCGCGCACGGGCACCCGGAATAGAAGGACGCCGAACCCCAGGAGGACCGCCACCTCCAACGTCAGGAACATCAGGCGGAACAGGATCTGAGCCAGCAAGAAATCACGCTTGCGCATCGGTGATGCCAGGAGCCGCTTGAGCAGCTTCTTCTGCCGCATCTGCGCGATACCGAACCCGATCCCCCACATGCTGGTGCCCATGATGTTCATGCCCAGCAGGCCCGGAAGCACGAAGTCGATATAGCGACTCCCCCGTTCGGCGACGCGGATCTCTTGTACGGGCACCGCGGGCGGCTGTCCCGCCGCCCGCTGCAGCGCGCGCTCGGTGAGGGCGCGGGCCAAGCGGCTTTCCTCTCGTGTGGAGTCGTATTGGAGCGTGATCGGCGACCCCGGGCGCACCAGCATCGCGACCTCTCCCGTGCGCAAGGCGAGGCGGGCACTGTCTTCCGATTGAACGGTCGCCAGCAGGTCGGGGTCACTGCTCAGATCTCGCGCGAGCGCTTCGGCGCCCACGCCCGCCACAACGCCGACCCGGACCGGCTTGGGCGCCGTGTTTCGGAAGGCGATGCCCAGCGCCATGGCCAGGAGGAGCGGGAAGAGGAACACCCAGAACACGGCTTCCGGCTCCCGGATGAACTCACGAAAGCGCCATAGGGTGAGTTGGACGAGCGGATGTTCACTCATCGCGCAGGTGCCGGCCGGTCAGTTGCAGGAATACGTCTTCGAGCGTCGCATGATGGGTGGTGAGTTCGCTCAGCTCCATCTGCTCTGTCTCCAAGGCCCGCATGAGGGCGGGAACGACCTCGTGCGCTCGTTCGGCGGTCAGACGGACCCGCCCGCTCACGACCTGCGCCGATCTCACGCTGGGGAGTGCCTCCCAGAACGAAGGGGCGCGCTCGACCCCGTTGCGCAGGGCGAACTCCAGCACGTGCTCCGCCGCCAAAGAGGCGATGAGGTCGCGGGGAGTGCCCAACGCGATCAGCCGACCCTGATCCATGATGACCACGCGATCACAGAGTCGTTCCGCCTCCTCCATGTAGTGGGTGGTCAACACGATCGACGTACCGCGTGCACGCAGATCGTGGATGACGTCCCAGAGTTGGCGCCGTGACTGTGGATCCAGGCCCGTGGTGGGCTCGTCCAGGAAGAGGAGATCGGGGTCGCCCACCAGCGCGCAGGCGATGGCGAGGCGCTGGTGCTGGCCGCCGGAGAGGTTGCGCACCCAGGTGCGCGCTTTCTCCTCCAGTCGCACGAGGGCCATGACCTCCCGCGTGCGCAGGCCACCGGCCTGGAAGGAGCCGAACAGATCGAGGATCTCGGTGACGCTGAGCTTCTCCGGCAGGCGCGTCTCCTGGAGCTGGGCGCCCAGCCGGCGTCGCAGCTCCGCCTCGTCGTGCGACCAATCCAAGCCCAGCACCCGGACCGTGCCCTCGTCTGCGGACTGCAGGCCCTGCAGGATCTCGACCGTGGTGGTCTTGCCCGCCCCGTTGGGGCCGAGCAGTCCGAAGCACTCACCCCGGGAGACCTCCAGATCGAGGTGGTCCACTGCCGTGAGGGCGGCGAATCGCTTGACCACCCCTTCACAGAGGAGGGCGGGAGCGTCGGCCGCTGGGGACGCGCCGTGCATGCTTCGTTCCGGAAACAGGTGCGGCCCGACGCGCTCTGCGCCGGGCCGCTGGATGTACCCGCAGGGGGCGTCCGGGATTCCGGGTTCGCGGTCAGGCCGCCAGCGCCTGCTCCCGCGTCTTGAGGTCACGGAACCGGATGAGGCGCTGGTTCTCCTCGTCCCAGAGCGTAAGCCGCAGAAGGCGCCACGAGTCCCGCAGACGGACCTTCGTGGCCTGCTGCAGCTGCGGCACGCCCTCGTGCGCGTCTTCGAGCTTGTAGTTCGGGATGAGCGCGCTCAGATGGTGCACGTGATGGAGGCCGATGTTGGCCGTGATCCACTGAAGTGGCTTGGGCAGCACCAGATGCGAGCTCCCGTGGATCGTCGCGTCGTAGTAGTTCCAGTCTTCGTGACGATGCCAGTAGGTGTCCTCGAACTGATGCTGCACGTAGAAGAGGTACACTCCCATGGTTCCCGCGAACATCGTGATGGGAACCTGGATCATCAGGAACTGCGTGAGCCCGATCGTGAAGGCCATGAACACGGTCACGCTGACCAGCGCCAGGTTCGTCCACCACACGCTACGCCAGGCCTGGGTCCAATCGCGGGGGATGTCCCAGGGATAGCGGTGCTTGATGACGAACAGGACCGTGGGACCGATCCCCAGAAGCACGAGCGGGTTGCGGTAGATGCGGTAGTAGAGCTTCTGGCCGCGGCTCATGGCCTGGTACTCGGACACCGTCTTGGTGGTCACGTCCCCGAACCCCCGGAAGTCGAGATCTCCGGAGTGGGCGTGGTGGATGGCGTGGGTGCGGCGCCAGTACTGATAGGGCACCAGCGTCAGGATCCCCACGCAGAATCCGACGGCGTCACGCACCCGCCGTGACGAGAAGAACGACCCGTGCCCGCAGTCGTGCTGGATCATGAACAACCGCATGAGGAAGCCAGCGGTCGGGAAGGCCAGGAGGAGCGTGAGTCCGTAGTGGACCCGCAGGCTGAAGTACATCAGGGCCCAGAGCCCGAAGAAGCCCAGGGCCGAAACCACCAGTTGGCGCGTGCTGCGTGCGTCGTCGGCGCCCTTGTAGTCCGCGATCAGCGCATTCCACTGCGCTGGCGTCATGGGGCCTTGGCGCGAGGGGGTCTCGGTCGTGTGTTCTCCCATCGGAACAGCCGAACTCCGGTGAGGGTGGGTCGTGGGCTCGACGGCCGCGCCCAAGGTGGCCGCTCGGCAGGTCACGGTCAACGGTCGCGGAGGGGCGGGAATCCCGCCCTGCGGCCGCACGGGCACGCAAGCTCCGGTCCAGGCGATCGGCTCGGGCCCGGCTCATCGCCGCTTGTCCCTTGCGGCGGTGAGGTCTACGCTGCTGGCGGACCGCCAAAGGAGACCGCCATGCCGACCTGTCCGACTCCTAAACCTAGCGCCCTGCCGGTGATCCTGGGGATCGCCATGGTCCTCGGTGCCTCGCACGGGGGCCCTCTGGCCGCCCAGGCGGGCCCGGGTGCCGCCGGCGACAGTATCGAGATGGCTCGGCCCGTTCCCCAGCCCTGGTTCGAGTACGTGGGGCCGGTGAGCTCGGGGCGGATCGCCGCGGCCGCGGCGGTGGCGGGGCGCCCGGGCGTCTACTATGCCGGTGCCGCGTCCGGAGGCGTCTGGAAGTCGAGCGACGGGGGGGCGACCTGGAAGCCCACCTTCGACCAGCAGTCCTCGCAGGCCATCGGTGCCTTGGCGGTTTCGCAGTCCAACCCCGACGTGGTCTGGGCGGGCACCGGGGAAGCCTGGGCCGTCCGGGACATGGATATGGAGGGAGACGGCATCTACAAGTCCACCGACGCCGGTGAGACCTGGACCCGGATGGGACTCGAGGACTCGGGCCGGATCGGCACCATCGTCATCCACCCGACCAACGAGAACATCGTTTTGGTGTGCGCGCTGGGGCGGGCCACGGGACCGCAGCGCGAGCGCGGGATCTTCCGCACCGAGGATGGAGGCCGCACCTGGCGCCAAACCCTGTTCGTCGACGAGGACACGGGCTGTTCCGGCCTGCAGATGTCCCAGCAGAACCCCGACATCGTGCTGGCCGGCACCTGGGAGGTCTTTCTCCAGACCCATGTGCTGGAGAGCGGGGGCATGGGCAGCGGGATCTGGCTCTCGCGGGATGGGGGCCGCTCCTTCCGCCGCATCACGGATTCCGGCCTCCCGCGTCTACCCTACGGCAAGACCGACGTGGCGATCGCGCCGTCCGACGACCACCGCATGTATGCGCTGATCCAGACCGGTGCCGACGGCGTGAAGGGCCTGCCCTCGGAAGCGCAGGGATCGCTGTGGCGGTCCGACGACGGGGGGACCCGCTGGACCAACGTGAGTTGGGACCGACGCCTCATCGGTCGGGCCGGGTACTACATCCGCGTCCGCGTCTCCCCCGACGATCCGGACCACTTGATGGTGGCCAACAGCACGCTGTGGGAATCGAAGGACGGGGGACGGATCTTCGATCGTGGTCCCCGGGGATGCGGCGATTGCCACGACATCTGGTGGGACGTCAACGCCGACCATGCCGGTCACTTCATCATCACCGGTGACGGTGGAATGGGCATCTACGGGTCGCCCCTCGCCCCGGAGGACAACACGTCGGTCGTGCTCCCCATCGGTCAGATGTACCGGGTCACGGTCGATCAGCGCGACCCCTACTGGGTCTACTCGGATCGGCAGGACGATGGGAGCATGCGCATCTCCAGTGCGCGCCCCATCGTGCCCGACAACGTCCCGTCGTACGCACCCGTGGACCGCAGTGAGGCCGACCGCGACGATGGCCCGCCGCAGGAAGCGATGCCTTCCTGTGAGTCCGGCTATACCTATCCCGAGCCGGGGAACCACCACTTCGTCTGGGGGACCTGCTACGCGGCCCATGTTGCGACCTACGACGATCTGAGCGACACCCGACGTTCGGTCTCTCCGTGGATGCACACGCTGGACAGCTCGCCGGTAGGCCTCCGCTACCGGTGCCAGTGGTCGCCGCCCCTGGCTATCGATTGGTTCGACAACTCGGTCTACTTCGGATGTCAGGTCGTCTTCAGGACGCGCGACCGTGGCCAGTCCTGGCAGGTCATCAGCCCGGACCTGTCCACCGGCGACCCCGAGCTGATTCGCTTCTCCGGTGGGGTGGTAGGCGACAACCTCGGACAGTTCTACGGTGCGCTCATCTCAGCGATCGCACCGTCACGCACGGAACGCGGAGTGGTCTGGGTCGGCACCAACGACGGCAAGGTCTGGATCTCGCGCGACGAGGGCCGCAACTGGACGGATCTGACTCGCAACGTCGGGATGCCGCCGCTGGGCCTCGTGCGCCGCATCGACGCCTCGCACTTCGATCCTGGCACGGCCTACATGGCGGTCGACTACCACCTGGTGGACGTGCGCGAGCCGCACCTCTACAAGACCACCGACTTCGGCCAGAGCTGGACGCGCATCGACGCCGGCCTGCCCCGCGCGCACCCTCTCGACTACACCCTGGCAATCGCGGAGAACCCGCGTCGGGCAGGAATGCTCTTCGCGGGCACCGGCCACGGGTTCTTCTATTCTCGCGACGATGGGCAGACCTGGACGCAGCTGCAGGGCCGCCTGCCCGCGGCTCCGGTCAACTGGATCGAGGTTCCGAAGAACGCACCCGAGATCGCCGTCGCCACCTATGGGCGCGGCATCTGGATCCTGCGTGACACCTGGGCCCTGGAACAGGGAGATCTGGGGGACCCGGAGGCCGAGCTGCGGCTCTTCCAACCGCTGCCAGCGACGCGGCGGGCAGACGGCGGCCAGGCTGCGTTCGTGTTCGAGATGGAGCGCGCGCCCCGCTCACCGATCACGATCGACGTGTTGGACGCGCAGGGTAGCCTGGTGACCAGCAAGCAGGTCACGGCGCAGGCGGGGCTCAACCAGACCGGCTGGGATCTCACCTACCCGGAGCCGGATCAGCCGGTGCTGCGCTCGATCCCGCCCGACAACCCCCATATCTGGGATGCGGGCCGCTGGGAGGGACGTGAGCGCCCCGTCCTGCACTGGGGACTGGGCGCAGCCCGTTGGCAGCCGCGCGCGGCCCCCGGGCGCTACACGGTCCGGCTCACCCACGAAGGCCGTTCGTACGCACGATCGTTCGAGGTGGTGCCGGATGTTACGCTTCCTTCGACGGAGGATGACCTGGCTGCCAGCACGCGCCTGCAGCGTGAGATCGTCGGGACGCTCAACGAGGTGACCGACAAGATCAACCGGATCGAGATCATGCGTGCGCAGGTCGAAGACCTACGCGCCGCGCATGGGTCGGAGCCGGCGGTGGATCAGGCGTTGGCGGCGCTGTACCAGAAGCTGTACGAGAGCGAGCTGCACTACCTGTCGCGCACGGAGATGCACAGCGACGACAAGTGGTACGTCGAGCAGTACAGGCTCTATATGAATCTGGTATGGCTGCTGGCCGAGGTCGGCGGCGCCGGGGGCGATGTCGCCGGAGGGGTCGCCTATCGACCGACGGAAGCTGCACAGCAGGTGTTCCGAACCTTCCTGGGCGAGCTCGACGCGGCTCGCGAGGACTTCGAGCGGCTGTTGAGAGAAGTCGAGGACTTCAACCGCGCGCACGCAGCCGTGCTGCCTCCGATCACGGACCGACCTCCCCGGCCGCTGATGCCCTGAGGGGGGAGCGCAGGGGGTCGGGGGTCCTCAACGATGGGAGCGGCTTCGCTCCGCGGAGGAGACGCCGGCTGCCAGCGTGCCTGCGAGGAGGGGCACCAGACTCGCAGACAGAGCCAGCACCCACCCTCGGCGGTCGGGAGCCTCGATCGAGAGCGCATGGGCGAGCTCCGGGACATAGACAGAGAGCCCCAACAGGCCGATGCAAAGGGCGAGTGCGCCCCAGACCCATGGATTGCGGGTGACGCGGTTGCTGAAGAGCGGCTCGCCACGCTCGCGCATGTTGAACACGTGCCAGAGCTGCGCCAGGGCCAGCGTGAGGAACGACAGCGTCGTGGCCTGTGAGGCCGAGTAGTCCAGGGTGCGCAATGCCACCAGGAGTACCGCCAGCACCGTCGTGGTGATGAGAGTTCCGTAGGTCAGGATGAAGGCCCACGACCGAGGTGTGACGATGGGCTCGTCCCTGCGTCGGGGAGCGCGATGCATCACTACCTGCGACCCCTCGCTCATGCCTAGCGCCAGCGCGGGGAACACATCCGTGACGAAGTTCAGGAACAGCAACTGCAAGGGAAGGACGGGAAGGGGGGTTCCCAGGATCGACCCCAACGCCACCACCATCACTTCGCTGACGTTGCACGAGAGCAGGTAGACGACGAACGCGCGGATGTTGTCGAAGATGGTGCGCCCCAGCTGCACCGCGGCGACGATGGTCGCGAAGGAGTCGTCCTCCAGGATCATGTCGGACGCTTCCTTGGCGACCTCGGTGCCTCGCGCCCCCATAGCGATCCCGATGTCCGCCTGTCGCAGGGCAGGCGCGTCGTTCACGCCGTCACCGGTCATGGCCACCGTGTACCCACTTCGCTGGTACAGCCGAACCAGATCGAGCTTGTGGCGCGGAGCCACGCGCGCGAAGACACGGGTGGCGAGGAGGCGTTCTTCGGTGGGTGCGTGGGCCGCGTCGTCGAGGTCCTGACCCACCAGGATGGCGCCGCCGTCCTCCAACCCGACGGCCTGCGCCACGGTGCGGGCCGTGCCGGCCTGATCGCCGGTGACCATCACCACCGAGATGCCCGCGGCCTTACAGGTGGCGAGGGCGTGCTCGACGCCCGCCCTCGGTGGGTCGATCAGTCCCACGAGACCAATCCAGGTGAGATCGCGATCGATGGGTGCGGCCCCGTCCTCCGCATCGAGGCGTGTAGCCAGGGCGAGCACCCGATAGCCGCTGTCGGCCAGGCGCCGATTGCTGGCCATCCAGCGCGCCCGTGCCTCCTCATCCAAGGGGATGTCCTTCCCGTCCCGGCGTTGGCGGCTACAGATGGCGAGCACCGCTTCTGGCGATCCCTTCACCGCGACGCGCTCGCCGCCCGCGGCGTGGTGTCGCGTGGTCATCCGTTGCGTATCGGGGTCGAAGGCCAGCAGATCCCACTGCGGCTCTTCCGCCAGCGCGCTGTCCCTCTCGAGCCCGCCGGCGCGGGCCGCTTCCAGCAGGGCCAGCTCCATGGGATCCCCCGCGCGATCGTGTCCATCGTGCCCCAGATGAGCCGTGGTGCAGAGGACCGCGACCCGGAGTGCTTCCGAGAGGTCGCTGCCGGCCTCGGGAACCAGGGCCTCACCGTCGGCGGAGAAGGGGGCCGGATCCCCCGGCGTGACGCTCACTCGACCCGTCCCCAGCTCGAGCACCGCGACGCTCATGCGGTTCTCGGTGAGGGTGCCCGTCTTGTCGGTCAGGATCACCGAGGTCGAGCCCAGGGTCTCGACCGATCCCAAGCGACGGATGAGGGCCCGGCGGCGTGCCATGCGCCGTATCCCACGAGCCATGGAGACCGTCGCCACCACGGGCAGCCCCTCGGGAATCGTGGCGATGGCCAGCGCAACGCCCGTCTCCACCATCAGGAGGATGTCCCGTCCGCCGAGGATGCCGATCAGGGTGATCGCGAGCGCGATCGCCAGGGTCAACCAGAGCAGGCGCCGCCCCAATCCCGCCAGGTGCCGTTCCAGGGGCGTCGGTTCATCGGTGGCCTCGCGCACCAGACCCGAGATCTGTCCGAGCTCGGTGGCCATACCGGTGGAGACGACCAGGCCCAGGGCCGAACCCCGAACGATCGCGGTTCCCTTGAAAAGCATGCCCGAGCGCTCGGCCACCGGCGCCGACGCAACGGTGGCCCGCTCGTCCTTGTCCACGGGCATGCTCTCTCCCGTAAGCATGGACTCGTCCACCTGCAGGTGGGACGACTCGGCAATCCGGAGATCGGCCGTGACCACATCTCCGGCTTCGGCGAGCACCACGTCCCCGGGAACCAACTCCGACGCGTCGACGAGGACCTCCGCGCCGTCGCGACGCACGCGGGTCCGAACGTGGCCCAGGCGAAACAGCGCCTCCATCGAGCGCACCGCTCTCAATTCCGTCGCGAAGCCGATGGCGGTGTTGACGAGCACGACCAGAGCGATCGCGGCGGCTTCCAGCCACTCCTGCCAAAGCGCCGCCGCGATGCCGGCGGCGGCGAGCAGACCGATGAGAGGGCTGGCAAGCTGGGCCCACAGGACGCTCGCCAAGCTGCGGCGGGGATGCTCGAGAAGCTGGTTGGCACCGAAACGCTTCCGCCGTGCCCGCACCGCGGCGGCGGGGAGTCCACGGGAGAGGTCGGCCTCCAGCGCTCGCGCTACGGCGCCAGCATCCTGCGCCCAGGCCTGCTGCAGCCCGGGCGTGGTCAACTCGTCCATGGAAGTGGGGACCTCGCGCCTACCGGGAAGCTGTCGGCTGCGCTCGGCGGGCGAGCGCGCCTGCAGAGTAAGGGTAGCGGGACGGGCAGGGCCGGTCGATTGTGGCGCCGACGGCCCTCAGCTGGAGCTGAGGAGATCCCTGACCGCCTCGATCAGGCGGGCCGGCCGGACCGGCTTGCGAAGCACTGCGTCGAAGCGTGCCTCGAGATCACGGTCCTCCCCAGCGTCGGAGGCGTGGGCGCTGACGAGGATGAGCGGAATGGCACGGGTCCCTGTGTCATCGGTCAAGGCACGGGCGAGCTGCAGCCCGTCGAGGACGGGCATCATCAAGTCGGTGATCACCAGCACGGGCTCGAGCTCACGGATCGCATCGAGGCCTTCGCGACCGTTGGACGCGGCCTCGACCCGGAACCCGCTCTGCTCCAACACCGCCTGGATGACGTAGCGTGTCTCCTCGTGGTCTTCCACGAGCACGATGAGCGGCGTGTCGGCCTCGTCGGGGGCGGCGTGGGCCGCCGGCGCGTCGTTCGGGATGGGGGGTCTGTAGATCACGGTGCATCCAGCCCGTGCGGTGGTGAGTGGCTCGAGTGTACTGTGGTGCTTGTACTGTGGTGCTCGCACGCAGTCCCTGGCAAGCCTCGTACCGGGCGACCACGCCCACGGGTTTCGATGCGTTTCAGGCGTGATCTGTGCAGTAGATTGGCCCAGAACCGGCGGTTTCCCGCGGGTCCGCGGGTCGCCGGGCCTCACTGCCCGTGATCGTTCCTTTCGCTTCCACGTGTTGGATCCGTCGTTCACATCGTGAGCGCGTGCACGGAGAGGTAGATGCCACCTGATCTTCCAGACCACGTCGTGGCACGTCTGCGAGCGGAGGTGCCGGCCGTAGCGGAGCGATGGGTGGTGTCCGTCAACGAACGTATCGTGGCCGGCGGCGGGCGACCGATGGACTCGAAGGCCACCCTGGAGCACCTGCCGAGGGTTCTGCACGCGCTGGCAGCCTCTGTTCAGAATCCGACTGCCGCGATCGTCGACGGGGCTGTGCGCGAGTCCCTCGGCGCCCTCGCGGACCGGCGGCGAGGGCAGGGCGCCCCTGTGGATGAGGTGCTGGCGGACTTCCGCTTTCTCGCCGACCTCGTGGAAGACATCGCGGCCAGCTCGGTGGCGGACTTCAGCGGGGTAGCAGATCCTGGCGAGTTCGTCCGTGTCGGTGGCCGGCTGCAGCGCGGAATCGCTGAACTGGGAGCAGGGATCGTCGCGCGCTATCGGGTCTGGGGCGCGCGGGAGCATCGCGAGCGGATGCATCTGCTGGAAGGCTACACGGCCATGCTTTCGCATGAGCTGGGCAATCGGCTGGGAGCGGCCGAGACCGCGGTACACCTACTCATCGAGGCAGGGATCACCTTGCCCGAGGAGCAACGCCGGCGTCTCCTGGGCCTCATCGTGGCCTCCATCGAGAGCGCTCTTTCCACGGTGCAGGGGGTCCGGGCCCTGTTCCGTCCGCGGCAGCCAGGCGAGCCCGAGGACGTCAGAAGCATGCCGCTGGGGACTGTGATCCGGGATTCGGTCCATCAACTGCGGGCCCCCGCGTCGGAGCGGGGCGTCGAGCTTCGCCTACAGGGCTCCGGGCCCGAGGAGCCCGTCGATGCCGAGCGCTTCCCGCTGGCGTTCCTCAACCTCGTCACCAACGCCATCGAGCATCACGATGTCCCCGCGGGGGTGGGCCGCGTCGACATCGAGGTCGGCGACCGGGGGGAACGCTGGGTGATCACCGTTTCCGATGACGGGCCTGGCATTCCCCGTGAGTTGCGGAGCCGCGTGTTCGAGCCCCTCGTACGGCCCGCCGGCGGTGGGGGTCCCGGTCTCGGGCTGGCGATCGCCCGCGACGCGGTGGAGCAGATGGGCGGAGAGATCGGGTTCGAATGTGGAGAGGATCGCGGCACCGTGTTTCACTTCACCATCCCCAAGCGTCGTGGGACCCAGGGAACGAAAGGGGCAGCGAGTCAATGACGGGGACGAAGGACAGCCCACGACGGGTGCTCTTGATCGACGACAGCGCCGACATCCTCGAAGCGCACGCGCTCCTGCTGGAGGTGCACGGATACGAGGTTCGCACCGCGCGCGACGGCCGCTCGGCGATGGAGGTGGCCCCAGCCTTCCGACCCCACGCCGTCCTTCTCGATCTGGGCTTGCCCGATCAATCCGGCTTCGACGTCTTCGATCGGCTCAGGGCGTTGCCGGATCTGGCCGAGACCGTCTTCGTGGCGTTCTCGGGGCGCGCGGACCCGGACGACCGCACCCGGTCGCTGGAGGCGGGCTTCCACGAGCACCTGGTCAAGCCGGCTTCGCTGGCGGCCATCAAGGCGGCGCTCGGCTGAAGCCCGCCTGGGTGCGCGGGCGGCCCGAACCTCCGCCCATCGAGGGGGGCTTCGTGTTTCAATTCGTGCAGCGCTGCACGATCCGGGGGCCTCAGATGCCGTATTTGCGGCGCCGCCTCCACAGTGTCGACGGGGCCACCCCGAGCACCTCGGAGGCCTCTTCGATGGAGCCCGTGACCTCCAGCACATGCCGGATGTAGCGCTCCTCCATTCCTTCGAGCGTCGGCAGGTCCGCTGCGTCCCCCATCCCCGTTCGATCCAGTATCCCACCTCCGGCTCCGCGGGGGAGAACCGACGTCCCGATCCGGGGACTGCGCGCCAAGATCACAGCGCGCTCGACGGCGTTCTGCAGCTCGCGGACGTTGCCCGGCCACGGCTGATCCTGGAGTGCCGTCAGGGCGTCGTCACTGAAGCCCTCGATCTGCTTCCCATACCGCGCTGAAAAGAAGCGCAGAAAGGATTCAGCGAGCACGGGGATATCGTTTCGGCGAGCGCGCAGCGGCGGCATCTCGATCTGGATGACATTCAAGCGGTAGTAGAGATCGCCGCGAAAGTCCCCAGCTGCTACCGACTTCTCCAGATCGGCGTTGGTCGCGGCGATGAGACGGACGTCGGCCAGACGCGGTTGGGGATCGCCCACCCGCTCGTATTCGCGGTCTTGCAGAAACCGCAAGAGGCGGGGTTGGATCTCGGGCGTGAGCTCGCCCACCTCGTCGAGGAAAAGCGAGCCTCCATCGGCGAACTCGATCTTTCCCATCTTGTTCTCGGTCGCACCTGTGAACGAGCCCTTCACGTGCCCGAACAGCTCACTGCGTAGGAGTTCGGCGGAAAGCGAGGGGCAATTCACGACGGCGAAGGGGCGCGCCGCGCGCGCGCTCCACCCGTGGAGCGCACGGGCCAGAACGCCCTTACCGGTCCCGCTCTCTCCGGTGATGAGCACGGTCGCATCGGTGGAGGCGACGTCGCGGGCGGTGGCAACAGCACGTGCCATGGCCGGATGTTCGCTGTCCAGCAAGGGCGAGGGCGTGGCGTCGCGTGCCGTCTCCTCCAATACCTGCAGACGTTGGCGCAGGGCCCGGCGCTCGGAGATGCGCCCCACCAGCATCCGCAGTTCCGAAGGCGAGATGGGTTTGTGGATGTAGTCGAATGCGCCGCGGCGCATCGCCTCAACCGCCGATTCCACGGAGCCATACGCGGTCATCAGAACGATCGACAGCGAGGGGTCGGCCTCCAGCAGCTCGGGAATGAGATCGAGCCCCGAGTGCTCGTTGAGCCGCAGATCGAGGAGCACGAGGTCGAAGCGCTTGCGCGCCACCGCCACACGCGCGTGGTCCGCCCCCCCGGTAGGTGTGACTTCGTGCCCCAGCGGCGCGAGACAGAGCTCGATGGATTCACGTACAAGCGGTTCGTCATCGACGATGAGCACACGAACCCGCTCGGATCCGTCTTCAGACGGAGAAGTGGCGTCGGAGGAGAGCGTTCCTTCGGTCACGGGATGAACCTTTGCGTGGAGTGGCCGGGGGTGCGGTCGAGAATCTCGTGAAGCAGGAGTGGTGCCTCAAGCAGCGGGTCCCCGGCGCTGTGCATCGCGAGGCGGAAACGGATGACGCCCAACGCTGGCCGGCTCCACTCCGGCGCGACACGAGCGGGCTGGCAAGGTCTTTGATTGGGAGAGGGCCTACTCGATCCGCACGAGCGGCTCGGGACACTCGAGCAAAGGAGCGCTACATGGCCCGCCGGATCCTGGGATGGACCCTCTGCATGTTCGTGTTCGTGACGACCCCGCTCCTGGCGCAGTCCTCGGCCGCGGTTGATCAGGACGTCTTCTCGGCGCTGGCCTCGCACAGGGGTGATGAAGCTCGCGCCCGCGACGAGGTGCGCGCGACCCTGGATCGGCCTGAGGTGAGCCGCGTCGCGGAGCGGATGGGTCTGGACCTCGAAGGGGCGCGGGATGGCGTCGAGCTCCTGGACGGCGATGCCCTGGACTCCGCCCAGCGTAATGCCAGGACGCTCAACGACGCGCTCGATCAGGAGCGTACGACCATCTCCTTCCGGACCACGACGCTCATCATCCTGCTCTTGGTCCTCATCCTGTTGGTGTTGGTGGTCTGACGTGATCCGCCTCCGCTTCGCGGCTGGGCTGGGTGTCCCCTTGCTGCTCGGATGTGCGAGTAGCGGGGGGGGACCCCCCACGGCTCCCGCGCCCGCCGAGACGCCCGAACAGCTGCTTGCGCAGGCCCGGGGACACTTCGAGGCCGGAGAGTGGTCGCTCGCGATCGACGGCGTGGATCGGGCGGTGGGTGCGGGGTTGGACCCCGCGCGAACGCGGGATCTGCGTGCGGGTGCGTTGCTGCTGTCGGGAGCGCCCGCGGCGGCGCTACGAACCTGGGGCCACGACACCCCCAGGATCGACGTCATCCGGGTGCGGGGCACGCGTTCATTGGACGAGCGTGCGGTGCTCGCCAGGGCCGGTCTGGTCGTTGGTGCTCGGCTGGATGCCTCCACCTACGTGCGCGCTCAGCGCCGGCTCACAGGCATCCCTGCAGCGTCGGCCACGGCGGTGCGCTTCCATCCGCGTGCGGACCGCACCGCCGAGGTAGAGCTGGTCCTGGCGGAGCGGCCGCGTCCCCTCGGCTCGCTCGGGGCGGCTGTCACCAAGCTCGGAGAGGCGTTGGTGCGAGAGCAGTCAACGATGCATTGGCCCGCGCCGGTGCCGCGGGTCGGCGCGGTCCGTCTCGATGGACGTTGGAGTGACGGTCGGCGTTCGGCGGCGCTCGGCCTCGACGATGTCGGCATCGGGCTTCCCGGCCGGACTGATCTGTCGATCGGGATCGGGACGGAGAGCTATGCCGACGACGTGGATCAGTGGTCGTTCACGCGCATCGCGCTCCGGACCGGCGACTGGGTGAGCGAACGCACCTTCCTGGCCGGGACCGTGGGCTGGGAACAAAGCACAATGCCTTCGGTGTCGGGACGCCCTTGGCTGGGCGTGGAGAGTGAACTTCGCGCACTGGACGACCGCGCCCGCGTTTCCGTACAAGCGAGCCGGCGGGCATCGACGGACGCGCCCGCGCAAACGGTCGCTGTCGCGATGGGAGTGCGGACCAAGCGGGAGTTCGTGCCCCTCGAGTGGCAGGCAGCGCTGGAGGGCGGGGTGGAGCATGCATCCGCCTCCACTCCGCGACCTCTGTGGCCCGGGGCCGGCGTCGGACGAGCACGCGCGCCTCTGTTGCGGGCGCACCCGTTGCTCGAGGGGGGAGCGATTCGGGTCGATCGAGCCTTCGGTCGTCTGCTCGTGCATGCCAGCGGGGAGCTGCAGAGCCCGTCCACCTGGGCCGGCTGGGGCTGGATGTCCGGGGCGCTCTTCATCGATGCGGGGCGGGCAGCGGAACGCGCAGGGAGCTTGGGCCCCTGGACCGCCGTAGATGCCGGGACGGGCTTCCGATTCCACACGCCCTTCGGGTGGGCGCTGCGGGTGGATGGGTCGGTCGGCCTCCTGGATGGGGAGAAGGCCCTGTCGGTGGGGCTCTTGAGTCGCTGGAACGTGTGGCGGTCGGGACTCTCCCGCGTCGTGTTTCATTGAGGCCAGGGGCGCACGAAAGCTGCGCTGCTTTCCCGCCAAAGGCCCCGCCGCTGCCTATCCTCGCTGGGGGTGCGATGGGCACGGGTTGGGGCACGCCTCCTGCCCTTCGCTGGGGCCAGCGCGGATCCGACAGCTCGGATCCCTGAACCCGATATGGAGACGAACGCCATGGACAAGCGCCCCCTGACCCACCGCGCGGCCCTCGCGGCCCTCCTACTGGCGGCGGCCGCCTGCGGGAATGCCGACGCACATGAGGCTGGGACCCGGAACGACGATCCGGCTGGGGCGTCGGACGTGACCGACAGCCTGCAGGACCAGCGGGAGTCCGCGTCTGCACCCGAGTCGGCCCCTCCACGTACGCTGCTGACGGCGGGGACGTCGATCCGCCTCAGGGTCGATGAACGAGTCTCAACCGAAAGTCACGCGACGGGTCAGCGCTTCCGCATGACGGTGCAGGAGCCGGTGCAGGGGCCGAATGGGGTTGTGCAGGTTCCGGCGGGGGCAGTGGCGTGGGGCCGTGTGACGGAGGCCCACGAGAGCACCAGCGCGGACGATCCTGCGGTGTTGGCCATTGCTCTCGAGGGGATCGAGATTGGCGGTGCCTCGCGCCCGATCGCGGCCACCGCCACCGAGGTTGCGGTCGACGCGGGCA
Source organism: Gemmatimonadota bacterium (assembly GCA_041390105.1). NCBI lineage: Bacteria > Pseudomonadati > Gemmatimonadota > Gemmatimonadota bacterium. The sequence continues at coordinate 906,946 of JAWKQO010000002.1, forward strand.
GTCGGGACTCGAGCGTGGAGACCGCAGGGAAGATTGCGGTCGGCGCTGCCGCGGGCGCGATTCTGGGCCAGGTTCTGGGCAAGGACACGGAGTCTACGCTCAAGGGAGCCGGAGTCGGCGCGGTGGCCGGGACGATCGTTGCACTGAGCACACGAGACGGACATGCGGTCCTGCCCCAGGGCAGCACGGTCACGGTGCGATTGGACGCCCCGCTACGCGATGCGTGACCGGACGTCTGCGACCGGAGCAGCGCCTCACGCGGGAAGCGGCGAGTCTTACGAAACCGCTCGCCTGCGTGAGGAGCTGCTCGAGGTGGTCGCACACGACCTGCGCAGCCCTCTGGGCGCCATCACAGCGTCCGCGACGTTGCTTCAAGAGCGAGCGCTCGCATCGTCCCAGCGCGAGCGTCAGTTGGCGCTCATGGATAGGGCGGCCCGGCGAATGGCACGGCTGCTGGACGACGTGCTCGATCTCTCGCGCATCGAAGCGGGGTCGTTCAGGCTGCGACCGATGGCTGTGGCAGCCTCTGAGCTTCTGGCGGCGCTCGTCTCCGATGTTGGATGGCTCGCTGGGGACTGTGGAGTCATGATCCATCCCCCGCTCGGCGGGGAACCTGAACGCGAGCTGCGCGTGGATGCCCAGCAAACCCGTCGAGCGCTCGAAGCCTTGCTCCGACACGCCGTGCTCCAGACCCCTCCCCGTGGGTCCGTGTCCCTCACCCTCCACGAGCGCCACTCCGCCGTCGAGCTCGAGATCCGGCATGGAGGCAGGCCCTACACACCGCAGGATGTCGACGCCCTGTTCCGGTGGAGCTGGCGTCGGAGCGGTGGCCACAGCACCTGTGGTGAGGCATCGATGGCGCTGGCCAACCGCATCCTCACGGTGCAGTCAGGATCGGTCGAAGTAGTGCACTTCCCAGGCGGGCAGCCGGCCTTCCGCGTGCTCTTGCCGCGAAATGAGGATGTGGCTGACGTCGGTCCCGACCGCTAGGGCTCATCCACCAGCAGAGTGGCGTGGGCGCGGGCTGCGACGTGCACGAAGAGGTTCGCACGGGTGGCGTAGACACCGAGAATAGCGACGTCGTCGACTCCTCCCCGCAACCAAGCGTCGTCTCCCAGGCGGTGGTTGAGCCCGCGATCGAGTTGGTCCCGCGCGAAGTCCACCAGGTCGTCCACCTGCCAGCGCCCGCGGGCTCGCAAGATCTCCACGAGTGCGGGCTTGGCCAGCCATTCGAGGCTTCCCACGAGCAGGTCCCGCGTGGCGACGTCGAACTCGAGGTCGGGGACGCGCACCTCCATGGACTCGGGATCGAACACAGGCCGTCCCACGAGGAACACGCGCCCGCGGACCGCTCCCTCGAGGTCGACCGCCAGCGCCACGCGCCCCCCTCCGATGCCGGAGACGGAGATCGAACGAATGCGGAGGAGGCGGCCCGCGTCTTCGAGCTCGACGCCGGCCAGCTCCTCAGTGAGCTTGCGACTGCCGACACGGTAGTCACCGCGCGCAATGGCCCGTACCGTCAGACCACCGTCGACCTCGGCGCTGTCCAGGGGTGGAAGAGGCCGGTCCGTGCCCGCCGGCCGGGGGCCCATCACGATGTGAGGCCGCGCCACCAGCGCTACGGTTGCGACAAGGGTGAGGCTGTCACCCGTGATCAGCCCCCTCCGAACCGCACGGGGGTCCATCACGAGCCAGAAGTCGTCTCCCAGCTCGATCGGTTCGCTCAGGGTCCGCCACCAACGCTCGAACTTGCTGCGTACGTCGATGTCGGCCAGCTCGCGCGCGATCGCTGGCAAGCTATCGGTGATCAGGCCCTCTGCGGCTGCCAGCACCCTGTCCGTGACGTCGATCCTCAAGGGGGTGATGCGGCAGCGATCTCGATCCAGGTCGGTCGCTCCGCGCACGTCCTCTACCGTCGGCCGGGCCGAGAGCGTCCAGTCTTCGGTGAGCGACAGCGACGCGGAAAGGGCGATCCAGACCCGTGGGGGGGCCTCATTCTCGCCGGTGCCGCAGGAGGCGCTGACCTCGGGCAGGAGCGGTGGGTCGTACCAGGCGCGGCCGCGGTAGTGAATGAGCGCGCCCACGTGCGCCCTCGTCCCGGTCAGGCGCGCTTCCAGTGGCGAGCGGGTGAGCTCGAACGCCACGCTGGCTCCGTCGTGATCGTCCAGGGGAAGCCGCTCCTCCAAGGAGCCATACCGCTTGGGCACAACCGACTCGAGCTTGTCGACCACCGGTGTGAGGTCGTAGACGACCGGCACCTCCAGCACCGAGGAAGGAAGCTCGGGTACCCACTCGCCGTCGTCTTGCAGCACGGGCTGCGGCGCACGGAGAGAGGTGCGAGAGCCAGGCAATGACAGCAGCGCCGCTCCCGCCAGCCCCGCCGCGAGCAGCCAGGCTCGGCGGCGACCCAAGCGCCGAAGCCAGTTCGAATCGCGCGCCCGCACCGTCACTGGCCGAGAAACTCGCCGATGGGCGAGAGCACCTCCGAATGGTCGCAGACGATCTTGACGGTGGCGAGCAGGGGTACAGCCACCAGGGCGCCCACGATCCCCCAGAGCCAGCTCCAGAAGAGGACCCAGATGAAGATCACCACAGGATTCAGCGTGAGGGTGCGGCCGAGGAGGACCGGTGTCACGAAGTTGCCTTCCACGATGCTGATCCCCAGATAGGCCGCCGGAACGAGGAGGGCCTTCGATAACGCATCGAACGAGAACAACCCCACGAACGAGACGACCGTGGTTCCGAGGATGGGCCCAACGTACGGGATGTAGTTGAGGAACCCTGCCATGACGCCCCAGAGCAGTGGGTTGGGCACGACCAGGGCCCACATGGCCAGCGTCTGCACCACCGCCAGCCCCAGGTTGATCAAGCTGATCGTGAACAGGTAGTAGGAGACATGGCTCTGGGTGGCCCGTGCGATCTCCACGGCCCGTCGCTTGTCTCCCAATCGGGGAAGCACCCGCACCAACTTGCGAAGGAAGAGGTCACCGGAGGCGAGCAGAAAGTAGACAAGCACGAGCGTGATCGTGCCTCCGACCATGGCCGCGCGTGTTCCGGAGTAGATACGGGCTCCCAACCCGGGCTGAGGGCTCACCTGGACACGGGGTTGAGCGTCATTTCCCGGGTGGGTCAGTTCTTCAACCGTCTCGGTGGCCTCCGCAAGACGCTCCATCCTCTGCGTGACCGTCCGCAGCCGCCGTTCGACTTCGGAGAGGCTTTCCGGCGCCCGCCCCAGCCACTCCATGGTCGGTGCGGAGAGCCTGACCACACCGTAGCCGCACGCCAGGAGAAGCGTCAGCAGAAGAACGCCCGCCGCGAGGCCCTGGGGGAGCCCCAGCCGGCGGAGTGCCGCGACCGCTGGCGCGAGCATGAAGCTGAGCAGGAAGGCCAGCGTGATGGGCATGAGGACTTCGCGCGCCACGTACACGGAGTAGAGCACCGCCAGGGCCAGAAGGCCGCTGATGGCGAGCGAGCGTACGTCGATCGGTCCGCGCATGAACGCCAAGAGCTTGCCCAGATCCGGGGACGGCTCCGCGGGGACGGCTCCACCCAGCGGTACACCCTGCGAGGGTAACGCTTCACGGCGGCCGTGAGCGCTGCCTTCGGAGCTCACGCGAGAAGCCCTCCATAGGGGAACGAACTCTCCCCGCCCGCGATCCGAAGATCGGGACGGGGAGTCGACCACAGGACACGAGTCCCCCGACCACGCGCCTGCAGCCTTGCTCGCAGTTGCATCAGGCCTTCTGGCGGGCGCCGCCGACCAGGAGGATCAGGCCTCCGACCAGTGCGATTCCCCCGACGATCGGCGGAAGTGGGACGTGGTCCGTGGTTTCCGCCGTCGCTTCGATGGGGCCGATGTCCAGGACCGTCTCCTCACGAGTGAAGGGGATTCCTCCGATCACGAAGGAGATCGCCGCCAGAGCGAGCAGCGCGACTCCCAGGATCACCTTGCCGTTCATCGTGTCTCTCCGGTTGCTGGTGGGTCAGACCGTGCGCCGGCCAGTCACGAAGGAGAGGAGGGCGAGGACGAGGAATACGAAGAACGCGATCTTGGCGAGGCCGGCGGCCGTACCCGCGATGCCGCCGAACCCGAGGATTGCTGCGATGATCGCGATGACGAAGAGGGTCAAGGCCATGCTCGCCATGGGAGCGCTCCTGTTTCGATGCGTGAAGCTCCACCCGACCGTCGGGAGAGCGAGTTCTGCCCTGGCTGGAGTGCAGTGCGCGTGCCCGACAACTCGAATGGTGTAACGCTATATAGCACCTACACTTAAAGGGCCTGGTCCAACGGCGGCCCGGTCCGACTCGTGTTTCAGCTCTGAAAGTCGCGCACGACGGGCGAGAGGAGGTCGTCCTCAGGGCTGTGACGTCGCTCCGCCTCGATCTGCGCCTCGACCGCTCGATCCACCGAGGTATCTCCTTGCCGGTGTGAGCCGGCTCCGGCAGGGGAGGGCAGCGGCGACTCCGACGGGTCGCGTCGCAGGCGAACCAGGTATTCGGGGGAGGGAAGCGAGATCCCGGCCCCCTCGAGGCGTAGCTTCACCAGGCGGACCGCCTCGCTACGCGCCCGCCCGAAGTCGGTGGCGCGCTGGTCCACCCAGGCCAGCCAGCGCACCAGCACGGTGGAGTCGCCGACGTCGATCACGCGGCTCTGCGGCGGGGGGTCGCCCAGCACGCTGCTCATGGAGCGCAAGGTCTCGATCCCCAGCGCTTGAGCTCGGGCCAGATCGTTGGCGGGTCCCACCCCGAAGTCGAATTCGAAGCGCCGGTTCGGATTGCGTGTGTAGTTCAGGAGTGTGCTGCCGAAGACACGTGCGTTGGGGACACGCACGTGGTTTCCGTCGAGGGTCATCAGGATGGTGTCCCTCCACGTCAGGCGGATGACTTTGCCTTCGTGGGACTCCAGCACGATGTGGTCGTTCTTGGCAAAGGGGGGACGCAGACTGAGCAGGATTCCCGAGAGGTAGTTCTCACCGATGTCCTTGAAGGCGAAGGACAAGGCGAGTCCCGCCAGCCCCGCCGTTCCGGCCACGGCGCCCACGAGGGCGGTGGCATCGAGCAGATCGAGCGCCAACAGGATACCCCCCAACAGAAAACAGGCCTGCAGCAGCCGCTGCAGCAGGCCCTGCAGGAAGGGGTTTCGCGACACCAGGGTCGCCGGTGCCCGCCAGCGACGCGCCAGCCACCCGAGCAGCGCGGCCAGCAGGACGACCGCTGCGGCGACCAGCAACAGGGGAAGGCGCGCCAATGATTCCTGTGCAAAGTCTCGGAGGCGGGTCCAGGTCGGGGTGAGTCGCTCGTTCACCGAATTGCTCTGCTCGATGCGATTGTCGACGAAGCGAACGTCGTCCAGGTCGCGAGCCAGCTCGGCGGCCTGCTCCCGTGCCTCGCCGTCCACGACCGTACCGGTGAGCGTGACCACGCCGGCGTCCACACGGGCTCGGACTCGCTCGAGCATCGCGATCCGGTCGAAGAGTGCCTGCAGCTCGCCGCGAATGGCTTCGTCGCGCTCGGCACGTTGGCGCGGGACCGACGCGGGCGCCGTCAGCGTGGAGTCTGTGGTGCCGGTCGCGGCTCCATCCTGCCCGTGCACAGCGTCGGGGACGGTCGCGGCCGCCAGAATGAAGAACAGTATGAAGCGCTGCATGTCGAAGGTCGCCTCCGGATTCGTGCGGCTTGATCGGGGATGAAACACGACGGCTCTCGCCGGTCCTCTCACGAACGCGCCTGCACCCACATCACGAGGCGTACGTGTGCTTCATCGCAAACTGGAGATATGTAGGACGCAGAACGGGGAGTCCGGATTCCGGACTCCCCGTCGCCGCTCTGCCGGTTGAGGTTCAGGTGCGGTGGTATTTCATCCAGGCCTCGACCTCCTCCTGGACCTCCTGCTTCGCCTTCCCATAGCGCTCCTGTAGAAGGCCTTCCAGGCGGTCTCGCTGTCCGTCGATGCGGTCGAGGTCATCGTTCGTGAGCTCGCCCCACTTCTCCTGCACTCGGCCCCGGAACTGCTTCCAGTTGCCTTCGATCTGATCCCAGTTCATGTACATCCTCTCCTCAGTCGCTCGTTCTCGTCGCATGCGTCGTCCGTTCCTGCGAAGACGTGTGCGCTGAGGAGCACTAGCAACGTCCATTCCGCGCGACTCGCGGAGACCGTGATCGTCGAGCATCCAGGTGATGGAGCCATTTGCGGAGGAGAACGCTCCGCTTCAGCAACATGTGGCGGCCGCAAGCCTGCGTGGATCGTGTTTCGCCGAGGGGGCGTACCGAACGATCAGGGTTGATCCGACGGAGCGCTCCGGTCCGTGCTACCGCCCGGCACGATGGGCTGCGCACGCCGGGCTTCGTAGCTGGCCCGCACAGCTCTCGCCACCAAGTGCGTGAGCGCGATGGCGTCGATGGGCTTGCTGAGATAGTGGTCGAAACCACTACTGAGCGCGCGCTCCTGATCGTCCTCGCTGGCGTGAGCCGTGAGCGCGATGCAGGGGAGGGCGGCCGCCTCGTCATCAGGGAGGCCGCGCACCCGCTCGATCAGCCCATATCCGTCCAGGTCGGGCATCGCGATATCGCTGATCAAGACGTCAGGCAGGCCGCGTCTCAGGGCCCGGAGCGCCTCCTGCGCCGATCCCGTGCGCGTGACGGTCGCGCCGGCAGCCAACAGGATCTCGCCCACGACGTCGCGCGTACTCAATTCGTCGTCCACCAGGAGGATCGAGATCCCGATGAGCGGCGTGATGGTGGTGCGTTCAGGGTCCAGGGCCGCCTCGGGCCTGGCGAGCGAGTCTGCCATCGGGAGCACGACCGTGAAGCACGCCCCGGTTCCCGGCCCCGCGCTCTCCGCGCGCACGGTGCCTCCATGGGCCTCGACCAGATGCTTGACGATGGAGAGCCCGAGGCCGAGCCCCATGTGCCGACGTCGGTGCGAGCTGTCGCTCTGCCGGAACCGCTCGAACACGTGAGGAAGTAGCTCTGGCCCGATTCCCTCTCCCCAATCCTGGACCACGAGGGCCACCCGGGCATCCGAGACGCGCTCCACACGCACCTCGATCCGCCCGCCTTCTGGACTGAACTTGATGGCGTTCTCCACCAGGTTGTTGAGGATCTGACGGAGTCGCGCCGCTTGACCCCGCACCAGGAGACGGGGGGGGTGGCTGCTCTCGATGTGGATCGCTTTCTCCGCGGCGGACCTTCGCAGGTCGCTGAGGGCGGTGGCGACGAGTGCGCTGAGGTCGACGGGCTCGAGCGGGATCTCCAACTTCCCGGCCAGCACCCGCGAGAGATCCAACAGGTCGTCCACCAGCTTGGCCTGTTGAACCGCGTTGGCCTCGATGCGTGCCACGGATTCCTTGACGCGAACGGGATCCTCCAACGCGCCCGGGACCAACGTGAGGAGCTGCGTCCAACCCAACATTGCCGTGAGAGGCGTCCGCAACTCATGGGAGATGACGGCGAGAAACTCGTCCTTTGCCTGATTGGCTTCCTGTGCTGCACGGCGGGCCTGCTTCTCCGCGATCAGCATGCGGGAGAACGCCTCGGCCGCCAGCTTCTGATCGTGGACGTCCGTGTTGGTGCCGAACCAGCGCACGATCCTGCCCCTGGCGTCGCGCAGCGGCATGGCTCGCGACAGGTGCCAGCGCATTGCTCCGTCGCTACCGCGCCGGAGGCGGAACTCATCCTCCCACAGCGCTCCGCTGCGGAAAGCCTCGCGATAGTTGGCCAGCACTCTCGGAAGGTCGGCGGGATCGTGGACCGAGACCCATCCCCATCCCTCCATCGACTCGAGGGTGGTTCCCGTGTACTCGAACCAGCGCCGGTTGTACCAGTCGATCCAGCCGTCGGGCGTGGCGGACCAGGCGAGCTGCGGAAGCCAGTCGACGAAGTCGCGAAACTGGGTCTCGGTCTCCAGGGGCGGATGATCCGGGTCGGCGGATGGGCGCGCGTGGGACACCTCGATCACGGAGCCGTGCCCACGTAGCTGGCTCACGTCGTGAGGCACGATCCAGCCTCGATCCCGCACGGTGAGCCAGGTGCCGTCGGCCCGTGACAAGCGGTAGGTGAGGGACCACTGGCCACCCACGCGCAGGGATGTGGCCACCACCGACCGGATCCGCTCCCGGTCCTCCTCGTGGACCCGCGCCCACCAGGTGTCGGATGGCCCCTGCAAGGGCCAGTCTGGATTCCCCAGGAGACCACGGACGTTGTCGTCCCAAGACCGCTCGTCGCGGACAGGGTCCCAGTCCCACCAGGTCCAGCGTCGTTCCGGCACGAGGTTCCCACTCCGCGGTGAGCGACATCCGTGGGCCGCGCGCCGTCGGCACGCGCCACCGCCTTCGAATCCGATCCGAAAGATGTGCCGTCTGACGCGCCTGGGCCAACCTGGCCCGACGTTCCGAGTGGGCCTTGACGCGCAGGAACCCGGCCGGACCCGATGCCACGCAGCAGCGAGGTCCCGGCCGGGTCCATTCGGGTCGGTTCGGGACGGCGTCAGGCGAGCGCCTCGAAGTTGAGGCGGCGCTCGGCCAAGCGCGTGAGCTTCTGGTCGGCCAATGCCTCCTCGTTCAACGTCTCCTGGAGCAGATCGGCCGCCCTGTAGTCACCCAGCTTTTCCGCGAACGCCCGGGCCACACCGTAGCCGGCCATCTCGTAGTGCTCGATGCGCTGTGCAGCCGCTACGATCGCAGCATCGCGGACGTCATCGGAGGCCCGCTCGGTGACGGCGTCTTTGGCCTCCTTCAGAAGGCCTTCCATCCCCTTGCACTTCTGCCCGCCTGGCTTGGCATCCAGCCCGGAGAAGATCTTCTCCAGCCGGGCCACTTGACGCTCGGTCTGCTTGTGATGGGCCTCCAGAGCCTGTCGTAGTCCTTTGTCCTGCGCTGCCGCCACCATCTGGGGGAGGTGGTCCAGGATCTGGTGCTCCGCGCTATAGAGATCCTTGAGCTCGTGGATGTAGAGCTTCCGGAGTGACGTCAGGTTCATCAGGTCCTCGCCGGTTCGAGTGGGATTCGTGATTGGATACCACGGGACGGGCATCGGAGGGGCAAACGCCGTACCGAGCAGCACCCTTCCAACGAGCCACCGAAGGGCGATCCGGGACCGCGTCCTTCCGCGGATCGGACGGGACGGACCCTCTCGGCGCGTTGCGCTCGAGACCGAAGTGAAACACGACCGGTGAGTGCCGGGGCGGAGCCGAGGCGCACGAGCCACCCAGGTACAGGGGCACAGCGGGTCAGAGCGAAGGCATGCTCGTTGCCCCCATGCCGTCGCGGAATCCTGGACGCCTCGCCGGACAAGGAGGGCATGTGGCGACGTGCGAGATCTGCGGAAACGCATACGACAAGTCGTTCGAGGTGACGCTCCACAACGGAGACACCCACGTCTTCGACTCGTTCGAGTGTGCGATCCATGCCCTGGCGCCCACCTGCGGCCACTGCGGGTGCCGAATCGTGGGCCACGGCGTGGAGGCCGAGCACCGCTTCTACTGCTGTGCCCACTGCGCCCGCGCACAGGGAGTGACAGGTGTGGACGACAGGGCGTAGCGCCGTCTTGGAGACAACACGGACCCGTCAACGACGAACGGTGGGAGGGACCATGAAACGGAGTACCAAACGAAAGATCCAGAAGCACCTGCAGCAGGCAGGCGAGACAGTCACGAAGGCCGGAGAAGCGCTGCGACCCGCCGCTCGGAACGGAGCCGGCAAGGCGGTGGTGGCCGCGGCGGGTATCGCGGCCCTGGGAGCCGCGGGAGTCGTGACGGCCCGGGCACTCCGGCAGCGGCGGTCGAACGGTGCGGAGCCGGGAACCACGTTCAGGCTCGAAGCAGATGCGGAGGGGGGATGGATCCTGACGCGGGATGGTGGCGACGACCAACGGTTCGGGAACAAGCGCCAAGCGCTACGCGCCGCACGGGACGTCGCGGCCTCCGCACACCCCAGCCGGCTGATCATCCACCGCACGGACGGACGCGTGCAACGCACCCATACCTACTAGCGCCCAACCTTCGCGCGCGCGCCCCGCCCGGGGGCGCGTGACGCGAAGGCCTTCGCTCGTCGTCAGGCCCGACCGGGGCGCGCTGCACATACGAACATCGGACCGGACATGCATTCGCATGCCCGGCCCGATCTGGACCCGTGCCGTCGGATGGGGGTCGCTATCCGATACGGTCGGTGTCCAACTTCCCGTGTAGCGCTGCCAAGTCGCGCTCGAGCTCCGCACGCAGGAGTGCCGCTTCGGCCCGCTTCTCCCGGAACTCGTGACGCTCGCTTCGACCTAGAAGTGTAGGTGGGCACCCAGGTCGATGACGAAGTACCTCATGTCCGCGTCGTCTTCCGGCTGAGCGAACTCGGCCCGGTAGCCGTAGTAGCGTACGGCCGGCACCAGCGCGAAGCGCGGCGAGAGATCCAGATCGATGCCGGCCCCCACCTCGAAGCCAGGCGCCCAATCCGAGTCCGAGCCGGAGATCGCGGCCTGATCGTAGATCACACCTCCACGGACCCAGGGAAGCGCCCGGGCTTCCCTGGCGAAGACGAACTTGACGCCGGCGCCGAGCCCCTTGCCATTGCGATCGTCCACGCACTCGGGGCCGTCGCAATTGAAGCGGTAGGCCCGCACGCCGCCGTAGAGGCTGGCTGCATTGGAGACGGAATAGAGCAGGTCGACCGCGCCACTCAGTCCGGCGGTCTCGTCGTTGTCACCGATGTCTCCGGTGGGGAGGGTGGCGCCGAGCCGCCCCTCCAGGGACCAGCGGTGATCCTGCGCAGCGGCCGGCTGAGCGGTGAGCGCTCCGGCGAACGCCGCCGCGCAGACCACGATTCTGAATCTAGACATCGAATTCCTCCGAGATCGTCGGGTATCGACGGCACGCGATGAGTGCGGTTCGTCGAGCCCGAACGAGGGGCAGGAGGAATGCCGGACGTAGCGAGTGTAGCGAAACGAGGAACCTCGCATCGCCCGGGGCGTGGAAAACCGGCGAAAGCCGAAGCTGCGCCTGGTCAAACGCCGTCTGCGCCGATCCGCTCCGGCGTCGTCTCGTCCGGTCGGAGGGTGCGCTGGATCGTGCTGCGTTCCTTCGGCTGAAACACGACTCGGGCGTCCAACGCAGGTCGCGCGGTGAATGCCGCGAGGCCCTCGATCCATTCGTCCGCGCGGATGCACAAAGGGCCGGAACCCGCTGGGTTCCGGCCCCTGCTGCTTCTGTCGTACCGAGGGGGGGGCCGGCAGCGTCAGGACACCGGCCGCTCCCGTTTGCGCAGCACGAACAGCCCTTCGCGCATGCTGGAGACGATGATGTTCCCGCTCTTGAAGTAGGGATAGTTGCTCCACGACCCCGCGAACCCGGGGGCGTCGTCGCCCCAAGGCACCGTGTCGAAATGGGCAACCTCGCGCGGGTTGGCCGGATCACTGATGTCGATGATCCGCAGGCCGGCCACATAGTTCGACTCGTACATCAGGTTGCCCTTGACGTAGAGGTTGTGATCGGACGCGGCGGTCTCACCCTTGTATTCGGTGAGCAGGACCGGGTCGTCCAGATCCGCGATGTCCCAGACCAACGTGCGGGTCCGGTCCTGCGTGCCCGACAGCTCATCGAGCTCGTCGTCCAGGAAGAAGTAGCGGTGGTCGTCCGAGATCCACCCCTGGTGTGAATACGCGACGTTGGGATAGGACGCCCGTGAAAGCGCCACCGGATTGGCCTTGTCCGTCACGTCCGCGATGGAGAGCGCCGTCTCGTTGGCGCCGAAGCAGATCTCCTTGTCCTGGTGCTCGGTGTCCGGCCCGTGATAGACGGTGCACATGGCATCGTGGCTGTATCCTGTCTTGGCGTTCCCGGTGAGCGGATCCGAGAAGCAGCCCGCGAACATGGGGTTGCGCGGGTCGCGGATGTCGATCATGTGGAGGCCGCCGCCGCAGGTCTCACCGCCCATGCTGCTGCCCACCGCGTAGGCGAAGCCGGTCTCTTCGTTGATGACGATGTTGTGGGCGCTGTGGATCCCCGAATAGTGGGCATCCTCGCTGAACGTCTCTGGCGTCCCGTTGAAATCCCGGAGCCGTGTCAGATCGAAGATCTGCACGCCGTGCTCTCCGGCGGCGTCCGCCACGACGAAGGCGTGATCCTTGTAGACCTTGATGTCGCGCCAGAGGTTCTTGGTGGCACCCTCGGTAAGGGGAAGGTTGCCGAGGTAGACCGGATGGGCCGGGTCGGTCACGTCCACGAACGAGGTGCCGTCGAAGCGTCCGATGAGGGCGTACTCCCGGTTGGACTCGGAATCCGTCCAACCCCAGATGTCGCTCACCATGATGCCACGCTCGGCGCCGAGTGCGCTGGCGGGCAGGAAGGAGACGAGATCGACGTCCTGACACCCGAAGCTGGCGGCCATTCCATCGGCGGAGCAGTCGACCTGCCCACCCGTGATCGCTTCCAGACCCGAGCCTGCGTCCGTAACCGTCGAGGTCTCGGTCCAGGTGCCGTCCGCACCTCGCCGGAACACGAACCCGGTGCCCTCCCAGAAGTCGTCGCCCGGGGCGCCCAGCACGGCCACGTCGCCGCTGCCGGCCACGGCCATTCCGAAAAAACCGGCCATGCCCTGCGTCTCGGCGGTGAGGGTCTGCTTGGGGGTCCAGGTGCCCGCTTGTCGCCCGAACACGTAGACCACACCGGAGAACTGTCCCACCATCGGCGCGCCCACCAGAAGGTCTTCACCCGCCACCACGAAGTCGGCTCCGAAGATCGTGGGCCCCTGCGCCTCGGGCTTGAGGGGCGTCCCAGCAGCCCAGGTGCCATCCGCACCGCGCGTGAACTCGTAGAGCGCACCGTTGGCATTGCCCGTGATCGGAGCCGAGGCCAGCGCCCATCCTTCACCGAGGTGGACCTTGGTCCCCATCGCCAGCGCTCCGGCGGGCGCCGCCAAACGAGTCAGCGCACGCCATCCGCTCCCGTCACGCTCGAACAGATAGGCGGCGCCGGGGCCGGGTTGGCCCTGCATCCCGCCTCCACCCACCGAACCGCCCGGGCCGGGGGCGCCCACCAGGACCTGATTGCCTTGTACCGAGATGGAACGGCCCAGCCTCGAGTCGGCCGGATCGGAGGGAGCGAGCTCTCCGGCCGGGCGCCAGCCGGCCGCCGCGTCATAGGCGTAGACCACGCCCTTCTGCGTGGCCTGCGGCGCTCCGACGAAGAGGAAGCCGTCCGAGATGCCCAACGCGGAGCCGAAGGCGGCGTCCGCCGGACCGGCCGGAGCCGCGAGCTTGGCCACCTGACGCCACTCCGACCCCGCGCGCTGGAAGATGTAGACGGACCCGCCGCCCTGCTGGGGTGCGCCCACCGCAAGCCACGCTCCGTGCGCCGCGATGGCGGTGCCGAATCCGTCGCCGATCTCGGCGTCCGAACCCTCCACCATGGCGATTTCGCGGAAGCCCGCCGCGCCGCGCTCGAAGACGTGGACGCTCCCGGCCCGGCTGGGGGGGATGGGCATCCCAGTAGCGGCGCCCGTGCGGCCCACGTACAGGAGCGAACCGTCCATCACCATCGCGGATGCGAAGCCCGCCGCCGGCAGCGCCGGGTGGGCGGAGACGTACGTCTGGGCGGGGACGGCTGCCGGAACTGCAAGCAGAGCCGCTACCAGGAGCATGCGAGTCGAAGCCATCGTTGTCCGTTCCTCCGATCGTTCATCGCGGCCGGGCCCGATCGCCGGCCGGACACTGCTACCCCCCCAGACCGCCTGGATGGTCCCCAGCCCCCCGGGGTCGGGGTTCCGCGGCCCGGGTCCACGGGGGGATACGGGCAGCCCTGCCCTGCCTTTCCGGTCCCCGTGCGTATCGCGAGCGAGGCGCGCCGCGGAGCGGCGGCGGGGCTTCTGGGCAGGGGGACCACCTGGGTGGCGGTCAGGGGAGGGATGGGTAGATTGCCGACCTCGGCGCTCCCACCCCTCACCGAAAGGGCGGTCTCTTGGGCAAGGCACTCAAGGTTCTCTACAACTGCAACAAGTGCCCCGCGTACTGCTGCTCCTACGCATGGATTCCAGTGACGGACCGGGACCTCAAGCGCCTGGCCAAGCATCACGGCATCACCGAGAAGAAGGCGGAGCGCAGATTCACCAAGACCACCAAGGACGGCGTGCGTGTCCTTCGTCACAAGGACGACGAGTACTTCGAGACCATCTGCATGTTCATCGACGACGAGACCCGCGGATGCAGCATCTACGAGGGGCGTCCCACCATCTGCCGTCAGTATCCTGGGAGTGCGCGTTGCGGCTACTACGATTTCCTGTCCGCAGAACGGAACCGATTCGACGATCCGGATCTCGTGGTCGCCGCGTACGTGGCAGAGGACTGAAGGCTACTCCGGCCGGGGTGCGTCCTCGCCGCGGGCCAGCCGGCGGAGGATCAGATCGCGTCTCCAGGCCATGCGACTCGGTCGGTGGTCGGGGTTTGATGTGAGGGGATGAGGGAGGGTGGCGGCCAGGGACGCCGCCTGCGCACGCGATAGATCGGCGGCGCTGCGGCTGAAATAGGCTTGTGCCGCGGCTTCCACTCCGAACACACCGGGGCCCAACTCCACGACGTTGAGGTAGAGCTCCAGGATGCGCTCCTTGGGCAAGAACCACTCCATTCGTTTGGCTACCACCAGTTCACGCACCTTGCGGGTGAGCGACCGCTCCGTACCGAAGTACAGGTTCTTGGCGAGCTGCTGGGTGATGGTGCTCCGCCCCTTCACCTCGTCTGCGTGGCTCCGGTAGTACCGCAGCGCCTGGGCGACGGACGCCCAGTCTCCTACGTCCCACCATTCGAAGGAACCGTCGCCCTGGTAGTGGAGCTCCTCGGCGAGCGCCAGCCAGTCCACTCCATCGTGTAGAAAGAACCGCTGATCCTCCGCGATGAGCACGGCGCGCACGAGGGTGGCGTCGATATCCTCGAGGTCGAGCCATTCACGCTGGATGCTCAGGACCTGGTCATGCTCCCGCGCCTCGCGCATCCGCTGGTGCATGAGCGACGTGTGGCCCGGGCGCATCCAGCGCAGAAGCTCCGGGTAGGGGCTCAGCGCGGCCAACGCCAGCAGAAGGGGCAGGCCGATGCGCAGGCTCCGCGGTATGCGGCGCCAGGCGCGTCGTAGGCGGGATCCTCCGGATCCGGACTTCGACGCTCGGGACGTGGTCATGGCGGACGATTCGACTCGGAGCGGGATGCCGAAGGTCCCGTCGGCAGCATCCCGCGTGCCGCTTCGAGCTGGTCGGCGGCGCCGTCTCATGTCAGCCTCGGAAATCGGCCTTGTCGAGGCCGTACTGCTGCATCTTGTTGTACAACGTACGCGTACTCACGCCTGCGCGCTCCGCCGCCTGACCCACACGGCCCCGCGTCTCGGACAGTACTCGTTCCAGGTAGGCGCTCTCCAACCAGGACACCAGGCGATCGCGGGCCTCGTCCAAGGGCTGCCGCACCAGGCTTTCCAGGCGCGGTGGCTCCGGTCCTCGCATCTCGGGGGGTAGCGCGCCGGAGATCTGCGCGGGTAGGTCGGCGAGCGACAGCTTGGGGCCCGGCGCCAGCAGGACCGCCCGCTCCATGACGTTGATGAGCTCGCGCACGTTCCCGGGCCAGGTGTAGCGCTCCAGTGCCTCCATGGCGGCGGCGTCGGTACCCGTCAGGTGCCGGCCGAACTGGTCGGAGAAGCGCTCGCAGTAGGCGTTGACCAGCTCTTCGATGTCTTCTCGGCGCTCGCGCAGGGGGGGCACCGTCAGCGTGACGACTCCGAGGCGGAAATACAGATCGGGACGGAAGTCGCCGGCCTCCATGGCCTCTTCGAGGTTGCGGTTGGTTGCCGCCATGATGCGCACATCGACCGGGATGGAGCGCTCACCGCCGAGCGGGTGGATGCGCCGCTCCTGGAGCGCCCGCAGCAGCTTGGTCTGGAGTGCGAGTGGCATGTCGCCGATCTCGTCGAGGAAGAGCGTGCCTTCGTGGGCCAGCTCGAAGTAGCCGCGGCGGGAGCGAACCGCGCCGGTGAAGGCGCCTTCGACGTGTCCGAAGAGCTCGCTCTCCAGGAGGGTGTCGGGAAGGGCGGAGCAGTTGACTGCCACGAATGGGCCGTCGGCGCGCGCGCTTTCCGTGTGGATGGCATGCGCCAGCCACTCCTTGCCCACTCCGGTCTCGCCGAGGATCAGAAGGGAGGCGTCCGAGCGGGCGACGCGTTCGGCCAGGCTGAGCAGCTCCTCCATGGCCGGGCTGGAAGAGGCGAAGTCGCCGAAACGGAACTCCTGCTCGGTACCGTCCGTGCGCCGCTGCAGCTGGGCGCGTCGTCGGCGCACCAGCGCGTCGAACGCTCCGCGCAGCGCCCGGTCCGGCAGGTGGCGCACCAGCACGTCGAGCGCGCCCGCCGCCGTCAGGCGCGTGCGCTCCTCCGCGTCTTCTTCATTCGTGAGGAGCACGACCTCGGGTGCGTCGGGCGCCGCACGGAGGGCGCTCACGGTCTCGGTGACGGGCTCGGGTAAGTCTGCTGCCGTGCAGATCAGCAGGTCGAACGACTCCCGCTTGAGACTCGACCACACCTGTCGCACGGTGCGCGCTTCGGCGATGACACGATCGCCGGTGTTGCTCTCGAGGATGGAGGTCAACCGTGCCGAGAGGGTCGGCGTTCTCGTGTAGACGAGGATGCGTGCGATCATCGAATTATCGGAAACACGGTGCTGAAAAGTGGGTGTGGCGGCGGAACTTCCTCTCCTACAAGGACAATCGAGCCGCTGGCACGCCTGGCGCCCTGCACGATTCGGCATGCACGTGCCGAAAAATGTCTCATATCGAGCAAATCAGCAACCATATGCTGAAAAAGCCGACCCACACCACCCGAACAACTCCCGGATGTTGCGCTGTATCACGTTGATACAAAACACTTTGCGGATATCTGACTCTTAGTTGGCCTGTCCCTTGCCTCACCGCCCGGCTCGAAGGAGCGAAACGCGCTCCCGCCAATCACTTGCGCCCCCCGGGGCGTGCTCCGGAGAGAGATCAATGGCGATGAAGAAGGCGGCCGCCAAGAGGAAGGCGACCAAGAAGAAGGCGACCAAGAAGAAGGCCGCGAAGAAGGCTGCCAAGAAGACCACCCGCAAGGCTGCGGCGAAGAAGACGGCCAAGAAGACCGTGAAGAAGGCGGCCAAGAAGACTGCCCGTAAGGCGCCTGCGAAGAAGACGGCCAAGAAGGCCGCCAAGAAGGCGTCCCGCAAGAAGGCCGCGCCCAAGCGCTAAGCCTCTCGGATCGGGAGGGTCCCCGGCGCTGCCGGGGGCCCGCTCCCGGGGATCCGGCCGGCTCGCCAGGGGTCTCATAGCGGCCCCGAACCTCCCAACCGGCCTCCTGCCCCAACCCTCTCCGAACCATGACCGCCCCCACCGTGCGTGTGCCGATCCTGGCCCAGCCGGACGACTACTCCTGCGGTCCCACCAGCCTGCACGCGGTCTATACGTTTCACGGGCTGGATCTCGACCTGCCTCAGCTGATCCGCGACGTCCCTTCGTTGAAGGAAGGCGGCACGCTCGCGGTCTTCCTGGGTCTGGACGCTCTGGCCCGGGGGTTCGATGTCCGCCTGTATTCATACAACCTGCGGGTGTTCGATCCGTCCTGGGCGGGTCTGGATCGAGGCACACTGCTGGAGAAGCTGCGGGCCCAGCTGTCCGCCAAGCGCAAGCGACGGCTCCGGGAGAGCACGCGCGCCTACGCCAGTTTCCTCGAGGCGGGAGGTGAGCTTCGCTTCGATCCGCTCACGGTTCGCTTGATCGAGGAGTACTTCGATATGGGACTGCCCGTCCTGTGCGGCCTGAGCTCCACGTATCTGTACGGCACACCCCGTGAGGTGGAGGCGGAAGGTGGCCGCATGCTCTATGACGACGTGCGCGGCACGCCGCAGGGGCACTTCGTGGTGCTGTGCGGCACGCGAGTGGGACGGTTCTTGATCGCCGACCCCTACCAGGCCAATCCGATCTCGGGGGATCACTACTACGAGGTGGAGCCCGCCCATCTCGTCCGGTCCATCCTGCTGGGAGTGGTCACCTACGATGGCAACCTGATGGTGGTGGCGCCCAAAGGGGAGCTGCCGGACTTCCCGCAGCGGGGGCCGTTCGTCCACGGTGTGGCCGATCCGCCCGAGGCCCCATGAAGAAGATCGTCGTCGTCAACAACCCGAAGCTCTGGACCCTGGATGTGGAGGGGTGCGAGATCGTCGCGGGCCGAGACTACCTGCTGGACCCCCAGTGGGGACAGCGCGATGCCCGGGTCTTCAACCTCTGTCGCGAGTATCGCTACGGTTCTCAGGGCTATTACGTCTCCCTCCTGGCGGAGGCGCGGGGCCAGCGCGTGATTCCCAGCGTCAAGACGATCCAGGATCTGAAGACGCCGGCGGTCACCCGCATCCTCACAGAGGAGCTGGACGATCTCGTGCGCCGTTCCTTGCGGGACGTGCCCGGTGACACCTTCGAGATGGACGTGTATTTCGGAGAGAGCCCGCGCAAGGACCACGAGAAGCTGGCCCTCGAGCTCCACCGCCTTTTCGTGGCGCCCTTCCTGCGCGCGCGCTTCGAGAAGGATGCGCGCTGGGAGCTGCAGAACGTGCGCATCCTGGCGCTGGGAGACATCGAGGAGGCGGATGTCGATTTCGCGCGCACCGCCACCGCGCAGTATCTGGGACGGCGGCGCTACCACAGCCCCCGTCCCAGCAAGTTCATCTATGACCTGGCCATCCTGCACGACCCCGAGGAGAAGGCGCCGCCCTCCGACCGTGCTGCGTTGAATCGCTTCCTCGGTGCGGGCGAGGCGCTCGGCTTCAGTACCGAACTGATCACGCGTGAGGACTCGGACCGCATCGGCGAGTTCGACGCCCTTCTGATCCGGGCCACCACCGAGGTGGACCACTACACCTACCGTTTCGCCCGACGAGCCCAGTCGGAGGGGATGCCGGTCATCGACGACCCTGATTCCATCCTGCGCTGTACCAACAAGGTATTCCTGGCAGAAGCGCTGAACGCCGCCGGGGTCCCCAGCCCCAAGACGATGATCGTGCACAAGGAGAACGCGGACCAGGTGCGCGAACAGATCGGACTGCCCTGCGTACTCAAGGTGCCGGACGGCTCATTCTCTCTGGGCGTCACGCGTGCCGAGGACAAAGCGGGCTTGGATCGAGATCTGGAACGCATGCTGTCCCAGTCGGAGTTGATCATCGCACAGGCGTACACACCCACTCCTTTCGACTGGAGAGTGGGAGTCCTCAACGGGGAGCCGCTGTTCGCCTGCCGCTACTACATGGCCTCTGGGCATTGGCAGATCTACAACTGGAAGAGCCAGACCAGCCGGGACGTGGAAGGAGATTGGGAGACGCTCGACGTGACGGCCGCGCCCGAGGCGGTGATCACGACTGCACTGAAGGCGGCGGCGCTGATGGGGGATGGCCTCTACGGGGTGGACCTGAAGGAGCTCGATGGGCAGCCCATGGTGATCGAGGTCAACGACAATCCCAACATCGATCACGGTGTCGAGGACCAGGTGTTGGGAGACGAGCTCTACCGACGCATCGTGCTCACCTTGCGGGAACGCTTCGAGCGGAAGTTCCAGATCCGTGGACGCTGAGCATGCGCTGGGGCTCTTCGATGGCTTCGGCGTCGAGCTGGAGTACATGGTCGTGGACCGTGACTCGCTCGGCGTGCGTCCCGTCGTGGATGACCTCATCGAGCGCGTGACCGGAAGCATCTCCGCGGACGTGGAGCGCGACGATCTGGAGTGGTCCAACGAGCTCGTCAGCCATGTCCTCGAGCTGAAGACGGCGGGTCCAGCGCCGTCCCTGGAGCCGCTGGCGCGCCGCTTCCACGAGGAGGTGCTGGCTGTCCACGGCTATCTCGAGCCGCTGAGCGCCACGCTGTTGGGCACCGGTGCCCACCCATTCATGGACCCGGCCACCGAGACGCGCCTGTGGCCGCACGAGTACAACGAGGTGTACGCGCTGTACGACCGCGTCTTCGGGTGCAGAGGCCACGGTTGGTCCAATCTACAGAGCACTCACCTCAACCTCCCCTTCAAGAACGACGAGGAGTTCGGTCGTTTGCATGCGGCGATCCGCGTGTTGCTGCCACTGTTGCCGGGGCTGGCCGCCAGCACCCCCATCCTCGATGGCAAGGACACGGGCCTCGCGGATGCGCGCCTGGACGCGTATCGCCGAAACCAGGTCCGCATGCCGTCCTTGGCCGGGGTCGTCATTCCGGAGCGCGTCTACACGCAGCGCGACTACGACCGCGTGATCTTCCAGCCGATCGTGCAAGCGATGGCCCCTCATGACCAGGACCGGGTGCTGGACCGGCACTTCCTCAACTCCCGGGGCGCCATCGCCCGCTTCGACCGAGGGAGCATCGAGATCCGCCTCCTGGATTTGCAGGAGTGTCCGGCCGCGGATCTGGCGATCGTGTCTCTGGTCGTCGAGGTACTGCGTTTGTTGGTGGACGGGCGTTGGCTCGGCGACGAGCCCGTGCGGGCGCTGGACGAGCACCGACTGGCCGCAGTGCTGCTGGATGCGATTCGCGACGGTGAGCAGGCGCGCGTGCGGGACACGGAGGTGCTGCACGCCGTGGGTTGGCGTCGCGGGGAGGTGGACCTCATCCGGCTGTGGGGGCACCTGGCGGACGAGGCGGGGGCGCGGTTGACGGCCGAGGTCGGCCGCGGGATCGAGCGGATCTTGACCCAAGGTACTCTGGCCACGCGCATCCGCAGGGCGTTGGGGGAGGCGTGGGGGCGCGAGGAGCTCGTCGCGGTCTATCGTTCGTTGGGCGAGGCGCTGCGCGCGAACCGTCTCTTCGAGCCCGATCGACCCCGGACCTGAGCGCCACGGGCACAATGTCCCCTGCAGGTACGTTCTGGCTCTTCACCTGCGAGCACGGCGGGAACCGAGTCCCGCCCCGTTGGCGAGAGTGCTTTCGAGGGGCGCACGCTGCGCTCGAGAGCCACCGCGGGTGGGACCTGGGCGCCTTGTCCCTGTTCCGCACGCTGCTGCGGCGGTATGCGGATGCCGGCTTCCACGCCACGGTCACGCGGCTGTTGGTCGATCTGAACCGCTCGGAAGGTCACCCTCGACACTTTTCGGAATACACCCGGGGACTGGGGCACGAGGCGCGGGAGCGCATCCTCGCGAAGTTCTACCGCCCCTACCGGGCCGCCGTTTCTACCTGCGTCGCCGAGGCGCTGACCTCCCATCCGCGGGTCGTCCATATCGGGGTGCACACGTTCACACCCGTGCTGGCCGGACGGGAGCGTGCCTTCGAGGTGGGTCTGCTCTACGATCCTTCGCGTCGGGCCGAGAGGGCGTGGACCTCTGGATGGGCTGCTGCGCTCCGCGGTTGCTCGGACCTGCGCGTTCGGAGGAACCAGCCCTACCGCGGGGCCTCCGACGGATTGACCACGACGCTGCGCCGCCGCTTCGGGCCCCGCTATCTGGGGATCGAGTTGGAGGTGAATCAGGCGCTCTGGCGGGGCGGACGATGGGACGGGGCCGTGCGCGCGGCGCTCGTGGAGAGCCTCGCTGTGCTGCACTCGCGCCAGGAACTGGCGCGACAGGGTGGCCGCTACTAGCCTCGCTTCGCGCCTCTTCGGGCGTGACCCCCCGCTCTGACGGCACGACCCAGGAGCGTCATGTCAGCTCATCGAATCCTGCCGGGGCTGTGGATGTGCGCCGGCCTCGCGGCCGCCCCCGCTTCACTGCAGGCACAGCGCCTCCTCCCTCCCCCGGAAAGCCGCGCCCCGGTGGCGCTGACCATCAGCGGAGGCAAGAGCCTGGGCTCCTACCAGGCAGGGCTCAACTGGGGGCTCATCCAGAGCATGAAGCACTCCATCACGCCCGGACACGAGCACCACGGGCGTCCCTACGAGCTGCTGGCGGTGACGGGTGCCTCCGCCGGGAACATCAACGCGCTGATTTCGGCCGTGGAGTGGTGCGACGACCGGCCCCTGGCGCCACCCGAGCAGAGCCTGTTCTTCAAGATCTGGGTTCGCACGGGATGGGAGCAGCTGCTCTGGCCCGCCGCCTATCGGGAGCACGACCCTCGCACGCTCTCCATCCTGCACCGGCGCTTCTTCGATCGGCATTTCGCGGAGATCGACAGCACGCTCGTGCGGGCACGACCCGCCGACTGCGATCTGCCCATCGGCATCACCCTCACGAAGCAGGTGCGAGGCTCGATCGCCATCGGCGACCTGAGCATCCCGACGCAACGCTTCGTGTCGGTGCTGCGTCTGGTGACGTTGGAAGAGGAAGGGAGACGGAGGCTGGCCTTCGCCCTGCCCGAGCCGGACCTCCGCAACGACGCCGGGTTGGGCAAGCGCGTCTTTCCCGATGCCGGACGCGACGATGGGGCGTGGCCCGTTCGGGGGCCCTACGAGCTGGTGGACTCGGAGGCTGCCTACGAGTTGAGCGCCGCATCCAGTGCCTTTCCGCTGGCCTTCCAGCCGGAGAGTCTGACGGTCGTCGATCCGGAGGCTTCGGCCGCCGAATGCGAGGCGCTCGGCGGCCGTCGCAGTGCTCGCGGCTGCCACATGGCGGCCCAGTACCTGGACGGCGGGCTCTTCGACAACAGCCCTTTGGACCTTGCCCTGCACCTGTTCGCGCACCGGCGAGGAAGTGGCGTGTCGGGCGTGCCCCATGTCGCGACCGAGCCAGGATTGGGACGAGCCGACACCCTACCACGCCTCGTATACATCGAAGCCGGCCAGTACCGCGATCCTCTGGAGCGAGCGCGCCAGGGACGCGCCGACGCCGAACGGCAGGGCACCGCGGCGGCCCTGCAGATGGTGGGGCAGGCGATCCCAGCCGCACGGAAGTACGAGCTGCACGCCCTGGCCCGGACCCTACGCGAGGATCCGGACGACCCGCGGGCCGGTTGGCTGCGTGTCACAAGTCGTTCCTTCCCCATCGTGGGTGAGCACCTCGCGGGTTTTGCGGCATTCCTGGGGCGGCCCTTCCGCGAGTTCGACTTCTACGTGGGTGTCTACGACGCGCTGCACTTCATCGCGTCCGAGCTGTGTCCCGAGGAGCACACTCGCGACGTCTCGCGCAAGCTGGGCCGCTGCGCGGAGGCGGAGATCGTGCGTGAGCTCATCGAGGACGAGGGACTGCAATTGGGGCCCTTCGCTCCACCCGTGCTGGCGTCGATCTTCGCAATCGAGTATCCGGGGCAGCGCCCCCCATCCGTTGCCTGGCCCGAGGACACGGACGGTCGCGTGGTGTTGCTGCAGGCTTTGGTTGCCGCGAACGAGCGCGTCCTGGCTGGCACCGACAACGGCTGCGCCGGTCGAGGAAGCATCGAGCGTCTGGTCTGCAGCGGTGGCTTCGATGAGATCCTGCGCTCACTCCGGGAGGACGATCGGGCCATGGACGTCATCCGCGATTGGGCGGAGCGGCCCGAATGTGGCCGGGACCAATGGGAGCACGCGCAGATCGAAGGGTGTCTGGCCGACTACACCTTCCGGGAGTTGGTCCAGAATCCACCGCTGTTTATGAGCCGCACGGCGGAGCAGGTGCTCCGCCAACTCTGGCGCGTCGAGACGCGCCTGGCGTCGGACGACCAGAACAACCAGGAGCCGCTGATCCAGTTCGTGGAGCTCTGGTTCCGCTCTGCCTGGGGTAAATATCAAGACCGTTGGGATACCGATCCCTCCACGATTCCCGACGGCGAGACGTTCGGAAATTGGCTGTTCCATCTGGCCCCGAACCAGCTTTCGGTGGCAGCCGGCACCAAAGGGGGGGACATCTGGGGGCTGCGGCCCACCTATCACCTCGGGCCGGATTGGGCGCTGGTCGCGCCGCTCTCGCTCACGTTCAACCGTCCGGTCGACAATCCGGACGAGCGTTGGCGACTGCACGGCGGCCTTGGGGTCTTGAAGAAGTCCGAGAGCTTGATGGTCAGCGGACTGCAGTTGACGGGAGACGTGTTGCGCGCGCCGCGCTGGAGCGATGGGAACGCGGGTCAGCGGGACCTGTGGGGTGTGTCCATGACGGGGTACTTCTTCGCCGGCAAGATCACGGGCACGCTGCGCTGGATTCCCGGCAACGACTCGGAGCTCTATTCCGGCGACGACGTGGCGGTCATCCTCGGTCTCGCCGACGTCAACGGATTGCTGTACTGGGTCAGTCGCGGTCTGTTTTGAGCGGCGCCTAGCGGGGAAGCCGCTCCGGCATCTCGGCCACCACGTAGGCGTGTACCGCCATCGTGGCCACGCACAGCGCTACCTCGACTGGGTCCAGCTTGTCGATGGTGTCCGCGTCGGTGTGGTGATACCAGAAGTAGCGAGTGCCATCGACGTTGAGCCCCATGCCCGGCACGCCTTCCTGCATGATGGGGCCGATGTCGGCACCGCCACCGCCGCGGGTCACGGCCCCCGCGTCGATGCGGTCGAGCAGGGATCCGATCCTCTGCAGCACAGAGTACGCGGCGTCCGATCCCGTGAAGCCGAAGCCCTGCGGCTTGAAGACCCCACCGTCGGACTCCATGGCCAGGATGTGGTCGTCCAGCTCGCCGCGATGCTGGTCGCGGTATCCGTTCCCTCCACGGGTTCCGTTCTCTTCGTTGGTCCAGAGCACCACGCGCACCGTCCGGCGGGGCCGCAGACCCAGCGCCTTCATCAGGCGAACGGCTTCCCAGGCCGCCACGCTGCCTCCACCGTCGTCCATCATGCCCTGACCCACGTCCCAGGAGTCGATGTGGCCGCCGAGCACGATGACTTCCTCGGGCTTCTCCCGCCCGACGATCTCCGCGACCACGTTGCGCGACCAGGTGTCGGGGAGGGTCTGCGCCTCCATCTCCAGGTGCACCTCGACGCGCTCACCTCTGCGGACCAGGCGTTTGATCAGCTCCGCATCCTCGACGGTAATGGCCGCATGGGGAATGCGCGGTACGTCGTCGGCGTATTGCATGTTGCCCGTGTGGGGCGTCTGCTGGGAGTAGGGCGTCACCGAACGGATCAAGCTGGCGACCGCGCCGGCACGTCCGGCCGCGATGGCACCCTGCCTTCGGTAGGCTCCCGTGACGCCGTAGTTCTCCCACTCGGGCGCGAACAGCACGATGCGGCCCTTGGCCTCGTCCGCCCGAGCCTCCAGCTCCTCGAAACTCTCCACCACCATCACCTGGGCGCGGATCCCGCCGGCCGGTGTGCCGATGGAGCCGCCCAGCCCGAGCATGGGCAGGTCGCGTTGCAGCGGCGTGATCAGGCGGGCCGACTCGTTGCCTCGCACCCAGTGCGGGACCAGCACCGGCTCGCCGCGCACGTTGTCGAGGCCGTCGGCCTCCATCTCCCCCAGGATCCAGTCGAGGGCCCGCTCCAGCGAGCTGGAACCGCTCAAGCGGTGCCCGAAGCGGTCTCCGAGCTCCCCCAGCCGCAGGTAGGCGGCCGAGTCCCCCAGAGCCGCGTCGATCAGGCGATTGGCGGCATCGCGGTAGGGCGCGGCGGAGAACGAGGCAGTCCAATCCTGGGCGGCCAAGGGCGAGGTGGCGGCCGCGGCGGTCAGGAGGAGGGGTAGGGCACGGCGGATTCGAGGCGTCATGGAGCGCGGTTCCAGGGGACGAACGGCAGTGGAAGGCGGGGAACATCAGCAGGCGTCCAGGGCCCCGTCAAATGGGGCCGACCGGGGGCGCGGGCTCCCACCGGGTTGGATTGACTGACGAAGGCGGCTACCTTGCCGAGGTCGGGCAGCAACCGAAACACCCCGATGCGACCACGCCTCCTCATTCTCGCACTGCCGCTCGCGGCGCTCGCCGCCTGCGACTCCCCCAACACGCCACCTGAGCCCCTGGCGGTAGCTCCGGGCCAGGCCACGATTCTGGTGAGGGACTCCCTCCAGCTTGAGGCACAGGGTGCGTCCGGTCCGGTGGACTGGGCATCGCTCAACCCCTCGGTGGCAACCGTAGGCACCACAGGAGTGGTCGTCGGCCTCGCCTCGGGGAGCGCGACCATCACGGCCACGGCGGCCGGACGTGTGGCCACGGCGGAGGTCACGGTAGTGGGCCGTGCGGTACTGGTCGGCTCGGACACGTTGATCGTGTTCGCAACCGGACCCACCGAGCCCGCCCCCGCTCCTCGGACCCTGTCGCTCGCGAATGCGGGCGAGGCGCCCTTGATCGGTCTCGCCGCGACAGTCGCGTACGAAGATGCGGTCGGTGGGTGGCTGGGCGTCCGGGTCGACACTGCCGGGGGCGATGCGCGACTGACACTGACGCCGCAGGGCGCTGGGGCCCCGATCGGTGTGTACCGCGCCTCGGTTCGCGTGACGGCGGACAAGGCCGAGAAGTCGCCGCTCACCATTCCCGTTCAGCTCACGGTCGCCGAGCCCGCTCGCATCGTCGTCGAGCCGGACACCATCCGACTCTCGGCCTTGGTGGGTGGGGCATCCCGAACAGGATCGGCTGGCATCCATAACGGCGGTGAACGCCCGCTGGGTCGGCTCTCGCTCGACGTGGAGTATCCAGCGACGGGCACAGCGGGCTGGCTGCACGTGGCCCTGTCGGAAGAGCAGGCACCGAGCGAGCTCAGCCTCGACGCTTCGGCGAGCGCGCTCGGCGAAGGCGTGTATTCAGCCACCGTCTGGATTCGATCCGACCTCCCGCACATCGCTCCGGTCCCCGTGGCGGTCGAGTTCGACGTGGGGCCTCAGCCCGCGATCGGCGTGTCGCCGACCTCGATCGCGTTCTACGCCCTGCAGGA
The DNA here is from genome assembly GCA_041390105.1 of Gemmatimonadota bacterium. Lineage (NCBI taxonomy): Bacteria > Pseudomonadati > Gemmatimonadota > Gemmatimonadota bacterium. Next base: position 933,647 of record JAWKQO010000002.1, read on the forward strand.
CAGCATCGACCCGCTTCCGCAGACGTTGCGGATCACCAACGTGGGGAGCGGAAGCCTGAGCGATCTGTCGGTCGCCGCACCCCGCTACGGACCCGGAGCCAGTGGCTGGCTGTCCGTGTCCCTGATGGGCAGCACCGCCCCCGCCCAGGTGACGCTGAGTGCATCGATCGCCGGACTGCTCGGAGGGACCTACTACGCGGATCTGGATGTATCGTCGCCTGCTGCGGTCGAATCCCCGCGAACCGTCCGGGTGGTGCTCACCGTCGAAGGCCCCTGGATCTACTTCGCCTTCCCCGGAACGGCCTATCACATCGCACGGGGCGAGCGAGAAGGCCCGGGGTGGTTCCCGGTCTACAACGGTGGTGGTGGCATACTCAGCGGCCTCCAGGTCCGCGTGGAGGCCAACGGGCCGCCCGGGTTCATTTCCGTTGGGTTCAACGGTCCTCCGGTGGCCCCCGTGAGCGTGGGAGTCTCGCGGAGTGGAGTGGGCATCCCTGTCGGGTTGTACACAGCGGACGTCATCGTCTCCTCCACGCTTCCCAACGTGCGGCCGGATACGATGCACTTCATCGTCAGTGTTGTCCCCGAGCCCGTGATCGTTCTCGACCCCTCGCCCGCGACCCTGACGGCGGCTGTCGGTGGATCTGCAAGCCTGATGCTTGCTGTCTCCAACGGCGGTGGCGGCCTTCTTCACACCTTGGCCGCATCCATCTCCTATCCCTCGGGGCCGACGGGTTGGCTGAGCGCCAAGGTGAACTCGAATTGGGGGATCGAGCTCCTCGCCAATGCGGCGTCCCTCGGCCCGGGCACCTATGCGGCCACCCTCCACGTGACGTCGCCGCAGCCGCTCGTCCTCCCCGTGGACGTACAGGTCACGTTGGTGGTGAACTGACGATCCCTCCGGGCCCATCCTCGTTGGGAGGTGTCCTTTCGGAGAGTCGCCCTGGCCTGCATCCTGTGGGGGCCACTCCGACCTCGACAGGAGATCTCCATGCCTGGTCAACCGCTCATTCGGACGGCGCGTGCCTCGTTGCCCGTGGCCGGACTCACAGTCCTGGGCGCGTGCGGCGGAGGCGGCATCCCCGGCGCCGCCACCATCACCCAGGACGCGCTGTCCCAAGACCTGCACGCGCTCGCCCACGATTCCATGCAGGGTCGGCTGGCCGGTACGCAGGACGTGGCGCGCGCAGCCGATTGGGTGGCGCAGCGCTTCGCGGCGCTCGGTCTCCAACCCGCGGGCGACGACGGCTCCTTCTTCCAGCCCTTCGACATGACCTGGTTCAGCCTGGGGTCGGACAACACGCTGTCCGTCCGCAGCGGTCCGGCGCTGCCTGTGGGGGAGGGGTGGACACCGATGGGCATCAGCGCCAGTGGCACCGCAACCGGTGAGGTAGCCTTCGCGGGTTTCGGCATCGTGGAGCCGCAGCTCGGGTTCGACGACTACCAGAGCGCAGACGTGACGGGCAAGATCGTCCTGATCCTGGAGCGCGAGCCCGGTGTCGAAAATGCCGAAAGCCCCTTCGACGGCGTCGTGACCTCGGAGGCTTCGCGCGACTGGCGGAAGGTACGGAGCGCCCAGGAGCGGGGCGCCATCGGCGTTCTGTTCGTGCGGGATATCCAGGCACGGGAGGACATGGACAACTGGCCTGCCTACCACGCTGCCATGTGGCCGGCGGATCGGCGCAGAGTCGAGCGCTACGTCCTGTCCGCCTGGGCCCAAGGCGTCACGGTGCCGGTGGCACAGATTTCGGCGAATCTGGCACAGGGGTTGGTGCAGTCCTCCGGGCGCTCCCTGGCGGAGCTGGCACAAGCCGCCGAAGGCGCGACCAATGGGCTCGGCGTGGTTGCGCTTCCGGGTGCACGTGTCTCGCTGACCACCAGTGTGGAGCGGCACACGACGCCGGGGCGGAACATCCTGGCGATGGTGGAGGGGTCGGATCCCTCGCTGGCCACCGACGTGGTCATCGTGGGTGCCCATCACGATCACGACGGGGTGAGCGACGGGGAGATCTTCAACGGAGCGGACGACGATGGCTCCGGCACCGTCGGTGTGATGGCGGTGGCGGCTGCCTACGCCGACGCGCTGGCCCGTGGAGAGCGCCCGCGCCGCTCGGTGCTATTCGCGGTCTGGGACGCCGAAGAACGTGGACTCCTCGGAGCGTGGTACCACACGCTGCATCCGCGCTTTCCGCTCGCAGGCACCGTGGCCAACCTCAACATGGACATGATCGGTCGCAACGAAGAGGTCCCGCCGGAGGGCGGCCGGCGCTTCACGGGGCTCGACCCACAGACTGCCGAGTCCAACGCCAATGCCATCAACATCCTCGGCTACACCCGTTCGCCGGATCTGGCAGCCGCCATCGAGGCTGCCAACGTCGAGACCCAGCTCACGTTGCGGTTCCGCTACGACAACAACGAATCCAACCTGCTACGGCGGAGCGACCACTGGCCCTTCTTGCAGAACGGAGTGCCGGGCGTGTGGTTCCACACGGGACTGCATCCGGACTATCACACACCCCTGGACGATGCAGACCGCATCAACTACGAGAAGATGACGAAGATCGTGCACCTCGTGCATCGGACCAGCTGGGAGCTGGCCAACAGCGACGTCCGTCTCGGGTTCGAGGGCATGCGCTCGAGGGCGCGCTCATGAACAGTCCCACCATGGTCCGCCTCCGGGCCGCGAGGGCAGGCTTCGTCACCTTGATGATGGTGGGAAGCACCAGCGTCACCCTTGCGCAACAAGCGCCCCAGACGCAGACGGACGACTACACCCGCTACGAGTTGCAGGCGCCGGGCAGTGGGGCGTTCCGCATCTTCTACGACGTCTCCGCCACCACACCCGGAGCCCGCTACTACTTCAATACCATCCGGGCGGGAGCAGAGGAGGAGGTTCACGGGGTCACCGACCTGCACACCGGGCAGCCGCTCGCCTGGGAGGTCGTGGACGGAGGGCACGCGCGCGCCAATGGTCACCCGAGGGCGGACCTGGACGGCCACTACATCAAGGTGACGCTCGCGCGGCCCGTTCCCGAGGGCGGACAGGGTCGCGTCCGCATCGACAAGACCTACATCGATCGCGCCAGCTACTTCGTCGAGGGGGACGAGCTGGTCTTCGACCGCTCGCTGGGGATCCGCCGCAACGCGGTGGTGCTTCCGGCAGGCTATGAGTTGGTGGAGGCGAACTACCCCGTGCAGGTCGAGACCGAAGACGACGGGCGCGTTCGTGCCAGCTTCATGCAGCCGGGACCCGACGCGGTGCCGTTCCGGGTTCGCGCTCGGCCCCTACCAGGGGGGCCGGTGCGGGTGCGGCGCACGCGGAGCGACGAGCCCGTGCCGGTGAGCGGGGGCGGGGCGCCCGAGCGCGCGCGCGTGGACTACATCGTCACGGATCGCGCCTTCGAGGACCGGGACATCACCTACTTCTTGCTGGATCCCTCCACCCACTCGTTCCGCCTCTTCCACGACTACACCGAGTCGCGACCGGGGGTGGATCGCTACATCAACGTGGTACGGGCGGGCAGCTCCGCCTCCGACCCCGAGGCAACCAACCTCGACACGGGCGAACGGCTGCGCGTGGAGCAACTGAAGGGCGCCGAGATCCAGAGCCGCGGGATCGACGTCGGTGGCCCGGCTGACGAAGAGACCGAGGTCGTGGTCATCTGGTTCGATCCGGTGCAGGCCGGCTCGTCGGTGCGACTGCGGATCTGGGAGACCTACACGGACGCAGGCCGCTACACCCAGATGGGAGACGAGCTGGTCTGGGACCGCAACTTCGGTCGGGCGCGCAACACCGTGGTGCTGCCGGCCGGGTGGGCGCTCGCCGCCAACGCCATCCCCGGCGTCGTGGACGAGACGGAGGACGGCCGCATCCGCATCCGCTACGTCAATCCGCGGCCGGACGGCATCCAGGTCTTCATTCGAGGACGGAGACGCTAGCCGTCGGAGGGGCGCTTTCCCGCCCTCGGCGGGCAGCCTAGCATGCGGGATCCACCGGCTCGGAGGTTACCGATGAGGATGGTAGCGCGCTTCGTCTGGACCCTGGCTCTCACGGGTCTTGCCCTCTCCACACTCACCCTACGGTCCGCCGAACTCGTGGCCCAGGAGAGACCCGTCGCGTTGGTGGGTGCTACGCTGATCGACGGGAACGGGGGGGCAGCCGTTCCGGACGTCACGATCCTGGTGCGAGACGGTCGCATCGCTGCGATCGGGCCCCGGCACGCCGTTACGGTGCCCGGCAACGCTCGGATGGTAGACGCGCAGGGAAAGTTCGCCACCCCTGGCTTCATCGACACGAACGTACACATCTCGCTCTACAACAACGGCGAGTCGATGGTGCGCTACGAGGACCGTTTCACGGACCTCGTGATCGAGACCGCGCAGGTGGTGCTTTCCCATGGGATCACGACGGTGCGCGACAGCTACGGGGCGCTGCTCCCGCTGGTCGCGGTGCGCGACTCCATCAACCGCGGCCACGTGACCGGACCCCGCATCCTGGCGGCGGGCAACATCGTGGGGTGGGGTGGGCCGAAGTCACCGCTGTTCTCCAATTCGACGCCCTCTACCTACTTCGATGAGCAGATGATGGACTTCATCGCTCAGGGCTCGGGGGAGGAGTTGTTGGAGATGGCCCCGGACGAGTTGCGGGTGGCGATCAACGCCTACCTCGACAAGGGTCCCGACTTCGTCAAGTACGGCGGGACCTCACACACCAACAACCTGATCACCTTCTCGCCCCGCCAGCAGCAGGCCCTCGTCGAAGAGGTGCACCGGCGCGGCCTCTTTGCGGAGGTGCACTCCACCAATCCCGAGCCGCTGCGTCTGTCCGTGCTGGCGGGGATCGACCTGATCCAGCACCCGGAGGTCCACGACGTGATCATCCCGGACGAGCTGGTGGATCTGATCGTGGAGCGCGGTGTGATTTGCTCGATCCTTTCCAACGGCATCACCGGCAAGCCTTGGAAGGAGTACCAGGAACGGCGTCAGCGTGCGGACTCCGCGAGGGCAGACTCCGTCAAGGCCGACACGTTGGGGGCGCTCCAACGCACCCGGACCGGCTGGGAGGTTCGGACGGAGCGGCGGGCCGAGGGCATGGCCATCCGGCGTGCAAACGCCGAAAAGCTGATTGCCCGGGGGTGCATCACCACGCCCTCGACGGACACCTATCTGCGCGGCGCACCGGAATTCCTGCGGACCCCCAGGAACGATGAGCACTTCATGCCGGGCACGGCCACGCTCACGGCGATCGAGGGCCTGGTGGAGCTGGGGATGACGCCGGCGCAGGCGATCGTGGCCGCCACACGCACGGGGGCAATCGCCTCACAGGGGCTCGACGAGTTCGGGACGCTGGAGGTGGGCAAACGGGCCGACATCCTGCTGCTGGACGCCGATCCGCTCGCGGATATCACCAACATCCGGAAGCTCTCCATGGTCATGAAGGATGGCCGGATCATCGACCACGAGAAGCTTCCGGAAAGGCCCATCTGGTACCGGGACCGAGGCAGGTAGCCCCGATCCCGGTGGCCCGTGCTGGGCCTCAGGGCGGGACGGACCGAGGAGCTGGCGTGTCCGTCCCGCCGCGGAGTTCGCGCGCACGCGCGATGGTGCCGCCTACCGATGCTATCCCGCCAGCGGGGTGGATACGCCGAGCTTGAATCCATCCAGATCCTTGAATTGGAACATGCGTGCCCCCCACGGCTGGTCTGCAGGCTCGCTCAGCAATGCCCCGCCCGCCGCCTTGATCCGCGCGGCAGCCGCGTCCACGTCCGCTGGGCCCGCCACGTTGATCTGCAGATAGAAGCCCTGCCCCTTGATCCGGTCCCAGCCGAGCTTGCCGTCGTCCTGATTGAGGACGATCCGGCAATCGCCCGCGCCGACCACCGCGGCCGCGATCTTCCCGTCGTTCTCGAACGTCGGACCCAGCGCCATGCCGATGGCGTCGCAGTAGAAGCCAATGGACGCTTGCAGATCTTTGCAGGTGATCGAGCAACCCAGGTTGGTCGCGTTGATGGCGGCGGACGTGTCGGTCATGGGCGTTCTCTCCGGGGGTGTGCGTTGGGGGTGGAGGCCTGCGCCGCCCGGTAGGGCCGCGCAGGGAATGCTCGGTTCCGGACGGGCGGAACCTCGAGCCGGCCAGACGCGGCGGCAAGACCCGGTGGGCGGAGGTGGGGAGGGGGGCGCAGAGCACCTCGAACCCTCCAACCTGTCTTCACTCCCGGTGATCCGTGATCTCCGCCCATCCGCTAGGGTGCGTCAGAAGGGCCCTCCCCGGAGTGCAGCCTTCTGTCTCGATTGCCCTCGGAGTCACGATCATGGCATACCGACGCGCCTCCTCGCCCCACGCGTTCGTCCTGCTGGCCCTCGCCGGCCATACCCTCGTCTTCGGAGCCCACCTGGCAGGACAGAGCCGCCCGACCGCCAAGCCCGACGTCGTCACCCTGTCCGGGTCTGGGGATGTGGTGGAGGTGTCGCTGAGTCACGAGGGAATCGACAAGTACAATGAGGCGCGGGTGATTGACGGCTTCGGTCGTGAAGCGGCAGGGTTTGCGGTGAGCCTCGGCGCCACCCGTGGTTCCGAGCGGGCGGTCGTCGTGGCGACCCAAGGCGCCGCAGAAGGGCGCTATGGCTTGGAGTTGGTGGCGGGCCGCGCGACGGTCGCGGTCGCCCTGGCCGTGACCGTGGTTGCGGCAGACCGTCCCCCCGAGGTGGTGGACGTAGCGCTGCCCCCGGCGGTCCGTCCCGGCGATCCCTTCGCCGTCACCGTCCTGGCGCGGGACGACCGGGGATTGGCTTCGGTGGAGATCGAGTGGCTCGATGGCCGCGTCCAAAGCTCCGCTCGGGGCATGGAGGTCAAGGTGCCCGTGGACGTCCCCGGTGTGAAGCCTGGTACGACGCAGCTCAGGGTCTCCGCCGTGGACGCAGCGGGGAACCGCAGCGAAGTGCGCGTAGTCCCCGTGGCATTCGCAGAGCCTGCCGTGGTGGTCCCTGAGGGCG